>NZ_CP115174.1:3129000-3437500 GCF_027625475.1 Sphingomonas abietis
TTGAGCGCACCACGACCACGCAGGCGATCGAAAACGCCACCCAGCCTTTCGCTCAGACTCTCGAACATGCGCCACACTCCATAGCCGCTCGGATGTCGCGATAGCCTCAACGCACAAAGCGCCGGCGGGCGAAACTCGCCGGCCGGCGGGCACGACCCTCAAAAGGATCGGTGCTGGAGCCATCACGATCCTTGCGGAACGATCGCGGCGGCAGTTAGCCGAGCGCGCGTCCAAACGCAAGCCGAAGTCGAGCGCGGGCGTATCGGCCCGGCGAATGCGGCGATCTTTACGGCTTCTACACGCTTTACGACGAAGACGGACCTTGCCGAAACAGGGAATTGGCAGGGATTTGGCAGGGATGGCGAAGCGACGGGCCGACGATAATTACGCCGCAAGGGCGGTGAGCCGGGCTCGGCGCGATCTCGTCACCGGCGGAATCGTGCTGGCGGGCATCGTCATATTTGCGGGCAGCGGCTGGCATTATGTCGGCTCGCTGGAGAATCTGCTCGGCCGCACCAGCCACGCACGGGATATCGGCTCGAGCGATCGCATGCTGATCGCGGGGATGCTGCTGAACCTCGCGCTGATCCTGTTCGGCTGGCGCCGCTATCGCGATCTCGTCACCACCAGCAGCCAGCGCGACGAGGCCGAGGCCCGCGCGACCACGCTCGCGCGCACCGATGACCTGACCGGCTTCCTCAACCGCCGGTCGCTTGCTGAGGAAGGCGCCGCGATGATCGCGCAGGCGATGCGGCGTGACAAGGCGGTGGCATTGCTGATCGTCGATCTGGATCATTTCAAGACCGTCAACGAGATGCACGGCCATCTCGCAGGCGACACCATCCTGCGCGCAGCGGCCGACATCATCCGCAAGGCCCTGCCCGCATCCGCGGTTTCCGGCCGGCTCGATGGCGACGAGTTCGCGGTGCTGCTGCCATTCGATGCGCGCCACACCAGTACGGTCGATTCGATCGCCGACTATATCGTCGGCGCACTCGGCCAGCCGCTCATCACCAAGACCGTCACCGCTCATATCGGCGCCTCGATCGGCATCGCCCGTTCCGAATCCGATTGCCACTCGGTCGAAGCGCTGCTGCGCCGCGCCAACATCGCCATGCACGCCGCCAAGGGCGCCGGACGGGGCCGCCACGCCTGGTTCGATGCGACGATGGAGCGCGAGCTGGTCAGCCGCAACGCGGTCGAGGCGGGCCTGCGCGAAGGCATCCCGCTCGGCCAGTTCGTGCCCTATTACGAACCGCAGATCGATCTCGAAACCGGCAAGATCATCGGCTTCGAGGTACTCGCCCGCTGGGAGCATCCGACCCGCGGCGTGATCCCGCCCGACAATTTCATTCCCGTGGCCGAGGAATGCGGGCTGATCGCGGACATGTCCGTCTCGGTGATGCGCCGCGCCTTCCTGGAGGCGCGTGACTGGGATCCCAGCATCACCCTGTCGGTGAACATCGCGCCGGCCCAGCTGAAAGACCCGTGGCTGGCGCAGAAGATCGTCAAGCTGCTGGTCGAGACCGGCTATCCTGCCAACCGGCTGGAGATCGAGATCACCGAAAGCTCGCTGTTCCAGAATCTCAGTCTCGCTCAGTCGATCGTCGGCAGCCTTAAGAATCAGGGCATCCGCCTCGCGCTGGACGATTTCGGCACCGGCTATTCCTCGCTCGCCCATCTGCGCGCGCTGCCCTTCGATCGCATCAAGATCGACAAGAGCTTCGTGACGGCGATGAACAAGGATCCGGAATCGGCCGCGATCGTCAACGCCATCTCGCGGCTCGGCGAAAGCCTCAACCTGCCGATCACGGCAGAGGGCATCGAGGACCAGGGCATCTACGACAGCCTGCGCAAGATGGGCTGCAACAAGGGCCAGGGCTGGCATTTCGGCAAGCCGATGGCGATCGCCGCCACCCGCCGCCTGTTGGCGGAAGCCGGCCTGCTGCCGAGCGCGCGCGGCCCGCTGCCCGACGAAGGGCTCGCCCAGAAGCGCGCCTGACCGTCCGCACTGGTGGACTTGGCCCCCGCCCTTCCCTAGATCGCGCGCATGGCGCAACGCTTTCACAAGATGCACGGGCTGGGCAACGACTTCGTCGTGTTCGACGCGCGCGTCGCGCCGGTCGAGATCACGCCGGCCCGCGCCCATGCGATCGCCGATCGCCACACCGGCATCGGCTGCGACCAATTGATCGTCATCGAGCCTTCCACGGTGGCCACCGCGCGGATGCGGATCTGGAACGGCGACGGCAGCGAGGTGGAAAGCTGCGGCAACGCCACCCGCTGCGTGGCGATGCTGCTCGGCGACGGCGCGACCATCGAGACGCTGGGCGGCATCCTCGACGCGACGATCACGAAAATCGGCACCACCGGCGCCGCCAGCGTCGACATGGGGGCGCCCCGTTTCGACTGGGATGCGGTGCCGCTCGACTATCCGATGGACACGATGGCGCTGCCATTGGCGTGGGACGGGCTGGCCCCGATCGCCCCGCCGATCGCGCTGAGCGTCGGCAACCCGCATGTCATCTTCTTCGTGCCCGACACCGATGCGGTCGATCTCGAAGCGGCGGGCCGCCCGATCGAGCATGATCCGGTGTTCCCGGAACGGATCAACGTCAACGTCGCCACCATCGAGAGCCGCAGCCGCATCCGGCTGCGCGTGTGGGAGCGCGGCGCCGGCGCGACGCTCGCCTGCGGCACCGGCGCCTGCGCCACCGCCGTCGCCGCGATCCGCTCGGGCCGCGTCGACAGCGGCGTCACGGTGGCGCTGCCCGGCGGCGAACTGGTGATCGACTGGCAACCGGGCGGCACGATCCGCATGACCGGCCCCGCCACCCATGTCTTCACCGGCGAACTGGACATGGACGCCTTCCCGGCATGACCGAGATCGTCACCCTCGGCTGCCGCCTGAACGCCGCCGAAAGCGAGGCGATGCGCGCGCTGGCCGGCGACCAGGACGATCTCGTCATCGTCAACAGCTGCGCGGTGACGGCCGAGGCGGTCAAGCAGGCCCGCAAGGAGATCAAGCGCGCCGCCAAGCGCCGGCCCGGCGCCCGCATCCTCGTGACCGGCTGCGCGGCGCAGGTCGAGCCGCAGAGCTTCGCGGCGATGCCCGAGGTCACGGCGGTGATCGGCAATGGCGAGAAGCGGACGGCGGCAAACTTCCTCCCCTCGCCGCTCCAGGTTCGCGTGTCCGACATCATGGCGGTGCGCGAGACGGCGCCGCATCTCGCCGCCGGCTTCGGCGATCGCGCGCGCGCCTTCGTCGAGGTGCAGAATGGCTGCGACCATCGCTGCACCTTCTGCATCATCCCCTATGGCCGTGGCCCGTCCCGCTCGGTTCCGGCCGGCGCCATCGTCGACCGCATCAAGGCGCTGGTCGACGAGGGCTATAACGAGGTGGTGCTGACCGGCGTCGACACCACCAGCTACGGGCCGGACCTGCCCGGCGCGCCCACGCTCGGGCATCTCGTCGAGCGGGTGCTGACGCTGGTGCCCGGCCTCGCCCGGCTGCGCCTGTCCTCGCTGGATTCGGTCGAGATCGATGAGCGGCTGTTCGCGCTGGTGACCGGGGAGAGCCGCGTCCAGCCACATCTCCACCTTTCCCTGCAAGCCGGCGACGACATGATCCTCAAGCGCATGAAGCGCCGCCACAGCCGCGCCGAGGCGATCGGCATGGTCGAGCGCCTCAAGGCCCGCCGCCCCGAGATCAGCATCGGCGCCGACCTGATCGCCGGCTTCCCGACCGAGACCGAGGCGCAGGCGCAGAACAGCCTCGCCCTGCTGGAAGAGTGCGACATCGTCCACGCCCATGTCTTCCCCTTCTCGGCCCGCACCGGCACGCCTGCCGCGCGGATGCCGCAGCTCGACCCCATGCTCGTCACGGCGCGCGCGCGCCGGTTGCGCGAGGCGGCCGCGCTGCGTCGCCGGCATTGGCTCCGCACGCTGGTCGGCACCGATCAGTCGCTGCTGGTCGAGCGGCTCGACGGGCGCGGCCACACCGCCTGCTACGCGCCGGCCCGCCTCGCTTCGGGCGCCGCGCCGCGCGGGGCCGCCACCAACGCCATCCGGCGCGGCGATGTCGTCGCGATCCGCATCACCCATATCGAGGACGACATGCTCGTCGGAGACGCCCTTTGAGCGATACCCCCGCAATACCGTGGCACGACAAGCTGGCCGCCGGCTTCCGCCGCACCTCCGAGCGGCTGGGCGGCAATCTCTCCGGATTGTTCACCAAGGAAAAACTGGATCGCCAGACGCTCGACGAGATCGAGGAGGCGCTGATCGCCTCCGATCTCGGCCCGGTCACCGCGATGCGCATCCGCGACCGGCTGGAGAGCGAACGCTACGACAAGGGCCTGGACGAGGCCGGCCTGCGCCAGATCGTCGCCGACGAGGTGGCCAAGGTGCTCCGCCCGGTCGCCAAGCCGCTGGAGATCGAGGCGTTCCCGCGGCCGCAGGTAATCCTGGTGATCGGCGTCAACGGATCGGGCAAGACCACCACCATCGCCAAGCTCGCCCACCTGCTGCAGGAGCAGGACTATCAGGTGATGCTGGTCGCCGGCGACACCTTCCGCGCCGCCGCGATCGGCCAGCTGAAGGTGTGGGCCGAGCGCATCGGCGTGCCGATCATCACCGGCAAGGAGGGCGGCGACGCCGCCAGCCTGGTGTGGGAAGGCGTGAAGCAGGGCACCGCGATCGGCACCGACGTGCTGATCGTCGACACCGCCGGCCGCCTCCAGAACAAGGCCGGGCTGATGGACGAGCTCAGCAAGATCCGCCGCGTGCTGGGTCGGCTCAACCCGGCGGCGCCGCATGACGTGGTGCTGGTGCTGGACGCCACCACCGGCCAGAACGCGATCAGCCAGATCGAGATCTTCGGCCGCGACGCCGGCGTCACCGGCCTCGTCATGACCAAGCTCGACGGCACCGCCAAGGGCGGCGTGCTGGTTGCGGCGGCGGAGAAGTTCGGCCTGCCGATCCACGCGATCGGCGTCGGCGAGACGCTCGACGACTTCAAGCCCTTCGATCCCGACGAGGTGGCCGGGCTGATCGCGGGATCGCGGACGACGGTGAAGTAAGGCGGCCTGCAAGTAAGCGCCGGTTCACACCCCGATGCTAGATTTCTCGTTCGTCCCGAGCGCAGTCGAGGGACGTTGCGCACGCCGCAGAGGCGTGCCTCGACGGCGCTCGGCAAGAACGGTTGAGTTGTGGAGAAGATTGTCTTGAGTTCCACCACCATCGCCAAGCCCGAACCCGGGCCGTTGCTCCGCCTCGCCCTCGATCTCGGGCCGCTGGTGGTCTATTTCGTCGGCTATGCGCTGTTGAAGCATGTCTATCCGAGCGCGCCCGGCACCGCCGCCGATCCGCGGGTGATCTACGCATCGACCGGCCTGTTCATGGCCGCGACCCTGGTCGCGATGCTGTTCTCCTTCGTCCGGCTCGGCCACGTCTCGCCGATGCAATGGTTTTCCGCGGCGATGGTGCTGGTGCTCGGCGGGCTGACGCTGGCGTTCCAGAAGCCGTGGTTCATCCAGGTCAAGCCGACGCTCTATTATCTGATGGTCTCGGGCATCCTGTGGTTCGGGCTGTGGACCGGCAAGCCGACGCTCAAGCTCGCGCTGGGCAGCGCCTATCCGGGGCTCGACGCACGCGGCTGGATGCTGCTGTCTCGCAACTGGGCGATCTTCTTCATCGCGATGGCGGTCGCCAACGAATTCGTCTGGCGCCATTTCAGCTTCGATTTCTGGATCGGCTACAAATTATGGGGTGCGATCCCGGCGACGATGATCTTCGCGATGGCGAACCTGCCGATGCTGCTCAAGCATGGCCTCGGCGCCGAGACGCCCGCCGAGGTGATCGCGGATCGGCCGCCGGTGGAGTGAGAAGCGTGGCGGTTGGATGGCCCCACTTTTCCCACGTCCGTTCGGTCGATCCCGCAAACACAAAAAAGGGGCCGCGCGTCGGATGACGCGCGGCCCCTTTGTGCTGACCGGGGTCAGGCGCCCGGCTGGTCGGCGCGGCTGGCGCCCTCGCCGTCGAGATTCTGGGCGACGAAATCCCAGTTGATCACGTTCTTCAGCACCTTCTCGGCGAAGTCCGGCCGCGCGTTGCGGTAATCGATGTAATAGGCGTGCTCCCACACATCGAGGGTGAGCAGCGGCTTCATGCCCTCATGCACCACCGGGGTGTCGGCATCGTGGAGCGACGTCACCTTGAGCGCGCCGCCGTCGAGCACCAGCCAGGCCCAGCCCGAAGCGAAGTGGCCGACGGCCTCTTCCTTCAGCTTGGCGATCAGCGCGTCCTGGCCACCGAAATCCTCGATCAGGCCGGCGAGCTTGCCCTCGGGCTTGGTCGAACCGGCCGGTGCGAGGCACTGCCAGAAGAAGCTGTGGTTCCAGATCTGGGCAGCATTGTTGAACAGGCCCTTGTCGCCCTTGTCCTTGGCGAGCCTGGTGACCTCGAGCAGGCTCTTGCCGGCGAGGCCCTTCTCCTCCTCCCAGCCATTGACCTTCTGGACATAGGCATTGTGATGCTTGCCATGGTGATAATCGAAGGTCTCGGCCGACATGATCGGATCGAGCGCAGTCTTCTCGAAAGGCAGCGGGGGAAGGATGAAGGCCATCGGGCGTCTCCTGGTATCTTGAGGGGAATCCGTTCGCCGTCCCTAACGCCTCCCAACCCAAAAAGTGCAGCAAAAAAGGCTGTTGCGAGCCATTCTCACAGAACGGAGGCGAAACGGATCGAGGTTCCCGGCGGGTGACTCCGTCTATGGCATGAGAGCGGGGGATTGGTTCTTCCATCCCTCAACATCCGGAAGTCCCCCCACCGATTCCCCGCTCTCACCTCAACTGGCGCGTTCCAGCAGATCGTGGCGCCGCAGCGCATGGCGCAACTGGTCGTAGGTCAGCGACAACGCCGCCGCCGTCGTCCGCTGGTTGAAACGACAGCGCTTGAGCGCCGCTTCGAGCAATTTCCGCTCATAGGCCTCGCAGGCCGCCTTGAAGTCGTTGATCTCGGGCTCCTCGACCACCGCGACGGGCCGAGCCGGGCCGGGCTCCGCCGTCATCGCCGGCTTGGCGGCAGCGCCCTGCGGCCGCCATGGCGAAGCGAAGGGGTCGAATTCGATCGCGTCGATCGGCCGATCGAGATCGGTCCAGCGATAGACCGCACGTTCGATCACGTTGCGCAGTTCACGGACATTGCCCGGCCATTCATAGCCGACCAGCGTCGCCATCGCCTTGGCGCCGAAGCCGGGAAAGCGCGGCCAGTCGAGCTCGGCGGCCATCCGCCGGCCGAAATGTTCGGCCAGCACCGGAATGTCGCCCTCGCGATGGCGCAGCGGCGGCAGCGTCACCACCTCGAACGAGAGCCGATCGAGCAGATCCGCGCGGAACCGCCCCTGCTCCACCAGCGCCGGCAGATGCTCGTTGGTCGCCGCCACGATGCGGACATCCACCCGGATCGCGCGAGAAGAACCGATCCGCGTCACCTCGCCATATTCGACCGCGCGCAGCAGCCGCTCCTGCGCGCCCGACGAGAGCGTCGCCAGCTCGTCGAGGAACAATGTGCCGCCGTCGGCCTCCTCGAAGCGCCCCGCCCGCGCCTTGGTGGCGCCGGTGAAGGCGCCCGCCTCATGCCCGAACAATTCCGCCTCAATCAGCGTCTCGGGCAGCGCCGCGCAGTTGAGCGTCACCAGCGACCCAGCCCAGCGCGGCGAGAGATGGTGGAGACGCTCGGCGATCAGCTCCTTGCCGGTGCCGCGTTCGCCGATCACCAGCACCGGCCGGTTCAGCGTCGCGGCGCGGCTGGCACGCTCGACGGCGTCGAGAAAGGCGGTCGATTCGCCGATGAACTTGGTGTCGCGATCCATGGCCGCGGAGTTGGGACAATTCGCCAACACTTGGCAAGAGGCGCGACGTGCCTTGCCGTTATAAGACAGCAGAAAATGGCAGAAAATCGGGCTTTCCAAAAATTGGCACGCTCTCTGCAAAGCTGTTTCCATCACCGCCTCGGCGCGGTTCACGAGATCGGATTTGGAGACGCGACATGTTCACCTTCGATGCCACCGAGCGCAGCCGGATCAGCGTCGCGCTCCTCACCCTGGTCGCGACGGCCGCAGCGAGCTTCGTCTGCGTCGCCGCCGCCGTCGGTCCGGCGCTCGCCTGACCGATGCAGGCCGGGCGGGACATGTCCCCGTTCCGTCCGGCCACCCCTTCCGAGAATTTCTAGCAGGAGTACCAGATATGGGAATTTTCTCCCGCACTCGCGACATCATCGCCGCCAACGTCACCGACCTGCTCGACAAGGCCGAGGATCCGGCGAAGATGATCCGCATGATCATCATGGAGATGGAAGAGACGCTGATCGAGGTCCGCGCCTCGGCCGCCCGCACCATCGCCGACCAGAAGGAGATGCGCCGCCACATCGCCAAGCTCGACAAGCTCCAGGAGAGCTGGACCGAGAAGGCCGAGCTGGCGCTGAGCAAGGGCCGCGAGGATCTCGCCAAGGCCGCGCTGCTCGAGAAGCAGAAGGCCGGCGATATGGCCGACCGCCTGAAGGAGGAGATCGCCGTGCTCGACGAGGCGCTCCAGTCGTCCGAGGCCGACATCGCCAAGCTCCAGAACAAGCTGCGCGAGGCACGCGCCCGCCAGACCTCGATCGTCGCCCGGCTGGAAAGCGCCCACAATCGCTACAAGCTGCGCGAGATGACCAACGGCCCCAAGATCGACGAGGCGTTCGCCCGCTTCGAGACGCTGGAACGCCGCGTCGATTTCGCCGAGGGCCGCGCCGACGCCGCCGGCATGGGCGCCGCGCCCAAGACGCTGGACGAGGAGATCGCCGAGCTGCGCTCGTCCGAGAAGGTCGATGCCGAGCTCGAGGCGCTGAAGGCCCGCATGGGCAAGACCGTCGGCCAGGAGGGCTGATCCGATGGAGGATACGCTCGTCCCGATCGTCGTCTGCGGCATTCTCTTCCTCGGCCTGCCCTGGATCATCTTCCACTATGTCACCCAGTGGAAGCGTGCCCGCGGCCTTTCGATCGAGGACGAGAATCTGCTCGACGGCCTGCACGATCTCGCAAGGCGGCTCGAAGAGCGCCTCGCCACGATCGAGCGGATCGTCGCCGCCGACAATCCCAACTGGCGCCCGTCGGTCCCCGATCGCAACGAGCGCAGCGGCCCTCGCGAAGTCCATCGCGATACCGACGACTGGCAGGGCCGCGCCTGACCGCGCCGACACCGACACGATAGAAGAGGGAGATTCCCGATGTCCGCTCGCTACACCAAATTCTATCTCGACAAGCGCAACGCCAAATGGCTCGGCGTCTGCTCCGGGATCGCCGATTATACCGGCCTCGACATCACCTTGGTCCGCGTCGCCGCGGTGATCCTCACCCTGATCGGCGGCTTCCCGTGGACGCTGATCGCCTATTGGGTGACGGCATGGCTCGCCTCCGACAAGCCGCTCGAGTTCGAGAGCATGAGCCGCGAGGATCAGCGCTTCTGGCAGAAGGCGCGGGTGACGCCGGGCAACAGCGTCCGCGACGTCCGCTCCAGCTTCCGCGACATCGATCGCCGGCTGAGCGACCTCGAAGTCTATTACACCAGCCACAATCGTCGCCTGGCCGACGAGATCGACAGCCTGCGCTGAGGCGCGAGGAACAAGGGGAGCAGACATGGACGTCGCCGCCATCGACCAGTTGATGCGACTGAGCGCGCCGACCGTGGTCGTCATCGCCATCGGGGTCACCGGATGGGTATTCACCACCTGGCTCAGGATCAAGAACGGCTATCCGCTGGAGAATGGCTGGGGCCGATCGGTCTATCCGCAGAAGAACGCGGAGACCGAGGAGCGGGTCAAACTGCTCACCCAGGAAAATGCCCAGCTGCGCGCCGAGATCGGCTCGGTCAAGGATCGCCTCGTCACCGTCGAGCGGATCGTCACCGACGGCGCCTACCGCCTCGACCGCGAGATCGAGACGCTGCGCGGCCCGGCCAACTGAAAGGACGCGCCATGAGCATGGTAGGATTGGTCGCGATTTCCGTCCCCGTGGTCGCCATCGTCGGCGGCGTAGTGGGCGAAATGTTCAAGCGCTGGGTGAAGTTCAAGGAGCGTGCGCTGGAGCTGACGACGGCGCAGGCAGCCGAGAAGGCCGCGCAATATGCCGCCAAGACCGAGCGGCTCGAGCAGCGGGTGGCGGTGCTCGAACGCATTCTGACCGACCGCTCTTCCAACCTCGCCGACGAGATCGACCGGCTGCGCGACAGCCCGCTCAACTAGGCCGATCGCCGAACGCAAACCTCTCCAGCAGGGAGACAGACGATGAACCATGGTGAATGGATGGTGGTGGTGATCGTGGGCATGGTGCTCGCCGCCCGCATCTACCGCGACCGCTGCGGGGGCATCCGCCAGACCCGCCGCGACACGTTCGGCGACACGCCCCGGCCACAACGCTTCGCCGATCCGGGCGCCCGCGACGACGACGCCGAGAATCGGCGCCTGCGCGAGGAGGTCCGTGCGCTCAAGGACCGCATCGCGGTGCTCGAACGGATCGCCACCGACAGTTCCACCCATCTCGATCGCGAGATCGAAGCCCTCCGCAACCGGCCCTGAGCCGGGCTGCTCCCCCCATCCAAGGAGTGATGCGATGACCGAGACCGTCTCCATCGTCACCCAGTCCCTCGCCGCCCTCACCGGGCTGGCGATGGTCACCATGGCCGCGCTCGCCGGCTGGCGCGGCTGGCTGGACCTTCAGCGCACCACGCTCACCATCGAACAGCATGCCATCGCCCCCGCCGAGCCGACCGCCGGCGCCCGCATCGAACTCGCCGATCTGCGCGAGCGCGTCCGCAAGCTCGAAGCGATCGCCGCCGGCATCGACCTGTGATCGGCGCGAGGGGTTCGGCCGGGTAGAGGCTTTTCGCCGCCCGGCCACGCTGCTACCGCGCCCTCCCATGACCAGCACCCTCGACGACATTCGCGACGAATATGAATTTCTCGACGCCGACGATCGCTACCGGCTGCTGATCGATCTCGGTCGCGCGCTGGAACCGATGCCGGAGGCGCTCAAGACCGACGCGACGCTGGTGCGGGGCTGTTCGGCCTCGGTATGGGTCTATCCCACCCAGCCGGACGGGGATCGCCTGCATTTCCTGGCCGATTCCAACGCCGCGATCACCAAGGGCATCATCGCGCTGGTGCTGCTGACCGTGCAGGACAAGCCCGCGGCGGACATCGCCCAAGCCGATATCGAAGCCGCGCTGGCGCCGTTCGATCTCAAGAATCAGCTCAGCTCGAACCGCACCCAGGGCATCCCCAACATGATCGCCCTTATCCGCGAGACCGCAACGCGCTATGCGGGGGCATGAGCGTGGCTAAGCGCAGGATCGTCCGACTCGGGGTCGCCATGGGGCTGGCATTGCTGCTCGCCGGCAGCGCCGTCGCCGCGGCCGTGAAGCCCGCCAAGACCTACCCCACCGGGCCGTTCGTGGTCGCCGGCCATGCACTCGCCGCCACCGACATCCTCGACGCGCGCGCGATCCCGGATATGGCGGGCAAGCCGTCGCTGATGATCACGCTGACGCCCGCTGCGGCCGCCGCGATCGGTGGTGCGGCGGGATCGAAGCTGCCCTGCACGCTCGACGCCAAGCCGCTCGGCACCAGCCCGGCCGATGCGCTGGCCGCGGATCATATTGTCGCGCTGTCCGGCGATTTCGGCGATTATGATGCGGTGTCGGCGCTGGCCCGCCGCATCTCCGGCCGCGACCCGCTGCCCGATTCGGAAGGCGACGACTAAAAGCCGGCGGTCAGGCTTCGGCCACCGACCCCAGCCCCAGCCGCTCGGCGACATCCTCCACCGGCGTCCCCTCTTCCACCAGCAGCCATTTGCCGGGATGCGCGGCATCGATCACGGTCACCGCGCCCTTGGGGCAGATGCCGAGGCAGCGCGTCTCGATCACGCCGAACGAGGATTTGCGCTTCTTGCCGCCGCCGAGCTTGCGGAGCAGCTTGGCGAGCGGTGCCCGCTTCTTCTCGCCGAAGCCGCCGCCCAGCTTCTTCGAGCATTTGGCGCAGACCAGTATCGTCGCCGACCAGTTGGAGCGGATGGTCGACTTCACGCCTGCCCCTGCCGGCGCTCGTCCGCGCTTCTCAGCACGTCCCAGGCCGCCTGGACCTGCCGGAAACGCTCCGCGGCGGCGGCGTCGCCGGGCTTCACATCGGGGTGATTGGCCTTGGCGAGCCGGCGCCATGCCGCCTTCGCCTCGTCCATCCCGGCGTCATTCTCCAGCCCCAGCGTCTCGAGCGCCCGCAGTTCGTCGCGCGAGAGGCGGCCATCGCCCGGCCCGGCCCAGCTATTATAGGAAGATTCGGCATAGCCGTCCGAAGTCCGCCGCTCGTTGCGCTCGCGCTCGGCGGCCTCCTCGGCGGAGAGGCCCTGAAAATAGTCCCAGTTGCGGTTATATTCGCCAGCATGTTCCTCGCAGAAATACCAGCGTTCGGGGCTGTTGGGGGATTTGGGAGCCGGGCGATCGCCGGGGCGATCGCAGCCGTGCCGATCGCACATGCGGACCTGGGTCGCGCCGCGCTCGCTGCCATAGCTGCGCCAGCGGGGGAAACCCCAGTCATCCGATCGAGTCTGCCGTCTTGCCATTCGGGTGTATCTAGGGATGCCGACGGCGTAACGCGACCGCGAAAACGCGAAAAATCAGACGGCCCTGCGTCGCGACAGCAGGAGGTCCACCACCCCCAGCACCAACAACAATCCAGCCGCCGCCAGCAGCGTGTCCATGCCGAAACGCAGCCGGCCGAAGGCGCCGAGAATACCGCCGACCAGCAGAGCGATCCACATTGCCAGCTGGAAGCCGAGATCGCCGGCCCTGGCATCCCTGCCGGCGCCGGCGAGCAGGATGCCGAGCTTCACCAGCGCCCCGGTGGCGTGGGTGGCGCCGGGCTGAGCCGATCCGGCATGAAGCGTCACGATGTTGGCGAGGCCCATGCCGACCGGCAGCAGGATCAGGCCGATGCCGGACCAGGGCGACTGGAACCCCCATGCGGCGACAGCGAGCACTATCGCCTCGACCAGCAGCAACATCCCACCTGCGAGCCTGCCGCCCACCTTCTCGGCGATCAGCGTGCCGATCGTGCAGCCGGCAACGAACAAAGCGATCAGCCCCAACGGCATGCCGACGCTCGCATAATCGCGATAAGCCAGATGCAGCGCCATCTGGGTGGTGTTGCCGGACATGAAGGAGACGAAATAACGCCCCGTCTCGGCGAGCCCTACGGCGTCGACGCAGCCGGCAATGGCAAGCAGCAACAGGACGGTGGCCTTGCGGTCAGGCGTCGAGACGTCAATCATCGACGCCTTGCTAGGGCTTCTGAACGGAAATCGCCAGAGGGTCTGTAAGCCGGGTTCTGTCCACCGATAAAATCGGATGGGCGACCATTCCTCTAGGGCCGGGATTGCTCCCGGCCTCCAGCAACCAACCCGGATCGCGAGGCGGAAGCGGCCCCATATGCGATCCCTATTCGGTCTTGCTCCCGGTGGGGTTTGCCATGCCGCCCCTGTTACCAGGGGCGCGGTGCGCTCTTACCGCACCGTTTCGCCCTTACCCCGTCGAAACGGGGCGGTCTGTTTTCTGTGGCACTTTCCCTAGGGTCACCCCCGCCGGGCGTTACCCGGCACCGTGCATTCCGTGGAGCCCGGACTTTCCTCGCCGTGCAAGCACGCCGCGGCCGCCCGACCCTCTGGCGAACGGCGCCCTAGCGGCTTGCGAACCGTCACGAAAGCGAAATCCGTGCAGGATCAGATCGGGGTGCCCGCCCGCATCGCCGCGCCCTTGTCGCCGCCGGTCAGCAGCGAGAGCAGGATCGCCCGGCACTGGCCGTCGATCACGCCATCCAGCGTCTCGGGCCGGAAGCGCCGCTGGAACGCCCGCACCGCCGCCGCCTGATCCACGATGTCATAGCCGAATCGCTCGAGCGCGAGCAGGAACCCTGCGTCGGTCCAATGCGGATCGGTGAGATATTGGGTCGGCCGCGGCAGCGCGAGCCGGAGCTTCGCCAGCCGCTCCCAATCGAACAATTCGCCCGGATCCTCCTTGCGGGCGGGGGCGATGTCGGAATGGCCGACGATGTTGCCGCGGGTGATGCCGTAGCGCGGCACCATCCCCATCATCAGCGTGACCAGCGCGGCCATCTGCGGCTCGGGAAAGGCGCGATAGCCGAATTCATGGCCGGGATTGACCATCTCGATGCCGATGCTCGCCGAATTGATGTCGGTCACGCCGCGCCAATAGCTCTTGCCGGCATGCCAGGCGCGCTTGTCCTCCTCGACCAGCCGGACGACCTGCCCGTCCTCGGTGATGAGATAGTGGGAGGAGACCTTCGCCTCCGGATCGGTCAGCCGGCGCAGCGCCTCGGCGCCGCTCGCCATGCCGGTATAGTGGATCACGACGATCGACACGGGCAGCGTCCGCTCGTCGAAATTGGGCGAGGGACATTCGATGATGGCAGCCATGACGCCAGACCTCGCCCTCCGGCGGTCGCACGTCAAGCGTTCAGCATGGGCCGTTCAGCGCCGGGATGCCGTCATCGTCGGCGACTGCGCGATGTCGACCCGCTTGCGATAGAGGCCGCGCGCCTCGAAATCGGAAACGAACGCGTCGGTCTGGCCCATCACCGTCTCGCCGGCACCGAGCATCAGCAGGCCGTCCGGCGCCATCGCGCTCGCGATCCGGCCGAAGACGAGGCTGCGCACGTCGGACGAGAAATAGAGCAGCACATTGCGACACAGCACCACGTCGAACAGGCCGACCGGCGGCGCCGCGAGCAGATTATGGGTGCGGAAGCGCACGGCCTGGCGCAGCGGCGCGGTAGCCTGCCAATATTCGCCATCCTGATCGAAGCGCCGCAACATCTGATTGACCGGCAGGCCGCGCTGGATCTCGAACTGCGAATAGCGCCCGAGCCGCGCCCGTTCGACCGCGACGGGCGAGAGATCGGTGCCGAGGATATCGATCGTCCAGCCGCGCCAGCGATCCGGCTGATCGGCGATCATCATCGCCAGCGTGTAGGCCTCCTGCCCGGTCGAACAGCCGGCCGACCAGATCCGCAACCGCCGCGACGCGGCACGCGCCGCCTGCAACCGCACCAGCCCCTGTTCGTCGAGCAGGCGGAAGGCGTTCAGATCGCGGTAGAAGAATGTCTCGTGATTGAGCAGCGCCTCGATCGCCTCATCGACCAGCGCCGCGTTGCGTCCCGCCGCCAGCCGATGGACCAGTTCGTCCAGCGAGGGCACGCCATGTTTCGCGATCAGCGGCCGCAGGGCCATGTCGATCCGCCAGCGACGGCCGATGGCCAGCTGCTGCCCGGTCCTCGCCTCCAGCAAACCGGCGAGAATGCGGATCGCGCTGTCGCTTATCTCCATAACGGCGACCGGCGCTGACTGCGCCCTTCGATCCGGTCGGCGATGCGCCGCGCGATGACGGCAGGGCGCGCGATCGTGGCGGCGAGCCCGGCCATCGCAATGCTGCCCGGCATCCCCCAGACCACCGAGCTGGCGCGGTCCTGCGCGGCCAGTTCGCCGCCGGTCGCGACGATGTCCCGCGCGCCGATCGAGCCGTCCCGGCCCATGCCAGTGAGGATCACGCCGAACGCGCGCTCCCGGAAATGCCGCGCCACCGCCTCCAGCATCGGATCCACCGAGGGCATGCAGGCCGAAGGCGCCGGATCGCGATTGAGGAAGATGCGCGGCAAGCCGCCGATCGACCGCAATCCGATATGGGCATCGCCCGGCGCCACCAGGATCTGCCCGCGCAGCAGGCTGACCCCGTCGCGGGCCACCGTGGCCGGACGGCCGGCGATATCGGTCATCTGGGCGGCAAAATAGGGCATGAAGCTGGCCGGCAGATGCTGGGTGATCAGGATCGGCATGTCGCAGCTGGCCGGCAACGCGCTGAAGAATTCGAGCAGGGCGTGCAGTCCGCCGGTCGACGCGCCGATGGCGAGACAATCGACCGGCCCGGACACCGGCCCGCGCAATACGTCCGGAGCCGGCGGCGGCACCGACGGCAGCTCGCGGCTCTCGTCGCGTTCGGCCGGCCGGCTCTCGCCGATGCGGCGCAGCTTTTCGACCAGCGAGGAGGCGAAATGATCGCGATAGGTGCCGGCCGTCGGCTTCTCCAGCGTATCGGACGCGCCCAACGTCAGCGCGCGGATGCAGGCATCGGCGCCCTCGCCGGCCGACGTCGATACGATGAGAACGCGCGCGCCGCGCCCGCGCGCGATGATCTCGGGCAGCGCGGTGAAGGGATCCATCCCCGGCATGGCCAGATCGAGCAACACGATATCGACGCGGGTGGAATCGAGCCGCGCCAGCGCCTGGTCCGCCGTACTGGCGGTCGCGACGATCTCGAATTCGGAATATTCGGCGATGATCGTCTGGAACACCGACCGCGCGACGATCGAATCGTCCACGATCATCAGCCTGATCGGCCGAAGATCCGCCTTACGCCCGTAGAGAGACGAACCGGGCATCGCGCCGGATCAGGCGACGCCGACCAGCTGAAACTTGCTCTCGAGCGTCTCGCGGTCGAACGGTTTCATGACATATTCGTCGGCACCGGCATCGATCGCGGCGCGGATATGGGCAATGCCGTTCTCGGTGGTGCAGAAGATCACCTTGGGGCGGGTGGTGAACTCTTCCTGGCCGAGCGCGCGGAGAAATTCGATCCCGCTCATCACCGGCATGTTCCAGTCGAGCAGCACGACGTCGGGCAGCGAGGCACGGCAGCTGTCCAGCGCTTCCTGGCCGTCACCCGCTTCACTCACGGTGAAATCGAGCGTCTCGAGGATATGGCGGGCGACCTTGCGGATCACCTTCGAGTCGTCGACAACCAAGCAGGTCTTCATCACTTCACCCTCGATGCAAGCACTTGTGCTGAAATGGTCTAGCCCAGAGTCCGTAAGGACAGGGTTAACGCGCCCCTCAGGCTGCCGCAGCCACCGGCGGCCCCGCCACGATCCGCGCCGGATCGAGCAGCAGCAGCGCGCGCTCCTGATGCTCGACGATGCCGAGCCCGGCATTGGCCCAGCCTCGTGACAGGCCGGCATGGAGCGGCAGGGGATCGCCGGTGATCGCCGCGACGTCGACCACCTCGTCCACCAGCAGGCCGTAGAGATGGTGGTCGATCGTCACCACCACCGCCTGGACGATGCCGTCCCGCGGGCTGACGCCGATTTCCAGCGCCGCATAGGTATCGATGATGGTCAGCACCCGGCTGCGCAGCGCGGCGAGGCCCGCAATATGGACCCCGGCGAGCGGCACCGGCGTGATCGCCTCGATCTCGACCACCGATTCGACCGCGTCGGCGGCCAGCGCGATCTCCTGCCCGGCGATGCGTGCGATGAGTTTCAGATCTTCCATCTCAGCGCCCTCCCTGGGCGGCGGCCAGGGCCGCGATCAGGCCGGAGCGGTCGTAGCGATAGATGCTGCCGGCCTCGGCGGCCGTCTCGTCGGCAGTGGCGCGCAGGCGGATGACGGACGCCGCCGGGAGCCCCTGCGCCGGCGCATGATCGACCGAGAAGATCGCGACCGCGGCCTCCTCGCCCGCCTCGCCGCTCCAGCCGACCCGATAGCCGGCCTGTTCCACGATCGGGCGCAATACGTCGCGCATCCATGGATCATTGCCATCGAGCACGCAGAGCGGGCGCTCGGCCCGCGCGACCGGGTTGGCGCCCGCCTGCCCGAACAGCCAGAAGCAGTCGATCAGTTCGACCTGATCATCGCCGACCAGCATCACGCCCGCGACCGGGCCGGGTTCGGCGACCGGCTGGACATCGGGGGCAAGCGCATGGATGTCGATCACCTCGCCGATGGCATAGCCGATCTCGTTGGCGCCGTCGCCGAGCAGCAGCACGCGGATGCGGCCATTCCTGTCGGGCAGCTGATCGTCGCAGCCGAACAGGGGCAGGATGCGCCCGTCATGGCTGAGCCGGAGCCGCCCGCCGACTCGCGCCACGGCGGACGCCGCGACATCCTCGATCCGCTCGACCAGGCTCAGCCGGATCGCGCGCACCGCCCCGTCGCAAGCGCGGAACAGCAGCGTCGGCACCGTCTCGACGCGGACGTCATCGGCATCGTTCTTGGCCGGCAACGCCGCCTCGGGCGCGCGCACGCCGGCGATCTGGGCGACGCCGGCCGGGTTGATCAGCAGCATCGGGCGGCCATTGTCGGGCAGCGTCGTGCCGGCATAGACGCCGGTCGCCATGATCGCGGGCGCAGCGGGCTTCACCACCAGTTCCTCATGATCCTGCACGCTATCGACCGACAAGGCATAGCGCTCGCCGCCCGACGCGCGAACGACGACGAGGATCGAGCGGCCGGGCGCGGCGTAGCTGGCGACCCCGAGCAGCTTGGCGAGATCGACCACCGGCACGCGCTCGCCACGAATGCGGGCGACCGGCGCCGAGCCGACCATCTCGACCTGCACCGAACCGCCATAGGAACGGACGATCTCGTCGACCGCGCCGCGTGGGATGGCGAACAGCTCGGAGCCGACCGCGAAGGTCAGCGCCGGGATGATGGTGAGCGTCATCGGCACGCGCAGCGTCAGCCGGCAGCCGCGACCGATCGCGGTATCGATCTCGACGGTGCCGCCGATCCGCTCGACGTTGGCGCGGACCACGTCCATGCCGACGCCGCGGCCGGAAATGGCGGTGACCGCATCGGCAGTGGAAAGCCCGGCGGCGAAGATCAGCTCCAGCCGCTCCTGCCGGCCCATCTGGCGGGCGCGGTCGGGGGTGACGATGCCGGCGGCGAGCGCCTTGGCGAGCAGGCGCTCATCATCGATGCCGCGCCCGTCGTCGGCGACCTCGATCAGGATCTGGTTGCCCGACTGGCGCGCATCGACGCGCAGCGTGCCGACCAGCGGCTTGCCGGCCTGCGCACGCGCCGCCGGCAGCTCGATGCCGTGATCGATCGAATTGCGGACGATATGGGTCAGCGGATCGCGGATCATCTCGATCATCTCGCGATCGAGCTCGACGTCGCCGCCGTCGATGACGAGGTGGATCTGCTTGTTCAGTTCGGCGGACAGATCGCGGACCATGCGCGGCAGGGCCGAGAACAGCCCGTCGATGCGCTGCATCCGGGTCCGCGTGATCGATTCGCGCATCTCGGCCACGCAGGCGGAGAGCCGCTCGAAGGCGGTGTCGACGATCGCGTCGCCGCCACGCTCGCGCAGCCGGCGGGAAAGTTCGTTGCGGGCCAGCACCATGTCCGACACGCCCGCCATCATGCGATCGAGCAGTTCGACCGGCAGGCGGATCGAGCGGGCCGGCGCGCGCGGCGCCGATTGCTGCTGGGCGACGACCGCGGCGGTCGGCTCGGCCGCCTCCACCTCATTATCCTCCAGTGCGAGGATCAGCGCGTCGTCACCGCCTTCGGGATAGGTTGCGCCGGCGGCCAGCGCCTCGACCTGCTCGCCGATGCGATCGATGATCGCGAGCACGGCGTTGACCAGCTTGCGATCGGCCGAGCGGTCGCCCGAGCGGACCTCGGCCAGCGCGCTTTCCGCGGCGTGGCTCAGTCGCTCGAGGCGCGGGAGATCGAGGAAGCCGCAGCTGCCCTTCACGGTATGGACGAAGCGGAAGATCGAATCGAGCCGCGCCCGATCGGCGGGGTCCGCTTCCCACGCGACGATCTCGCCGGCCAGCGGCTCCAGCGTCTCGCGCGTTTCCGCGATGAATTCGCCCAGAAGTTCTTCCATCGGCCCCGCTCACAAAGATACGGGGACCGCTATCGTCCGGCGATGGTAAAGAAGGCGTTAGCTTCGCGCCGGAGGACGGGCGGCGCGGCGGCCGTTCGGGCTCAGCTGCCGTGCGGGATCGCGCAGCCGACCATCAGCACGCCGTCCTGCGGCTCGGAGATCATCACCTCGCCGCCGCGCTCGTTGGCCAGATGCCAGACCAGCCATGCCGCCGAGGCGCGCGGGGTCAGCGCTTCCTGCGCGGTGCCGCCGGTCAGCGCGGTGCGCAGCTCGGGATCGAGCACGATACGCGGCCCTTCGGAGCGAATCACGATCTCGGTGGCGGTGGCGCCATTCTCCACGCCGATGTCGAGGCGGCCGCCCCGCACCAGCGCATCGCCGGCGATCAGCGCCAGGTTGAGCAGGATCTTGATCGGCCCCTTGCCGAGCGAGGCATCGCCGACCATCCAGCCGACCTGGATCCGCCGATCGCCGCCGAACAGCCCCTCGATTGCGGCGCGCACCTCACGGGTGTCGACCGAATCGCCGAAGCCGCCGGCCGCCCCAAAGGCGAGACGGAAGAATTTCAGCTTGTTGGCCGAGGCACGGGCGCTCTCCGCGAGCAGATCGAGGCAGCGCGCGCGCATTTCGGGGTCATGCTCGTCGGCGAGCAGCTCGATGCCGTTGTTCAGCGCCCCGACCGGCGACAGCAGATCGTGACACAGCCGGGAGCAGAGCAGGCTCGCAAACTCGATGCCGTCTCCAGCCGCCATGACATGTCCTCCCAACGCTTTCGTGAATCGCCGCCCTTGTGGCGATTGCGCCCCTCAAGCGCAACCGTCCTCGGCACCATTGATGAGGAGTTCGACCGGCGCGAACGCACCTTGCACCGCACCGCCCGGCGTCTCGCACCACAGACGCGCCGCGCCGGCCGCGACGATCAGCCACAGCCGGCCGGGACTCGTCGCCATCAGCGCGTCGCGGGCAGACGGCGTGGCGAGGCCGTTGGGGTGCGAATGATAATGGCCGATCAGACGATCCCCCCCCGTCCGCTCGGCCCGAAGCGCGGCGAACAGCGCGGCCGGATCGATCTCAAACGAGTCGGCGGGATGGGCGGCAACATTGGTGGTGCTCAGGACGGTCGCAATCCGTGCCACCGCCCTACCCCCGTTCGCCCCGAGCGCAGTCGAGGGGCCGGGCCGGGCGGAGATGCGGGCCGTCTCGGCCGCGCTCGACGGGGTGCCTCGACGGCGCTCGGGGCGAACGGATGCAGGATGGACGGATGCGGATCGGGCCGGCTTGGACGGGACAGCGGCGCCGAAATCTGAAGCCCCCAGCAGCAACCCGCACACCTCGCGCAGCGGGTCGCTTGCCGCATCCGCGAGCACCCGGTCGATCAATTCTCTTGAAATCGCCACGCGCATCCCCACATCCGCTAGCGGATGATCACGGGGGTTTCCAATATCGAAGCGCAGGTGCCGGCGGATTCCGACGGCTGGCGGCTGGATCGTGCGCTCGCCGCGGCGATTCCGTCGCTCTCGCGCGAGCGACTCAAGGTGCTGATCGCGTCCGGCGCGGTCAGCAATGACGGCCTGCTGGTGCGCGATCCGGCGATCAAGACGAAGAGCGGCACGACCTTCCTCGTCGCCGTGCCCGATCCGGCGCCGGCGCACAACGAAGCGCAGGCCATCCCGCTGGTGATCGCCTATGAGGACGAGCATCTGATCGTGGTCGACAAGCCGGCCGGCCTCGTCGTCCATCCGGCCGCCGGCAATTTCGACGGCACGCTGGTCAACGCCCTGCTCCACCATTGCGCGGGGCAGCTGTCCGGGATCGGCGGCGTGGCCCGTCCGGGCATCGTCCATCGCATCGACAAGGATACGTCCGGGCTGATCGTCGCCGCCAAGCATGATCGCGCGCATGTCGGCCTCGCCGCCCAGTTCGCCAAGCACAGCATCGATCGGCGCTACAAGGCGATCGTCAACGCCGTGCCGCTCCGGCTGGCCGGCAAGGTGGACGCCGCGCTGGCGCGATCGCCGACCGATCGCAAGAAGGTGGCGATCAGCGATGCCCCTCAGGCCAAGCGGGCTGTAACCCACTGGCAGTTGGAAACGAAATTGAAGGATGCGGCGCTCATAGAATGTCGGCTGGAGACCGGCCGGACTCATCAGGTCCGCGTCCACATGGCTTCGATCGGCCACCCGCTTCTCGGCGATCCGGTCTATGGACGCGCCGGGACGCGGCACGCCAAACTGTTGAAGGAGTTGGGGTTTCAAAGGCAGGCGTTGCACGCGGCGGTGCTCGGTTTCATCCACCCGATCACAAGCGCGTCTATCACACTGATCAGTAAAATTCCTGACGATATGCAGCGCCTGTTCAGCGAGCTTGCGTTATAAAGGTTTCAAGTCGGGACTGATCATCGAGTCGGCCCGTTCAGGTTAGGGAGACATGATTATGGCCAATGGCAAAGTCCCCGCGACCATCCCCGCATTGGGTGGTGAGCAGAGCCTCAACCGCTATATGTCGGAGATCCGCCGCTTTCCGATCCTCGCGCCCGAGGAAGAATATATGCTCGCCAAGCGCTTCCAGGAGCATGGCGATACCGAGGCCGCGTCCAAGCTGGTCACCTCGCATCTGCGCCTCGTGGCGAAGATCGCGATGGGCTATCGCGGCTATGGCCTGCCCGCGTCCGAGCTGATCTCGGAGGGCAATATCGGCCTGATGCAGGGCGTGAAGAAGTTCGAGCCCGAGCGCGGCTTCCGCCTCGCCACCTATGCGATGTGGTGGATCCGCGCCTCGATCCAGGAATATATCCTGCGTTCGTGGAGCCTGGTGAAGATGGGCACCACCGCCGCCCAGAAGAAGCTGTTCTTCAACCTGCGGCGGATGAAGTCCAAGCTCGACGCCTTCGAGGAGGGCGATCTCAACCCCGAGCATCTCGCCAAGATCGCCAAGGATCTCGGCGTGACCGAGGACGAGGTCAACTCGATGAACCGTCGCATGTCGATGGGCGGCGACTCGTCGCTCAACGCGCCGATGCGGGAGGATGGCGAGGGCAGCTGGCAGGATTGGCTGGTCGACAATGACCCGCTCCAGGACGAGCGGCTGGCCGAGAGCGAGGAGAAGACCGTCCGCCACGACCTGCTGGTCGAGGCGATGGACGATCTCAACGATCGCGAGAAGCACATCCTGGCGGAGCGCCGGCTGGCCGACGACCCCAAGACGCTGGAAGAGCTCTCCCAGGTCTATGGCGTCTCGCGCGAGCGGGTCCGCCAGATCGAGGTCCGCGCGTTCGACAAGCTCCAGAAGGCGATGATCCGGCTGGCCGGCGGCAAGGGACTGCTGCCCGCAATGGCCTGATCCAGCCATCGGTATGGACGATGCAAAAGGGCGTCCCGCGACAAGCGGGGCGCCCTTTTCTCTTGGCCCGGCTATTGGGCTGCCATTGGCATGAACGCACCACTCTTTGATCGTCATCCCGAACTTGATCCGGGATCCAGAGCTACCATCGCCGGTGCCCGAGGCTCTGGATCCTGACTGTCGTCAGGATGATGGGAAGTGGTGGAGAGGCGATAGTCAGGTCTCGGGGCAGCAAGAGCTATAGCTGCCGTCCCGAAAACGATGCAGTATCGGGAATTGCAACCATCGGCCGGTTGCCGTAGAATGATCATGTTCTCGGGAGTTTTTCGAAATGATCCAGCGTCACCGCTAAAGCGGGAGGGCACACGCGAGCGGAGTGATCCGCCGACTGGACTCTGGTTTCGAGAACATCATGCAAAGATTGAATAACAAGACGTGCGTCGTCACTGGCGCGGCGCGTGGCATCGGCCGCGCTATTGCGGCCCGCTTCCATGACGAAGGCGCCATCGTCACCGACATAGATGAAGCGACAGGGGCGGCTACTGCGGCCGAGATCGGGTGTCGGTTCGAACCACTCGACGTGCGCGAGGAAGACCATTGGGTTCGGTTGGCCGGCGTCGTTCCGGTTGCCGACGTGGTGGTGAACAATGCCGGCGTGACCGGCTTTGAGACGGGCATGACTCCGCACGATCCGGAACACGCCAGCCTGGCGGATTGGCGCGAGGTCCACCGCGTCAACCTCGACGGAACGTTCCTCGGCTGTCGCTATGCCATCGGCGCGATGAAGAACGCAGGAAATGGCTCGATAATCAACATATCGTCGCGCTCGGGCTTGGTCGGCATCCCCGGCGCGGCAGCCTATGCTTCGTCCAAGGCAGCGATCCGTAACCACAGCAAAACGGTCGCGCTTTACTGCGCGCAGCAAGGTTGGAGGATACGCTGCAACTCGATCCACCCGGCGGCGATCCTCACGCCGATCTGGGAGCCGATGTTAGGAACTGGTCCCGATCGGGACGCCAAGGTTCAGGCGCTCGTCGCGGACACACCGCTCAAGCGGTTCGGGATGCCTGATGAAGTCGCGGCCATTGCCGTAACCCTTGCCTCGGACGAAGCGACCTATGTCACCGGCACGGAGGTCAACATCGACGGCGGGTTGCTTGCCGGGTCTGCTGCTTCACCCGGTTAAGCTCATTGGTGGCCATGGTCGATCACGCCCACCGCCCTTCCCGGAAAGAACGCCCGGCGGGAAGTGCGGACCGGGACTGCTACAAGTGCCCGAACCGACCGGTTTCGGGGAGCTGTCGCCATCCGCTGAGCGGCCGAGAATGGGGCGAAACCCGTCATCCGGCTTTCCATCGAGGCAGATAATCTCCGCCACTGCGGGGCCGGATCCGTTCGATCGTTCGCTGGCCGGCGACAAGGCCGCCGAACACGCCACCCCCGCCAGCCCTCTTCCAAAGTAGGATTTCGTCTGTCACGGTCCTGGTGAGTGGGGATGCGACCGGTGCAGGCCTCGCCGTCGCAGGAGTTATTTTCTTGGCTTTTCCGTTGTCGATTTCGCCCACTTCGCACGGCGGACGCTGACCATGGACGGCGCACCTGTCAGCACCAGCCCCGCCCCGCCCCGCCGCCGCGTCACCCTCGGCCGCCTGGTCCGCTGGCTGTTCAAGGCGCTCCTGTGGTTCGTCGGGCTGTCGGTGCTGTGGGTCGCGATCTACCGCTTCGTGCCGCCGCCCGTCACCGTCACCATGCTGACCAACGCGCTCGACGGGCGCGGGATCAGCAAGGACTGGATGCCGCTCGCCAGGATCGATCCCAACATGGCGCGGGCCGCGATCGGCGCCGAGGATTCGCGCTTCTGCTATCATCACGGCTTCGATTTCACCGCGATCCAGAAGGCGATGGCGCATAATGAGGACAGCAAGCGCATCCGCGGCGGATCGACGATCAGCCAGCAGACCGCCAAGAACGTCTTCCTCTGGCAGGGCCGCTCCTATGTCCGCAAGGGGCTGGAGGCGTGGTTCACCGTCCTGATCGAGGCGATCTGGGGCAAGCACCGGATCATGGAGATGTATCTGAACGTCGCCGAGACCGGGATCGGCACCTATGGCGTCAATGCCGGTTCGATGCGCTATTTCCACCATGACGCGAGCCATATGTCGGCCACCGAGGCCGCGCGGATCGCCGCCATCCTACCGCTGCCCAAGGTGCGTGGCGCGGTGGCGCCGGTCGGCTATGTCCGCCGCTACGGCAACCGTATCGCGGCGCGCATCGCTACGGTAAGATCGGGCGGATATGATAGCTGCCTGCGCTAGACGGGCAGCGACACTTGGGAGAAGAGCCGTGAAACCTCGTCACCTTCTGCTCGCGACCCTGGCCACGCTGATGCTGCCGGCGGCCACGCTGTCGACGCCACCGCTCTATCTCGCGGCCGTCTCCGATCCGGGCCGCCCGGCCGCGGACAAGGCCCGCGATGCCGACCGCAAGCCCGCCGACATGCTCGCCTTCGCCAAGGTGAGGCCGGGGCAGACCGTGGTCGATTACATCCCGAGCAAGGGCTATTTCACCCGCCTGTTCAGTGCCGCCGTCGGCCCCAAAGGCAAGGTCTATGCGGTGACGCCGCAGCTGATGCTCGATCTGTTCGCCAAGGGCGGCCATCCGGCGCCGCCGTCGGTCACCACCGAACCGGGGCGCGGCAATGTTCAGGATGCGGTGGCCAAGGATGGTTCGCTCGGCGTGCCCGACGCCACCGTCGATCTCGTCTGGACCGCGCAGAATTACCACGACATCCACATCTTCGCCGGGGCGGACGGCGCGGCGCAGCTCAACAAGGCGGCGTTCGCGGCGCTGAAGCCCGGCGGGCTGTACGTGGTGCTCGATCACGCCGCCCAGCCCGGCCTCGACGATGCCGGCATGAAGACGCTGCACCGGATCGACGAGGCGCTGGTGAAGAAGGAGGTGCTGGCCGCCGGTTTCGTCGCCGATGGCGAAAGCGATGCCCTGCGCAACCCGGCCGATCCGCACAGCGCCAACGTGTTCGATCCGTCGATCCGGGGAAAGACGGACCAGTTCATCCTGCGCTTCAGAAAACCGAAATAAGCACCTGAATCAGCAGGAGATCAGAAGGGTAGCTTGAAGCCGGGCGGGAGCGGCATACCGGCGGTCATCTTGCCCATCTCCTGCTGGCTGACGACATCCGCCTTGGTGCGGGCATCGTTGAAGGCGGCGGCGATCAGGTCTTCGAGCATCTGTTTCTCGGACGGATTCAGCAGGCTCTCGTCGATGTCGATGCCGGTGACGCGACCCTTGGCGGTGGCCTGGACCTTGACCAGCCCGCCGCCGGCCGCACCTTCGACCTGGACCTGATCCAGCGTGTCCTGCGCCTTGCTCAGCTGGTCCTGCACATTCTGCGCGGCCTTCATGAGTTCTTCGATGTTCATGCGATACTCCGTTGATCGTCTTCGATAAGTTCGGCGCCGGGGAAGGCGGCGAACACCGCCGCGACCACCGGGCTCTCGCGAATGGCGCGATCCTCGTCCGCCTTGGCGGCGAGTTCCTGCTCGCGCAAGGTTGGCGCGCCGGGCTGGTCGCTCATCACCACCTTCCAGCCGATCGGCGCGATATCGTCCAGCGCCTTGGCGACATGGCCGTCGATCGGGCGGCGGGGGCACAGCTCCAGCTCGGGCGGCGCGTAACGGATCACGCTGGCATAATCGTGGAGCTGCTGCGCGAGATGGGCATGGCGGCCGGACACCGCCTCCACCAAAGCGGCGAAGCTCTCGGGCGCACGCACGACGGGGGGAGCCGGCGCAACCGCTACCACGCTCGCGCTCGGGCCTGACCCGCCGGCCGCCGGCGCCACCGGCGGCGCGGCATCCAGCGCCGGCATCGGCTCGCCCGATTGCAGGCGCCGCAGCAACTCGCCGGGATCGGGCAGCGAACTGGCATGGACGACGCGGAGCAGCGCCATCTCGGCGGCCTCCATCGGCATCGCCGTGGTCTCGACCTCGCTCAGCCCCTTGAGCAGCAGCTGCCACAGCCGGTGGAGCGTCGCATGGCCGAGCTTGCCGGCCCATGCGTCCAGCGCCTGCCGTTCCTCGACCGACTGCGCCGGATCGGGCACGCCGCCGGCCTTGGCCCGCGTGATGCCATGGACCGCCTCCAGCAGCCCGCGGAACAGCGCAGCGGGCTCGACGCCCAGCACATGTTGCTCGGCCAGCGCCGCCAGCACCGCCGGGGCATCGCCGGACAGCAGCAGCGCGAACAGCCGCCGCACCGCGCCGCGGTCGGACAGGCCGAGCATCTCGCGCACCTGCGCGGCCGAGACGCCGGAGGCCTCGGCGCCGGCGTGGGCGATGGCCTGATCGAGGATCGACAGCCCGTCGCGCGCGCTCCCTTCGGCGGCGCGTGCGATCAGCGCCAGCGCCTCGGGCTCGGCCGCAACCTCCTCCGCTTCCACGACATGGGCGAAATGCTGGGCGAGCAGCTCCGCCGAGATCCGCCGCAGGTCGAAGCGCTGGCAGCGCGACAGCACCGTGATCGGCACCTTGTTCACTTCGGTGGTCGCGAACAAAAACTTAACGTGCGCAGGGGGTTCCTCGAGCGTCTTCAAAAGCGCGTTGAACGCATTCTTCGACAGCATGTGGACTTCGTCGATGATGTAGATCTTGTAGCGCGCCGAGACCGCCGCATAGCGCACCGCCTCGATGATCTCGCGCACGTCATCGACGCCGGTGTGGGAGGCGGCGTCCATCTCGACCACGTCGATATGGCGCCCCTCGGCGATCGCCTTGCACGGCTCGCAGACGCCGCAGGGATCGATCGTCGGGCCGCCCTGCCCGTCCTCGCCGATGCAGTTCAGCGCCTTGGCGATCAGCCGCGCGGTGGAGGTCTTCCCCACCCCGCGCACGCCGGTCATCAGAAAGGCATGGGCCAGCCGCCCGCGCCGGATCGCATTGCCCAGCGTCTGCACCATCGCATCCTGCCCGATGAGCTGGTCGAAACGCTGCGGCCGGTATTTGCGCGCGAGCACGCGATAGGGTGCGGATTCTGTCATCGCCGCCAATCTAGTCGCCGACCTCGCCACATGCCAGCCGGCGAATCCGTTCCGGCATCACGCGCCACGCGAAATCCACCGCCATTCCCGGACAGGAGGACGGATAAGGATGCTGCGGACTATGGTGAGGGTGGGAGCCGGAACGACCCGACGAGAAATCGTTGTGGCTGCTTCCTTCCGGACCTGACCAAGTTGGCGACGACGTCGTCCGCCCGACTCCCGGCGCGCCCAATAAGCGAGGCGGGGCGGGCTGGCAAGGGTCTGGCAGCGGAGTGCCGCGCGGCCTATCGTGGCGGCCATGACCCGCCGCATCGCATCCTGCTCCTGTGGAGCGCTGACCGTCGCCTGCGAGGGCGAGCCGGTCCGGGTGTCGGTGTGCCATTGCCTCCACTGCCAGCGCCGTTCGGGCAGCAGCTTCGCGGCGCAGGCGCGCTTCGACGAGGCGCACGTCGCGTTCGCCGGGCCGTGGCGTGAATGGGTGCGCACCAACGACGATGGCGGCCATGCCCGCCATCGCTTCTGCCCCGATTGCGGATCGACCGTGGCCTATACACTCGATCGCGATCCGGGCGTGGTGGCGATCGCGATCGGTGCGTTCGCCGACCCGGCTTTTCCGGCGCCGGAATATTCGGTCTACGAAGAGCGCAAGCATCGCTGGGTGGCGACCCTCGGCGAGAGCATCGATCACTTCGACTGAACGGTTCGCAATGGGGCTCAGCGCCCGGTCATGTTCCGCGCCGCGCCCGGCATCCGCACCGTCAGGCTGCCCAGCGCATCGGTCAGCCAGATCTGGCAGGCGAGACGCGAGGTGCGGGTGACGTGCGCGGCGAGATCGAGCAGGTCTTCTTCCATCTCGGAGGCGGGTGGCAGCTGCGCGAAATCCTCCGCCGCCACCACGACATGGCAGGTCGAGCAGGCCATCTGGCCCTCGCACGTCCCTTCGAGCGGCTGGTCGGCCGCCTGGGCCACGTCGAGCAGACGCTCGCCGGCCGGCGCTTCGACCTCGGCCGAGAGGTCGCCAGCCGCATCGAGAAAGCGGACGCGGGTCATGGCAGCGCGCGCTGGCGGTCGGCCGCTTCACAGATCATCGTCATCGCCGTCTCGATCTCCCCTGATGTCGTATAGCGGCCGAAGCCGAGCCTGATGCTGGACCGGGCCTCGGCAGACGCCAGCCCGATCGCCTCCAGCACATGGCTCGGCCGCCCCGATCCGCTGGCACAGGCGGAGCCGGCCGAAAAGGCGATATCGCGCAGATCGGCCATCAGCCGCGATACGTCGAGGCCCTCGCGGCGGACGTTAAGGTTGCCGTGCCAGCGTTGATCCGCCGATCCGTTCAGCATCCAACCATCGAGCAGGCCCCTCGCCTGATGCCACAAGGTTTCGACATGCGCCGCATCGGCCGCGATCCGATCGAACGCCAGCGCTGCCGCCGCACCGAATCCGGCACAGAGCGCCGGCGCCAGCGTGCCGGAACGCAGTCCGCCCTCCTGCCCGCCGCCGTGCATCAGCGGCGCCGGCACGATGCCGTCGCGCAGCCACAGCGCGCCTATGCCCTTCGGCCCGTGGATCTTGTGCGCCGAGATCGCGACCAGGTCGCAGGCCTCGACCGGCAGCGGCACCCGGCCATAGCCCTGCACCGCATCGCAGATCATCACCGCCCCCGCCGCCCGCGCCAGCGCGCCGAGTTCGGCGATCGGCTGGATCGTGCCGATCTCGTTGTTGACCAGCATCGCCGCGACCAGCGCGGTATCGCCGTCGATCATTGCGCGCGCGGCATCGAGATCGACGATCCCGTCGCGCGTCACCGTCAGGATGACCACCTCATGCCCCTGCCGGCCCAGCCAGGCGACCGTATCGAGCACCGCGGCATGTTCGATCGCGGTGGTGACGATACGGCGACGCGGGCTGGCTTCGGCCCCGATTGTCTCCACGATGCCCTTGATCGCCCAGTTGAGCGCCTCGGTGGCGCCGCCGGTGAACAGCAGTCGCCCGCCGGGGCCGAACGGTGCCGCGATCCGGTCGCGCGCATACTCCACCGCCGCCCGCGCGGCGCGGCCCATGCGATGCGGCGAATGGGGATTGCCGAAGCCCTCCTCCCACAGCGGCCGCATCGCGGCGAGCGCCTCGGGGGCGAGCGGCGTGGTCGCCTGATAATCGAGATAGATCATGCCGCGCGGGACCGGGCATCGGCGGCGATCGCCCGCCACTGGTCGGCGAAGCGCCAGACGTCTTCGCGCCGCGTGGTGCGGCCGAAGCTCACCCGGATCACCTCGGACGCCGCCTGCGGGTCCAGGCCCATCGCGGCGAGGACGTGGCTGGGCTTGAGACTGCCCGACGAGCAGGCGCTGCCCGCCGACACCGCGAAGCCGGCGCTGTCGAAGCGGATCAGCTGCGCCGCCGCTGCCATGCCCGGCATCCGGTAGGAGGCGATGGTCGGCAGCCGCGGCGCGCCGCGCGCGACGATCTCGCCGCCCTCCTCCTCGATCACGCCATCCAGGTGCGCGCGCAATTCGGTGACCCGCTCCATCCAGCCCGGCCCTTCCGCCAGCGCTGCCGCCATGCCGGCGATCGACGGCATATCCTCGGTGCCGCCGCGATAGCCCTGTTCCTGCCCGCCGGACGGCGCCAGCGTCGCCAGATCGCGCACCAGCAGCGCACCGACGCCCGGCGGCCCGCCGAATTTGTGCGCCGAGAAGGCCAGGAAATCGGCATCCGGCAGCGTCATCTTGCCGACCGCCTGGGTGGCATCGCACAGCCACAGCCCGCCGGCCTGGCGCACCGTCTCGCCGATCATCCGGGCGGGCTGGATCACGCCGGTCTCGCTGTTGACCAGCTGCACCGCGACCAGCGGCGCATGGCCGGGCCGTTCGCCGGCCTGTTCGAGCGCCAGCGCGAGCCCGACATCGGTGACGCGCCCGTCGCTCCCCACCGGCAACGCGATCGCCCCCTCGCTCACCCGGCGCACCGCGTCATGCTCGACCGTCGAGACGATCCGGCGTGCCGTTTTCGCCCGCGCCATCACCATGGCGATGCCCTCGCTCGCGCCGCTGGTGAACAGGATCGCGCCGCGCCAGCCCAGCGCTTCGGCGATCCGCACCCGCGCCGCCTCCAGCGCGGCACGCGCCGCCCGGCCCTCGGCATGGGGCGAGGACGGGTTCGCCCAATGCCCATAGGCCTCCATCATCGCGGCACGGGCGACGGGGCGCAGCGGGGTGGTCGCGGCATGATCGAGATAGACGCGGGGTGGCATCTGCGGGGAACGGCTCCAGATTCGTTGCTTTGACAAGCCCCCTTTCTATATAGGACGCGGTTCGCGCGGCCAGTGCCGCCCCCTCAGGTTCGTCAGGTCCCATGCCCGAAGTCATCTTTCCCGGCCCCGAAGGCCGCCTCGAAGGTCGTTTCACCCCCGGTCCGCGTCCGCGCGCACCCGTCGCGCTGATCCTCCATCCGCACCCGCAGGCGGGTGGCACGATGAACAACGCGATCGTCCAGGCCCTGTTCAAGACCTATGTGCGCCGCGGCTTCGCCACGTTGCGCTTCAATTTCCGTGGCGTCGGCAAGTCGCAGGGCGTGTTCGACAATGGCATCGGCGAGCTGTCCGATGCGGCGAGCGCGCTCGACTGGGTGCAGTCGATCCACCCGGAAGCCTCGCAGACCTGGATCGCCGGCTACAGCTTCGGCGCCTGGATCGGCATGCAGCTGCTGATGCGCCGCCCGGAAGTGCGCGGCTTCATCTCGATCGCACCGCCGGCGAGCATGTATGATTTCAGCTTCCTCGCCCCCTGCCCGTCGTCCGGCATCCTGATCCAGGGCGACGCCGACGAGGTGGCGACACCGGCCGCGACCCAGAAGCTGGTCGACAAGCTGCGCACCCAGAAGCACATCACCATCCACCACGACACCATCCCGCAGGCGAACCATTTCTTCGCGAACGAGATGGAGCCGCTGATGAAGTCGGTGGACGGCTATCTGGACATGCGGCTGAAGTGAGGCCGCAACCCGTTCGGGCTCGGCCTGAACGGGTTTCCCCTGTCAGGATCGGGGCCGGACCTGCGCTGCGCGTCGCGCTGCGTAGGTCCGGCCCCCGTTCATCCCGAGCGACGTCGAGGGACATCGTGCGAGTACGGCGTCTCAAGCAGGTGCCTCGACTTCGCTCGGCACGAACGGTTCCAGTTGCACGCGTGCGCCTCTAACTCGCCAGCCGGCGGAAGGTCGCCGGATCGACATTGCCGCCCGAGACCAGCAGCACGGTGCCGGCCAGCGACACCTTGCCCGCCAGCGCCGCCGCCAGCGCCACCGCGCCGCCCGGCTCCGCCACGATCTTGAGCCGCTCGAAGGCGAAGCGCATCGCCTCTGCCACCTCGGCCTCGCTCACCGCCACCCCGGTCGCACCGCGCCCTTTCAGGATATCGAAAGTCAGCGGCGCCACCCGCAGCGTCTGGAGCGCATCGCAGGATGTCGCCGGCGGGTCGGGCTGGACCGGCACGATCTCGCCCCGGCGCAGCGATTCGCCCATATCGTCCCAGCCCTCCGGCTCGGCCACGATGATGTCGGCATCGGGCGCCCCCAGCGCGATGCCGGACGACAGCCCGCCGCCGCCACAGCAGACCGCGATCCGCTCGACATCCCGCCCGGTCTGCGCGCGATATTGCGCGGCGATCTCCAGCCCCGCCGTACCCTGCCCTTCCACGATCCAGGGATCGTCGAAGCTCGGCACCAGCACCGCGCCGCGTTCCTGCGCGACCCGCGCGGCGATCGCCTCACGGCTTTCGGTCAGCCGGTCATAGAACAGGATCTCGGCGCCCGCGGCCTGCGTGCCCGCTACCTTGGCGGCCGGCGCGTCGGCCGGCATCACGATCAGCGCCGGCATCCCCAGTCGCTGCGCCGCCCACGCCACGCCCTGGGCATGATTGCCCGACGAGAAGGCGACGACCCCCGCCGCGCGCCCTTCCGCCGGGATCGACGACAATCGCCACCACGCCCCGCGCAATTTGAAGCTGCCGGTGCGCTGAAGGCATTCGGCCTTGATATGGACCGGTTCACCCCGGATCTCGGTTGAAATCAGGGGCGTCAGAACCCCTATTCCGGTCAGGGCATGCGCTGCGGCGCGGATACCCGAAAGAGTCGGCGACCGATCCGTTAACGGATGGGGTGATTCGGCGGCAAAAATGGCTGTTCTCCGCGGTTTCCCATGGGCCTTTACAGGGGGGGCAGCGATACGTATATCGCACTCCCTCGCTGCCCCATGGGACTTCCAACCGCAAGGCAGCAATTGCTCTGTAACTGCTCCTGGAGGTCCCTTGAATTGCACAAGCATCATAGCGCGCTGGGGGTAGCTGCGGCCCTTCGACCGGTTCAGTCGGTCACGCTCGTTCGTCCGCATGCCGCAGAGCGTGCCGCCCGCTTCTTTTCGGAGAAGTTTCCGGGACGGTCGCTCTATGCGGTGAAGGCGAACCCGTCTCCCGATCTGCTGCTCACTTTGTGGGAAGGCGGCATCACGCATTATGACGTCGCCTCGATCGCCGAGGTCCGTCTGGTCGCGCGGACGTTGCCGGAAGCGACGCTCTGCTTCATGCATCCGGTGAAGGCGGAAGAGGCCATCGCCGAGGCCTATTTCACCCATGGCGTCCGCACCTTCTCGCTGGATAGCCACGAGGAGCTCGACAAGATCGTGCGCGCCACCAAGGGTGCGACCGACCTGACCCTGTGCGTGCGCCTGCGCGTGTCGTCGGATCATTCCAAACTCAGCCTCGCGTCGAAGTTCGGCGTCGATCTGGCCGATGCCGCCTCGCTGCTGATGGCGACCCGCCAGGTCGCCGACGCGCTCGGCATCTGCTTCCACGTCGGTTCGCAGGCGATGAGCCCGCAGGCCTATTCGGATGCGATGGCGCGCGTGCGTGCCGCGATCGTCTCGGCGTCGGTCACCGTGGACGTCATCGACGTCGGCGGCGGCTTCCCGTCGGCCTATCCGGGCATGACCCCGCCGCCGCTCGAGCAATATTTCCGCACCATCCACGAGGCGTTCGAGAGCCTGCCGGTGTCCTACTCCGCCGAATTGTGGTGCGAGCCGGGCCGCGCGCTGTCGGCCGAATATGCCTCGCTGCTGGTCCGGGTCGAGCGTCGTCGCGGCGACGAGCTCTACATCAACGACGGTGCCTATGGCGCGCTGTTCGATGCGGCGCACATCGGCTGGCGCTTCCCGGTCGCGCTGCTGCGCGAGCCGGAGAGCCACGCCAAGGATGTCGGCTTCAGCTTCTATGGCCCGACCTGCGACGACATGGATCGCATGGCCGGCCCGTTCGAGCTGCCGGCGGACACCCGGGTCGGCGATTTCATCGAGATCGGGATGCTCGGCGCCTATGGCTGCGCGATGCGAACCGCCTTCAACGGCTTCACCAACGGCGACACGGTCATCGTGGACGACGAGCCGATGGCCAGCCTCTACACCGAGACGGTTCGCCCCGCCGAAGTGGCAGGGCGCGTCATCAAGCTGTAAAGGCTTCCCACCAATTCAATTCCGTTCCCCGGCGGAAGCCGGGGCCCAGGGCTGCATGCGCAGCCTTCGGGGCTCTGGACCCCGGCTTCCGCCGGGGAACAGGCACTGCCTGTGAAAGGTCATAGAATGAACGACGAAACCCCGATCAACGACACCCGCAAGGCGGAGCTGCTCTCCACCCTCGTCGAGCATGTCGACATCACCAGCTTCGATGCGCGCCCGATCGTGGACGCCATGAAGAAGATGAGCTTCACCTCGCGTGATCTCGGCCGTGCCACCGACATCTACAACCAGATGCTGGCGGACCCGGAATGCTCGGTGATCCTCGTCGTCGCGGGCTCGACCTCGGCCGGCGGCTGCATGGACCTTTATGCCGAGCTGGTGCGCAACAACATGGTCGACGCGATCGTCGCCACCGGCGCCACCATCGTCGACATGGATTTCTTCGAGGGCCTCGGCCACAAGCATTATCAGGCGCTCGAAGTGCCGGACGACGACACGCTGCGCTCGCTCTACATCGATCGCATCTACGATACCTATATCGATGAGGTCGCCCTCCAGAACGTCGATCACACCATCTTCGAGATCGCCGAGACGCTGGACGCCAAGCCCTATTCGTCGCGCGCCTTCATCAAGGCGATGGGCAAATATCTGGTCGAGCACGGCAAAAAGGACAACAGCCTGGTCAAGCTCGCCTACGAGCATGACGTGCCGATCTTCTGCCCGGCCTTCACCGACTCGTCGGCCGGCTTCGGGCTGGTCAAGCACCAGGTCGATGCGGTGAAGGCCGGCAAGCCGTACATGACGCTCGACAGCATCGCGGACTTCCGCGAGCTGACCGACATCAAGATCAAGGCCGGCACCACCGGCCTGCTGATGATCGGCGGCGGCGTGCCGAAGAACTTCGTGCAGGACACCGTGGTCTGCGCCGAAATCCTCGGCCACGACGATGTCGAGGTCCACAAGTACGCGATCCAGATCACCGTGGCCGACGTGCGCGACGGCGCCTGCTCCTCCTCGACGCTGCAGGAAGCGGCATCGTGGGGCAAGGTGAACACCGCGCTCGAGCAGATGGTCTATGCCGAAGCGACCTCGGTGCTGCCGCTGCTGGCGTCGGACGCCTATCATCGCGGCCTGTGGAAGACCCGCGAGAAGCGCGCCTTCGCCAAGATGTTCGCGGACGATTAAGCGCGATTTCGAAGCGGATGGCGTCATCCGCTGACCCGGAAATCGCGGTCGACCGAAAACAGGGGCGGGTTGTCCGATTCGATCGGATAAGCCGCCCCTATGGATTCCCCTCGCTCCCGCGCCGCGCTATGCTGCGGTGCGAGAGCGAGGAATTTATGCGCACGATGACCACATTGGCCCTGCTGGCGAGCGCGCTGCTCGTCGCGGCCTGCAACACCGTCCATGGCATGGGTGAAGACGCCCGCTCGGTCGGCCGCGTCTTTTCGCACGATTCCAATGGCGATCACCGCAACCGCTGATCGCATTCCCGTGGGCTAAGGGAGGCCTTAGCGCCGGAAGCTCGCCGCCAGCTCGACATGGGTGGACCAGCGGAACTGGCCGACCGGCCTGATCCATTCGATCCGCCAGCCGCCGTCGATCAACGCCCTGGCATCGCGGGCGAAGGTGGCGGGGTTGCACGAGACATAGGCGATGCGGCCGCAGCTCGCCTCCGCCAGTGCCGCCACCTGCTCCTTGGCGCCGGCGCGCGGCGGATCGAGCACCACCGCCTCGAAGCGCGACAATTCGGCGGCGGTGTAAGGCCGGCGGAACAGATCGCGATGGTCCGCCACCAGCTGGCGCCCGGCCCGCGCCGCCGCCGCCTTGAGCGACAGCGTCGCATCGCGCGCGCCTTCCGCCGCCAGCACTTTCGCGGACATGGACAAGGGCAGCGCGAAGGTGCCGAGGCCGGCGAAGAGATCGGCGACGATCTTGGCCTCGCCGACGCCATCGCGCACCGCATCGAGCAGCGCCGCCTCGCCATCGGCGGTCGCCTGGAGGAAACCGCCCGCCGGCAGGGCGACCGCGACCCCGCCCAGCGTCACCGTCACCGGCTCCGGCTCCCAGCGCGCCTCGGGGCCGTAGCCGCCATCGACCGACAGCCGTGCGAGGCCGTGGGCCTTGGCGAAATCGGTGATCGCCTCGATCGCGGCGAGGCCGTCGGGCTCGACGCCGGTGATCAGCACGTCGATCCCCTGATCGGCCAGCGCCAGTTCGACGCCAGCGCCGCGCCGATCGGCGATCAGCGTGCCGAGCAGCGTCCGCAGCGGCGCCAGCATCGCGAACAAGGCAGGCGCGAGGATCCAGCATTCCGCGAGATCGACGATCTTGCGGCTCTGCCCCTCGTTGAAGCCGAGCAGCACCCGCTTGCCCTGCCGCTCGGCCCGCAGCGAGGCGCGGCGGCGGGTGCGCGGCGGCGAGAGATGCGGGGGCGCTATCTCCGCCGAAAGCTGCTGCGAGGCGAGCGCGGAGGCGATGCGATCGACCAGATAATCGGCATAGGCGGCATCGTCGACATGCTGGAGCGTGCAGCCGCCGCAGGTCGGGAAATGGCGGCAAGGCGGGGCCTGGTGATGCGCCCCGGGGGTGACGGCACCGAATTCGTCGACCAGATCGCCCGGCACGGAGAATGGCACGGCGCGGCCATCGTCGGTCATGCCGTCGCCCCGCGCCGCCAGTCTCGTAATCAGCGCATCGGTCACAGGCAGGACTCCACGGCGGCGGACAAATGCGAGACGAGATCGTCCGCGATCAGCAAAGGGCCGGCCCGCCGCGCCGCCGCCGCATGGAGCCACACCGCCGCCGCCGCCGCTGCGAACGGATCGTCCTGCTGCGCCAGCATCGTGCCGAGCACGCCGGCCAGCACATCGCCGGTGCCGGCGCTCGCCAGCCAGGCCGGCGCGGGCGGATCGATCATTGCCCGGCCATCGGGATGGGCGATCACGGTGCAGGCGCCCTTGAGCAGCAGGATCGCGCCGCTCCGCCGGGCGCCCTCCCGCGCCTTGTCGAGCGCCGAGCCTTCCACATCGGGGAAGAGCCGCGCATATTCGCCCATATGCGGCGTCAGCACCATCGGCGCGATGCGATCCGGCAGCCGATCGAGCCCCTGTTTCGCCAGCAGCGACAGCGCATCGGCGTCGAGCACCAGCGGCCGATCGGTGGCGAGCGCCGCGTCCAGCCGTGCCCGCGCGGCTTCGTCCGCGCCGAGACCGGGGCCGATCACGATCGCGCCGACGCGCTTGTCCGCGAGCGCGGCCTCGTCCCACGCCCGGCGGACCAGCGCGTGCGGTACGCCGCTGCCTTCGCTGCCGACCAGTTCGACATAGCCCGCCCCGGCGCGCTGGGCAGCGAGCGCGGACAGCATCGTCGCGCCCGGCATCGCGCCGGCCACCACCAGCACCTTGCCGCGGGTATATTTGTTCGCCTCGAAGCCCGGCGTCGCGATCGCCGGCCGTGCGATCTCGATCACCCCGCGCGGCAGATCGTGCAGGCCGATGTCGGCGACCACCACCGCGCCGCACCGTGCGACCGCCGGCAGCAGCCGGTGCGCCCGCTTGAGCGCGCCGAGCGCGACGGTGCAGTCGACCGCCGGCAAGCTGGTCAGCACGGCGCCATCGTCCGTCGCGATCCCGCTCGGCAGGTCGATCGCCACCCGATAGCGCGCCGCCGCCAGCAGGCGTTCGGCCGGCCCCGCGATCTCGGCATCGAGCGGCCGCGACAGGCCGGTGCCGAACAACGCATCGACGACGATATCGGCGGGCGCCGCCCGGTCGAGCGGCTCGACATCGCCGCCCCACAGCTCGCGCGCCGCCCGCGCCGCATCGGTGTTCGGTTCGCCGGAGGCCGCGACCCGCACCGTCACGCCGCGCGCGCGCAGCCGCGCCGCGATCACATAGCCGTCGCCGCCATTATTGCCCGGCCCGCACAGCACCAGCGTCGGCCGCGGGCCATAGCGATCCCAGAGGATATCGGCGGCCGCCCGCCCCGCCCGCGTCATCAGCGCGAACACGGAGACGCCCTGCGCGAACAGAGCCTGCTCCGCTGCCTTCGTCTCGGCGGCGGTGAGGATCGGGCGGCCTTTCACGGTCATCATAGAATCATCACAGGATCATCGCGCCGGCAGCGCCTGCCCCTTGACGGTGGCGGGCAGCCGATAGCGATCGCCGCCGACGCCGACCTCGATCGTGCCGGGATCAACCACGGTGACGCTGGCCTGGTCGGAGCCGTCGGCGGTCATCACCCCGCGCCCGTCGGTGGCGACGAGCAGGCGGCGGAAACCGCCATCGGGATGGTGAACGACGAGCACCAGGCCATCGCCCGAGACCATCCGCTCGATCGTGCAGTGCGCGGTGAAGCTCTGCGCCCCGGCCAGCGCGCAGGGCACGCTCGCCGCCTTGGCCGCCGCATCGGCGATCGCGCCGTCATCCGAGGAGGAGGACGACGATGGGTTGCAGCCGGCCAGGGCCAGCGTGAGAAGGATCGGGGCGAGAAACGAGCGGCGCGTCATGCCGTGACCCTAGGCGAGTCGGCGCGGCGCGTCATGTGCTTCGATCACCAACCTGTCCCAAGTCGCGCCGATTATCGGTGCCAGGCGATCGGCCCAGGCCGCGACCCCATCGGCATCGCCGATCAGATCCTGCCGCACCTCGATGCCGAGATAGGGGATGCCCGCCGCCTCGCCATGATGGTTCATCGTCGCGTTGAGGATGCGCCCCGAATAAGGCTGATTATCCCCGGTGGGGACACCGGCCTGTTCGAGCAGCGGGATCGCCACGCGCGGCGCCCGTTCGTCCTGATTGTAGAGGATGCCGATCTGCCACGGCCGCGCTTCGTCGGGCCGCGACTCCAGCCGGGGCGTGAAGCTGTGCAGCGAGATCAGCAGCGCCGGTTCGCCTCGCCCGATCGCCGCCGCCACGGCGCCATGATAGGGGCCGAAAAAGCGCGCGATCCGGGCCTCGCGCCCCGCCCCGTCGAGCCGGTTGCCGGGAATGGCGATGCCGTCGCTCGCCTCGGGAACGAGCCCCGGCGCATCCTCCTCGCGATTGAGATCGCAGACCAGCCGCGAAACCCCGGCGAGGATCGCCGCGCAGCCGAGCCGCGCGCACAAAGCCGCCGCCAACGGCGCCACCCCGATATCCACCGCGACGTGGCGGGTGAGAATGTCGGGCGATATCCCCAGATCGATATCGGCGGGGACATGCGCGGAGGCATGATCCGCGATGATCAGGATACCGCCCTTCTGCGGCTCTCCGCACGCGGCTTGGCCTATCTCTTCGAAAACGTCGGCCGGTTCTACGCTCATTTACGCCACGCCTCGCTCATCCCACGAAATCGGGCTTGCGGCGGCTGCTGAAGGCCTCCCAGCCCTCCTGGAAATCGGCGGACGAAAACGCATCGTCGAACCGCTTCTCCACGCCGAAGCGCCCCGCCATCGTCGCCTTCAGCGCATAGAGGCTGTAGGGCGCGTTGCCGGCGATGCTGTCCACGATCGATTTGCCGCACACGCCGTCGCCGCACAGCAGCTCGACCAGGCCGATGCGATGCGCCTCGGCCGCGTCGATCGTCTCGGCGGTATAGAGCAGCCGCGCCGCCTGCCCCGGCCCGACCAGCTCGATCAGCCGCATCAGATCGGGCTGGGGATAGGAGATGCCGAAGCGCGCCGGCGTGATCGCGAAGGTGGCGTTCGGCCCGGCCACGCGCATGTCGCACGCCATGGCAAGCGAGACGCCGGCGCCGAAGCAGCCGCCTTCGATCGTCGCCATCGTCGGCTTGCCCATCCCCCGGATGCGGGCGAGCGCACTCGTCATCGCGCCGCGAAAGATGTGCCGCTTCTTCACGTCCTCGATCAGCGCGGGCATCTCGGAAAGATCGGCACCGGCGCAGAAGCTCGCCGGATCGGCCGAGGTGATGACGACCAGCCGGGCATCGCTCGCGGCGGCGGCGGCGGCGATACGCTCCAATTCGCTCCAGCAGCCGATCGGGATCGCGTTGCGCTTCTCGCCCCGGTCGATCACGATGCGGGCGACCGGGCGATCCATCTCGAGCCTGAACATCGACATCCTCCATTCCCCTTCGGGTAACGCGGAACCGTCACTCGCCACCCACTATGCTACCAGAATGGGAGGCTGTCACGTCACCGCAGAAGGGTCGCGAGGCTCCACCAGCGGGGGAAGCGATCCTGCACGATGCGCGCCGCCTCGTCGCGATCCGCCGCCGTGTCGAACAGCGCGAAGCAGGTCGCGCCGGAGCCGGACATCCGCGCCAGCCGGACGCCGCGCATCGCCGCCAGTGCCGCCACCACCTCGGCGATCACCGGCTGCAGCGCGCGGGCCGGCGGCTCCAGGTCGTTGCGCCCCGCCAGCGCCGCCGCCAGGGGATCGCCATCGGCCAAGGCACCGCGATCGATCCCGTCCCAGCGCTGGAAGATCGGGCCGGTCGGCACCGCGACGCGGGGATTGACCAGCAGCACCGGAACCCCCGCCAGCCCGGCATCGTCCAGCAGATCGAGCGCATCGCCCTTGCCCTCGCCGCGCAGGCTCTTGGAGACGAGGCAGGCGGGCACGTCGGCCCCGAGATCGGCGGCGATGGCGTGGAGCGTCGCATCCGGCACATCGATCGCCCACAGCCGCACCAGCAGCCGCATCGCCGCCGCCGCGTCGGCCGATCCGCCGCCGATGCCGGAAGCCACCGGCAACCGCTTGTCGAGCCGGATCGCGGCACCGCGGGCGATCCCGGCGGCCGCCTGCAACGCCCGTGCGGCACGCAGCACCAGATTATCCTCGCCCGCCGACAGCCCCTCGCCGAACGGCCCGACGATGGCGAGCGTCAGCGCGTCGGCCGGTCCGGCGGTCAGTTCGTCGCCGTCCGCACAAAAGGCGAACAGGGTCTCGAGGTCGTGATAGCCGTCCGGCCGTCGCCGGCGGACATGGAGGGCGAGATTGATCTTGGCGAAGCCGGTCTCGGCCAGCGGCATGGCGGTCGTGGTCACGGCTTGGCGGTCAGTCCGTCGGCGAGCTTGGTCTTGAGCCGCGCCGCATCGTCGCCGTCCGCCGTCACCAGCGCAGCGCGCCAGGCGTAACGGGCATCAAGCTTGCGATCGGCCTTCCAATAGGCATCGCCGAGATGCTCGTTGATGTCGGTTTCGGCCGGCGCGCCGCGTGCGGCCCTCTCCAGCAGCGGGATGGCGCGATCGATCTGGCCGCGCAGATACCAGGACCAGCCGAGCGAGTCGGTGATCGAGGGATCGTCGGGCGCAAGCATGCTGGCCTTGGCGATCAGCGCACCGGCGCCGGCAACATCCTCGCCATGCTCCAGTTCCGAATAGCCGAGGAAGTTCAGCACCTCGGGCTGCTGCGGCGCCAGCGCCAGCGCCTGCGCCGCCTTGGAGCGCGCGCTCGGCCAGTCGCCGGCCTCCAGCACCGCACTGGCCTGCTGCAGCAGCAGGGGCCACGCCATCTCGGCCGGGGCCTTGTCGCCCCCCGCCAGGTCGAGCGCCCGGCCATAGGCCTTGGCGGCATCGGCCGGCCGCTTGGCGTTGGTGAGCAGATCGCCGAGCCGCGCCCAGTCGTTCACCGAAGCCCCCGGCGCCTGCGCCGCCGCCTGCGCTTCGCCGAGGGCCTGGTCGGCATGGCCGGTGCGCACCAGCAAGGTCAGCCGCATATCGCGCGCGCCACCGGCAAAGGGATCGCCGGGTGCGACATGGCCGACCGCCTCGAGCGCGGCTGCGTCGGCGCCGCCCTGCGACAGCAGATTGGCCGTCACCAGCCACGGCTCGCTCGCCTCCGGCGCGAGCATCGTCGCCATCCGCGCGAAGCCGAGCGCCAATTGGCCGGCCTGCTGGTTGAGATCGGCCGCGACGCGGACATAGAGTTCGGCGATCGCCGCCTGCGGCGTGTCGATCGCACCGGGCAGCTTGCGGTGCGCCGTCAGGATCGATCGCGCGATCCGGATCGGTGCCGCATCGCCGACCAGCATGGCGAGCGCGGCATCATGCTTGTGATGCTTGTCGAGCGTCGCCGCCGCCGCGATCCGCAACCGCGAGGTCCGTGCGCTATCGGGCAATTGCAGCGCGTTGATCGTGGCGACACCCTCGGCATCCTTGCCGAGTGCGATCAGCAGCAGGCCATGCTGCTCGGTGCCATAGGTGTCGGCGAGGCTGCCCGGCGGCAGCGCGTTCAGTGGCGCCAGCGGATCGCCGTCATGCGCACCATAGGCGATCCAGGCCTGCAACACCGGCATGGCGAAGGCGAACAGCTTCTCGGTGCCGATCCGATCGGTCAGCGCACGGGCGCGCTTCCAATCCTTGGCGTTCAGCGCATCGGCGACCAGCAGCAGGGTGCCGTCCGGCGGCAGCGATTTCTTCGCGTCCAGCGCCTGCGCGGCCTTCACCGCCAGCGCCATGTCACCCGCCGCCACCGCCTGCCGGAAGGCGCGGAGCTGGAGCGCGGTGTCGGCCGGATTGTCCGCCGCCGCCGCCGCGAAGCCCTGCGCCGCCAACGACAATTCGCCGAGATCGTCGGCGACCCGCGCCCGAACATAGTCATTTTCCGGAACGCTCCCCGGATCGCCATGCGGCGCGCGGCGGGGCGCATCGGCCCATGCCGGCGCACCGGCGGCAGGCACCAGCAACCCGATCGCCACGCTGGCGAGGAGGAGGGGACGGACGATCTTCATAGGCGACATGCTCGGCACAAAAACTCTCTCGGCCCCACCAGCCCCTGGCCCCGATCATTCCCCCATCCGGCGACGCGAGGCAAGCCGCGCGCCGTCCTACATGTTCGGATAGTTGGGGCCGCCGCCGCCTTCGGGCACCACCCAGTTGATGTTCTGGGTCGGATCCTTGATGTCGCAGGTCTTGCAGTGGACGCAATTCTGCGCGTTGATCTGGAGGCGCGGGGCATTCTCCTCGCGCCCGACGATCTCGTAGACGCCGGCCGGGCAATAACGCTGCTCGGGCGATTCGAACGTCTTGAGATTGACCTCGATCGGCACCGCCGCATCCTTGAGCGTCAGGTGGATCGGCTGGTCCTCCTCATGGTTCACGCCCGAGATGAACACCGACGAGAGGCGATCGAAGCTGATCACGCCGTCGGGCTTGGGATAATCGATCTTCGGGCACTGGCTGGCCTTCACCAGCGCCTGCGCGTCGGTGTGCTTGTGGCGCAGCGTGAAGGGCAGGCCGATGCCGAGGCTGCGCATCCACATGTCGGTTCCCGCGACCAGCGTGCCGAGCGTGCCGCCGAACTTGGCCACCGCCGGCTCGGCGTTGCGGACCAGCTTGAGCTCCTTGGCGATCCAGCTGGCGTCGACCGCGGCCGGATAGGTTTCCAGCTGGTCGCCCTGGCGATCCGCCTTGATCGCCGCATAAGCGGCCTCGGCGGCGAGCATCCCGCTCTTCATCGCGGTGTGGCTGCCCTTGATGCGGGGCACGTTGAGGAAGCCCGCCGAACAGCCGATCAGCGCGCCGCCGGGGAAGACCAGCCGCGGCACCGACTGCCAGCCGCCCTCGTTGATCGCCCGCGCGCCATAGGAGACGCGGCGGCCGCCCTCCAGGATCGCATTGATCTCGGGATGCTGCTTCCAGCGCTGGAACTCCTCGAACGGCGAGAGCCAGGGGTTTTTGTAGTCGAGCGCCACTACGAAGCCGAGCGCGACCTGGTTGTTCGCCTGGTGATAGAGGAAGCCGCCGCCCCATGCATCGTCCAGCGGCCAGCCCTGGGTGTGGATCACGCGGCCCGGCACATGCTTGGCCGGATCGATGTCCCACAATTCCTTGAGGCCGATGCCATAGACCTGCGGATCGCACTCGCGCTCCAGCTCGAACAGGCGCTTCAGCTCCTTGGTCAGGTGACCGCGCGCGCCCTCGGCGAAGAAAGTGTATTTGCCGTGCAGCTCCATGCCGGGCTGGTAATCGGGCTTGTGGGTGCCGTCGCGCGCCACGCCCATGTCGCCGGTGGCGACGCCCTTCACCACGCCGTCCTCGTCGAACAATATCTCGGCGGCGGCGAAGCCGGGGAAGATCTCGACCCCGAGATTTTCCGCCTGCGACGCCAGCCAGCGGCAGAGATTGCCGAGCGACAGCGTGTAGGTGCCCTTGTTGTTCATGAACGCGGGCGTCATCCAGTGCGGCATCGCCCATTTGCCGCTTTTGCTCAGCACCCAATGCTGATTGTCGGTGACGGGCACGCTCAGCGGGCTGTCGAGTTCGCGCCAGTTCGGGATCAGCTCGTTCAGCGCGACCGGATCGACCACCGCGCCGGACAGGATGTGTGCGCCGACCTCGGAGCCCTTTTCGAGCACGCAGACCGACAGCTCGCGGCCGTCCGCCTCGGCCTGCTGCTTCAGCCGGATCGCCGCCGCCAGCCCCGCAGGCCCGGCGCCCACGATGACGACGTCATACTCCATTGATTCGCGATCCGACATGTCTCTCCCTTCCTTCGGCCGTAACGGCAGGCGCGATCCCGACGAACCGGCGCACGCCGCCAACGCTCTGGCCCCATCCGCGTTTCCCGAGATTGACGCCCACGTCAACCTTCAGGCATGGCAAGGCGATGTTGAATGGGGGGGATCATCGGTTTCGCGACGTCGTCGCGAGCGCGCTCGGCTGGTGGGCCGAGGCGGGGCTCGACACGGTGGCCGGCGAGGAAAGCCGCGACTGGCTGGCGCCGCCGGCACGGCCACGCGCCGCCGATCCCGCCATCGTGGCCAACCCCGCCCTCGTGGCCGATGCCGCTGCCGCTGTTTCGGCCCCGGCCGCGGCATCGCCGCTTCCCGATACGCTGGCCGCGCTCCACGCTTTGCTCGCGACCGGCGACTATCTGCCGCAGCCGGCCCCGCCGAGCCGCCGCATCGCCCCCTCCGGCACGCCGTCCGCCGATCTGATGATCATCGCCGACATGCCCGATACCGACGATCGCGATCATCTCTTCTCGGGCGAGACGGCGCGCCTGTTCGATGCCATGCTCGCCGCGATGGGCCGGGATCGCACCGGCATCTACCTCGCCCCCTTCTCGCCGGCGCGCACCGCCGGGCGGCTGGACGAGCGGCAGAACGAAGCGCTGGCCAGGCTGATGCGCCGCCACATCGCGCTGGCCGCCCCCAGGGCCGTCATCCTGTTCGGCGACGAGCCGGCGCGCTGGCTGATCGGGCCGCTTGCGCTCCAGGCCCGTGGCGGCTTACGCTCCCTTAACCATGATGGCGGCATGGTGCCGGCGATCGCAACCTTTCACCCGCGCCACCTGCGCCGGATGCCCGCCCTCAAGGCGAGCAGCTGGGCGGATATGCGCTTGCTGCCCGGAGTCCTCGCCTCGTGATGGTCCGTTCGCTTACCACCCTCGGATGGGCCGCCGGATCGGCGCTCGCGCTGATATTGTCGGCAGGCGCCGCGTCCGCCGCCGCGGACATCTCCACCGCGCCGACCGGCTATCCGACCAGCTTCGCCCCCGCCACCTCCGGCGCGGTGCTGACGGCGGACCAGCGCCAGGCCTATTCCGCGCTGTTCTCGGCGATCCGCAACGGCAATTGGGCCGATGCCAAGGCGCAGATCGCCGCCCTGCCCGATGGCGTGCTGACCCCGGTCGCCCGTGCCGAGCTGTTCCTCGCCAAGAACAGCCCGCGCGTCGAGCGCGACGATCTGCTCGCCCTGCTGGCGCAGGCGCCCGATCTGCCGCAGGCGCCGCAACTGATGCTGCTCGCCCGGAAGCGCGGCAGCGCCGACCTGCCGACGCTGCCGACGCCGCGCGATCTCGATTGGGTCAATGGCGCGCCGCGCCGCATCGCCGCCCGCGCGACATCGGGCGACATCGCTGCCGCGAATTTCAGCACCCAGGCGCTGCCGCTGCTCAAGACCGACAATCCCGCCGGCGCCGAGACCCTGCTCAACGGCACCATCGCCCAGCTCACCCCCGAAGCCGCGACCGAATGGCAGCAGCGCATCGCGTGGAGCTATTTCCTCAACAATGACGATGCCAGCGCCTCCCGCCTTGCCGCGCTCGCCGCGCGGGGGCCGGGCGAATGGGCGGTGCAGGCCAGCTGGGTGCAGGGCCTCGCCGCCTGGCGCAGCAACGACTGCAAGACCGCCGAGGACGCCTTCACCCGCGTCGCCGGCAATGGCGGCGATGCCGAGATGCGCGCCGCCGGGCAATTCTGGACGGCGCGGGCCGAAACCCGCTGCGGCCGCTTCGCCGCCGTCCAGCAGCATCTGCGCATCGCCGCGCGCAACCCGGAGACCTTCTACGGCCTCGTCGCCGCCCGCCTGCTCGGCATGGCGGTGCCCACCACCACCGCCGCGTCCAAGCTGACGACGAGCGAGTGGACCGCGCTGGCCACCCACCCGGACGTTCGCCGCGCCGCCGCGCTGGCCGAGATCGGCGAATATGGCCTCGCCGACGAGATGCTGCGCTGGCAGGCGCGGATCGGCGCGGACAATGACCACAAGGCGCTGCTCCACCTCGCCGCCCAGCTCGATCTCCCCGCCACCCAGATCTGGCTCGCGCATAATTGCCCGGCCGGCGAGGTGATCGAGGCCTCCGCCCGCTATCCCGAGCCCAATTGGGTGCCGCAGGGCGGCTGGCAGGTCGACCGGGCATTGGTCTTCGCCCACACCCTCCAGGAATCGCGCTTCCGCACCGATGCGCTGTCGCCCGCCGGCGCGCGCGGGCTGATGCAGGTGCTGCCCACCACCGCCGACCTGATCGAGCGCAAGCGCGGCAGCGGCGTCACCGTCGATCGCGCCAGCCTCTCCTCGCCCCAGGTCAACATGGCCTATGGCCAGGCCTATCTGGAGCAGCTGCGCGACGCCACCGGCGGGCTGCTGCCCAAGGTGATCGCCGCCTATAATGCCGGCCCCAACGCCGTCGCCCGCTGGGACATCAACAATCGCGCCCAGAATGATCCTTTGCTCTACATCGAGAGCATCCCCTATGGCGAAACGCGGGGCTATGTGACCACGGTGCTGCGCAACTACTGGATGTACGAGCGCCAGTCCGGCGAGAAGACGCTGAGCCTCAAGGCGCTGGCGCAGGGGGCATGGCCCCGCTTCCCGACGCTCGGCGCCGCCGCGCGGGCCGGCGTGGCATCGGCCCAGACGATGGCGCTGCGCTCGGCCGGCATCGCCGACTGATGGCGACCCGCTGATGGTCCTCGCCTGATGCCGCTGGACGAGAGCATGGCCTTCCAGCCGATCCGCATCGCGGTGCTGACGGTATCGGATACGCGCACCGCCGCCGACGACCGATCGGGCGACACCCTGGTCGAGCGGCTGACCGGCGCCGGCCACATCCTCGCCGATCGCGCGATCGAAAAGGATGACGCCGATCTCATCGCCGGGCGCCTGCTCGCCTGGATCGCCGACCCCGGCGTCGATTGCGTGATCAGCACCGGCGGCACCGGCGTCACCGGCCGCGACGTGACGCCCGAGGCCTTCGCCCAGGTGTGGGACAAGCAGATCGAAGGCTTCGGCGAGCTGTTCCGCTGGCTGAGCTATGCCAAGATCGGCACCTCCACCATCCAGTCCCGCGCCTGCGCCGGCGTCGCGCGCGGCACCTATCTGTTCGCGCTGCCGGGATCGACCGGCGCGGTGAAGGATGGCTGGGACGGCATCCTCGCCACCCAGCTCGACATCCGCCACCGCCCCTGCAACTTCGTCGAACTGATGCCGAGGTTACGGGAGAGATAGGGTTCCCTCCCGACAGGGACCAAGAGGCGGTAGGGACCGAGAGACGGCCGCCGTGATCGACCGGTCATATCGCTCAGCCTGGGTAGGCCGTTTCCGATCGCGATCATGGCCGACGTTGCGAGAGGAGTTCCTTTCGAAACGGAACTCCGCTTAACATGTCACCTTGCATAACATGATACCTGTGATAAGGTGGCGCCATGGATATCGCATCGTGGCAAGCCCAGCTCAGGAAGGGTGCAACCGAACTGGTCGTGCTGTCGATATTGATTCACGGCGAAGCTTACGGCCTGCAAATTCTTCAAGCCGCGAACGCCAATGGCGATCTGGTAACGGATGGCGCACTCTACCCTTTGCTGAGCCGGTTAGAGAAAAGCGGAAAAATCGCTGCCCATTGGGTCATTCCCGATGGAGGTGGAAATCCCCGCAAATATTACGAACTGACCTTGGAGGGCCGCGCCCTCGTTACCGACATGCAAACCGTGTGGGTCCACTTCCGGACGAATATCGCTGCTTTGGTGGAGGACAATGATGCGTGATGCCGAAACCCGAGATCATGAAATCGATGCCTATGTCCGCAAGCTGCTCTGGGCGCTTCAGAGCATTGGTCTGGAAGACCGCCTCGCAATTTCAAGCGAGATCCATAGCCATCTCACAGATTGCAACATGTCGGGCATCGATACTCTGACAGCAGCAATCGCGCGGCTCGGTCCCCCGCATCGGCTCGCGCGACGCTATGTCGAGGAATATGAACTTGCTGGAGCGGTAAGTCGGGCCGGCCCTGCCCAACTTCTGCTCAACATGATCCATCGCGCGTCACGCAGTTTGACCGCGTTGGGGGCAGCCTTTGCCACGCTGATATTGTATCTTTTTGCCGCTGCGTTTGGCGTGATCGCCGTGGCGAAGCCAATCGTGCCAAACAACGTCGGAGCTTGGCACAGTGCGGATGGCTGGGAAGCAGGCTTGGTTGCCTCGCCTCCCGCAGATAGCAGCGATGTCCTGGGCCTTTGGATAATCCCGATCGCCGTAGCACTTGCGCTCGCAACATATCTCATTGGAACCCGCTTGCTTCGCACTGTCGCCGGCAAGTTGCTGTCTACGCCCATCGAGCCAGCATCCTCCTAAGGATGGCGCAAAAGAATTCCCTGTGCGGCAGCATATAAACATCAACGATCTCGCTGGCTTAGCTGCGGCATAAGACCGTTGCGCAATATCTATTTTCCGATGCAGCGATGCCAAGAGCAGTCCACCCAAACCGCCGCCTTCCCCACGATCGGCCCGTTCAATCGGCCTGCATCACCGCCAGTTCGTTCCCGGAAGGATCGCGGAAGTGGAAGCGCCGGCCCCCATATTCGGGCACCGGCAAAGGCAGTCCCCGCGCGACCGAGCGGGCCGACAGCCACGCTTCCACGATCACCGGATCAATGCCCTGATGGATCATCATCCCTCACGAATGGAATGGTAGCGATCTTCGAGCGGCGGTCGCGACGCGATCTAGAGCCGATCGACATTCGGATGGGCGGAATATCGCGTGATCGTTTCGTTTCAGACCGTCCTGCTGAACTTGCTTCAGCATGACGGTCTCCTCCGGCGCGCTCAGCGCCAAGCTTCGCTGGGATCCTGAAACAGGTTCGGGATGACGACCGCTTCAGGCGTGGATCGCAGCCTGATCCGCTGAATGTCGATCGCCTCTCGATCGGTCACCGCGCCGGTGCGGACAGGCTCCCGCGCCTTTGCCCGTGGTTCAGTCCGCCGACTTGATCACCAGAAATTTGCTCTCAATGGTCGCTTCGCTGTGGGTGTAATCCGTGCCCGTGGCGAGGCTGGCGAACGGAGCGCCGCCTTCTTCCCGTTCGCTGACCAGATGAGTGCCGGCAACTTGGCCGAGATAAAGGACGCCGTTACCGCCTTTGGCTTTGGCCAAATGGGCAATCCGTTGGCTTCGCAAAGGGTTGCCCGTGGCAGGAGACGCCACGCGATCATCCCGTATCATTCCAACGACTTTATACTTTCCGGCAGGCAGACCATCGGAATAGACCGCGATGCCGCCGACATCATGGGATTGGCCCCGGCCGCCTTCGATGATCGGCGCAGGGTCGTTGACCGCTTCGAATATGGAGCCCGCGAACGCAGGCGCCGTGACGGACGACAGCGCGCCAAGAGGGAGGGAAATGACCAGAAAACGCGCCATACGCTTCATATCGACCTCCATCGTCGTCGCGAAGATATGCCTTGATATTAGGTTGTCAATTGAAATGGACTAAATTCTTCCCTGCCCGACGGGCTCGCTTGTGCAACGATGATCATTCTACCGCGACGTCAATGCCTTGACCGATGCAAAAGGCCGCTGCGGGCTGTCGGTTTCTCGCCGCCGCATTTCTGACAAACGCCCGAGCCTCCCGCCCATACCGAACCATCCGCTCAATCCGCCTCCATCACCGCCAGTTCGTTCCCGGAGGGGTCGCGAAAGTGGAAGCGCCGGCCGCCGGGGAAAGCGAAGATCGGCCGCACCACCGTGCCGCCCGCCGCCTCGACCTTGTCCGGCCAGCTATCGAGATCCGTCACATCGATCACCGGCAGCGGCGCCCGGGTCGCTTCCGCCGCGTCGCCCTGGAGGCCGAGATCGACGTCGCCCGTCATCGTTGACGCATAGCTCGGCCCGAACGCGGTCATCAGCCAGCCGAATGCCAGCTCGTAGAAGCTCTTCGCCACCGCGGTGTCCGCGACGGGGAGTTCGACATAGTTGATCCGGGCGGTGCTGATCTCCGTCATCGTGCGAATCCTCCAATGTTCTTTCTTTGTTCTGCTCGATCCGCTACGCTTTGTCAATGTCGAAGGTCATACCGAGTCGGTTTCCAGAGCAGCGGGCGGGACGCGGCGCGACGGTCAATGATCGACCCCAGCGCTTCGGGCTGCCGGCGCGCGAGGCCGACGGGGACTGGCTGGATCAGCGCGAAGAGGTCGATGGCGCGGCCCCGCCGCTGCGCACCACCGTCACCCTCGAGACGCCGCGCACGATCATCACGCGCAACGCGTCGCCCGATGTCGGCTTCGATCGCTCGATCAATCCCTATCGGGGGTGCGAGCATGGCTGCATCTACTGCTTCGCGCGGCCAAGCCATGCCTTCCACGACCTTTCCCCCGGCCTCGATTTCGAGACCCGGCTGTTCGCCAAGCCCGATGCACCGGAGTTGTTGAAGCGCGAGCTGGCCGCCGCGAACTACCAGTGCCGGCCGATCGCGTTCGGCACCAACACCGATCCCTATCAGCCGATCGAGGCGCGCTATCGCATCACCCGCGCCTGCCTGGAGGTGCTGGCCGGCTGTCGCCATCCGTTGACAATCACCACCAAGTCCGATCGGGTGCTGGCCGACATCGACCTGCTGAAGGACATGGCGCGTGACCGGCTGGCGGCGGTGGCGATGTCGATCACCACGCTCGATGCCAAGACGGCACGGACGCTGGAGCCCCGCGCCCCGCATCCCGAACGGCGGCTGACGGCGGTGCGGCGGCTGGCGGATGCGGGCGTGCCGGTACATGTCTCGATCGCGCCGGTGGTGCCGCAGATCACCGATCACGAGATCGAGCATCTCGTCGAGCGCGCGGCGGAGGCTGGCGCGCGCGGCGTGTTCTTCCTGCCGGTTCGCCTGCCGCACGAGGTCGCGCCGTTGTTTCGCGCTTGGCTGGAGGCACATCATCCCGATCGCGCCGCCAAGGTGATGGCGACGATCCAGTCGATCCGCGGCGGGCGGGACAATGATCCCGATTTCTTCACGCGGATGAAGGGGCAAGGGCCATGGGCGGATCTCATCCGCACCCGGATGCAGATCGCCAGCCGCAAGCATGGCCTTGGCCGCGAACGGCTCCAGCTGCGCACCGATCTGTTCCGGCCGCCGGTGCTGCCCGGCACCCAGATGTCGCTGTTTTAGGCTGACGGCATCCGGATCCGCCTGGCTCCCCCCCTAAGGAGGCGAGCCAGGCAGCGCGCCGTTTATTTGATCTTGAGCTTGTTGGGGCCGCGCTGGGCGTCGTCCTTCTGGTGGATGATGCCACGATCGGCCTGATCCTGGAGGCCGGTCAGCCGTGCCTTGTCCGCCGCGGTGAGGCCCTGCGGGTGGCGCGCCCGCATCTGCGCGACTGCGGCACGGATCGACGCCTGCTGCGCGCGCAGACTTGCGGCCTCCGCATGGGTGAGCTTGCCCGAACGCAGGCCCGCATCGATGCGCCGTTCCTGATTGAGCTGGCGGACATTGACCGGCTTGGCCGCGACCAGCCCCGAGGTGACCAGCGCGCCGAGCGTAAGGGCGATAAGGGTGCGTTTCATGCGATGCTCCTGACTGCACGGGCCTCGGCCCATAAGGATGGGGACAACGGCGAGGCGGCCAGAAGGGTCCGTCCGGAGCGATCTATCCGCGCAATCCATCGTCGCGATGCCGGCCACCGCCCGCCGCCACGGCCGATGCCGCGAGCAGCGTAGACATTGGTCGCAATCCTGCAGTGCGCCGCCGATTCTCCATGTTTCCTTTACCACGGCGGCACAGCGTCTCCTGCAAAGACATGGGAGAATGCCGGTGCTGGATGGACAGGATGACAGGCCGGACATTGCCGCATCCGGGCCGCCGGCGATGCCCGTCGCCAGCCAGGATGGCGCGATGGACGTCCATTATGACGACGAGCGGCGGATCATCCGGATCGATTGCCATGGGGTGTGGACCCCGGCCCAGGTCGATGCCTGTTTCGACGAGCTGAAGACGCTGATCGGCGAGATGCGCACGCGCCTGAACCGGGTCCGGGTGTTTGTCGACCGGCGCCTCGCCGTGCCGCAACCGATGCCGACGGTCGAGCGCCTGAAGCAGCATGTCATGCAGGAATATCGGCCGAACGACCGGATCGCGGTCGTCGTCGACAGCAGCCTCGCCAAGATGCAGCTCAGGGATCAGCTCGATCCGCAGACCCATAAATTATTCCTGTCCGGCCATGCCGCCGCAACCTGGCTGTCCGCGCATGACTAACATGACGACCGCCGCGGCGCCGCTCGATCCCCTGCTCAACGGCCTTTCCATTCAGCATGATGCGGCCAGCGACTTCATCTTCATCGCGGGATCGGGGTTCCTCCAGGTCGAGCAATTCGATGCCATGTTCGCCACGGTCGGCGACCTCGTCCGCGCCTGCCACAGGCGATCGGGCAAGGTTCGGATATTGGTCGATAACCGCGATATTCTCCTGCATAGCCCGGAGGCTGCGGAACGGCTGAGGCGCGGCGCGCTCAGCCTCTACGAGGATGGCGACCGGATCGCGATCATCGTGGAATCCGCGCTCGCCCGGATGCAGCTGCGCCGGCTGCTCGATCCCCGCACCCATCGGCTGTTCGAGACCCGCGCCAACGCGATCGCCTGGCTGGCGCAATGAGCCCGGCGGCGATCGACGGACCTCAGCGGCCGAAACGGATCGAGACGCCCTCCTGATCCCGCACGACACGGGCGCGGACATCGTAGAGCCGTTCCAGCACGTCGCTTACCAGGATGGCGGCTGCCGGGCCGGCGGCGAGCAGCTGCCCGTCCCGCACCGCCACCACATCGTCCGCCACGCGCAGCGCCAGATCGAGATCGTGGATCGCCATGATCACGGTGCGGCCGGCGTCGGCGCGCGCGCGCAGGCGCGCCACGGCATCGATCGCATGGCGGGGATCGAGCCCGGCGGTCGGCTCGTCGACGATCAGCAGTTCGGGATCGGCGACGGTCGCGCGGGCCAGCATCGCGCGCGCCAGCTCGCCGCCCGAGAGGCTGGTCGCGGGGCGATCGCGCAGCTCGAGCAGATCATGGTCGGCCAGGGCGCGGTCGATCGCCCCATGCAGCGCGAGCGGCAGGTGGCCGAACGCCGGCAGGTGCGCGGTGAGGCCCAGCGCCACCACCCGCTCGACACTGATCGGCCAATCGACCTGCGGGGATTGCGGCAGATAGGCACGGCGCCGGGCGAGCGCCTTGCGGCCGATCGCGGACAAGGGTTCGCCGCCCAGCCGGACCTCGCCGGCATCCGGCGGCAACAGCCCGGCGGCGACCGACAGCAGGCTGCTCTTGCCGGCGCCATTGGGGCCGATCAGCGCGGTCAGCCGGCCGCCCGCGAAGCTGATGGAGACGCCGTTCAGCACCGGCCGCCTGCCTCGGCTGAGATGGATGTCGCGGAGGGTCAGGTCGGTCATGGCGCCGTCCGCTTCAGGTGCAGCACCAGCCACAGGAAGAAGGGCGCGCCGATCAGGCTGATCAGCACGCCGAGCCGCAGCTCCGGGCCGGACTCGGCATGGAACAGCCGCGTCGCGATATCGGCCGCGACGACGATGATCGCGCCCGCCAGCGTCGCCGGCACCAGCACGCGAACCGGCCGGTGGCCGACGGCCGGTCGCACCAGATGCGGCGCGATGAGGCCGACGAAGCCGATCGCGCCCGCCACCGCCGTCGCCGCGCCGACGCCGAGCGCGATGCCGAGCAGCGCCAGCAGGCGGGTCCGCCCGATCGCGACGCCGAGGCTCTCGGCCTGCGCCTCGCCGAGCGCCAGCGCATCGAGCGCGCGGCCGGTGGCAAAGAGCAGCGCACCGCCGATCAGGATGAACGGCGCTGCCAGCATGACATGATCCCAGCTGCGATCGGCGAGCGACCCCATCAGCCAAGTGGTGATCTCATAGGCGGCATAGGGGTTGGGGGCGAGGTTGAGCGCGAGGCTCACGCCCGCCGCCGCGATCGCCGACACCGCCGATCCGGCGAGGATCAGCGCCAGCGTGCCGCCGCTGCGCGACAGCGCGAAGGCCAGCCCGGCCGTCACCAGCCCGCCGACCAGCGCGAAGCCCGGCGCGGCCAGCGCGGTGATGTGGGCGAAGCCGTAATAGATGGCGATCACCGCGCCGAGCGACGCCCCCGACGACACGCCGAGCAGCCCCGGTTCGGCCAGCGGATTGCGCAACAGCCCCTGCAACACCGCGCCGGACAGGCCGAGGATGCCCCCGATCAGCAGCGCCAGCACGAGCCGCGGCAGGCGGATGTCGAGCATGATCAGCCCGGCGAGATCCTGCCGGCCCGATGTCAGCCCGGCCCAGACGTCGAACGGGCTCAGCCAGACCGTGCCGGCGAGCAGCGAGATGCCGGCCAGCGCGATCAGCACCACCAGCAGCAGGGGGATGATCCAGCGGCTCATCGCGACGCCGCGAAGGGCAGCGGAGGATGTGGGCGGGCCGCGGCGTCCTGGATTTGTGCGCGGAGCATCCGTGCGCCGTCGGCGGCGAAGGGCGTGCCGCAGAAATAGACCGACGGGCGCACCGCCACCGTGCGATCCGCCCAATAACGGCGGACCAGCGGATGATGGGCGACATCGTCCCGCAGCCCCGGATGCCCCGATCCCGGCGCGCCCTGGAGCAGCAGTTCGGGCGCGGCCGCGAGCAGCACCTCCGCATCGGGCGCGCCATAGGAAGAGGCCGGCGGCTCGTCGGCGAGGTTGATCGCGCCCGCGGCACCCAGCACCGCATCGTAGAGCGAGCCCTTCTCGGCCGAGAATCCCGCCCCGTCCCATGCCGCCACCCGCACCGGCCGCACCGTCTCGCGCGCCAGCGCCGCGAGACCGGCATCCATGTGGGCGATCAAGGCTTCGCCCCGCGCCGGTTCACCGACCGCCGCCGCCACCTGCCGCGTCGCCGAACGGATATCGGCGAAGCTCATCGCCTCGGGCACTTCGAGGATCGGATAGCCGAGCCTGCGCAGCATGGCGGTCGTCGCCGGCGTGGTGAAGCTGCCGACGATCACCAGGTCGGGCTTCTGCCGCACCACCTCCTCGGCACCGCCATGGTTGATCCCGACCCGCATCGCCGCCTTCGCCATCACCGAAGTTTCGGGATCGCGCGACAGCCACGTCACCGAGGCGATGCGATCGGGCGGCAGCAGCGCCAGCACCAGCTGATCGGTGCATTGGTTGAGCGACATCACCCGCCACGGCTTCGCCACGCCCCCCGCAGGAGACGCGGCGACGGCCAGCGCGAGGATGCCGCTCGACCAGCGCATCAGATCATCGTTCCGATCAGAAGTTCACCCGGACGCCACCATAGCCGGCGCGGCGCGGCGTGGCGAAGGTGTAGACATCCTCATAATGCTCGCCGAGCTGGTTCTCGACGCGGCCGAAGATCTGCACCTTGTCGGTGAGGTTGTAGGTCGCGTCCATGTTGACCAGCGTATAGCCGTGGAGGCGCACCAGCGAGCCCGGATAGGTGCCGAAGAACTCGTCATTCTGCGCGCCATTGTAGCGCACGCCGAGATTGGCGGAGAAGCGCTGGTGCGGCGGCGCCCAGCCGAGGTTGAGGCTGGCCGTGTTCTTGGCGCGGCGCAGCGCCTGCGTCTCCACCGTGCCGACCAGCACGTCGAGCGACTGCGGCGCGTGCAGATAGGTATAGGCCGCGTCGATCCGCCAGCCGTCGCCGAGCCGTGCCGCCGCCGAGACCTCGACACCGCGCTGGCGGGTGTGGCCGGGCAGGTTGACCGAGGTCTGCTCGCCGGCCGCGTTGTAGGTGGTGGTGATCTCGTCCTTCAGGCGATTGTCGAAATAGGTCGCGTCGATCGTGATGTGGCGATCGAGGAACGCCTGCTCGACACCGGCTTCCCAGCCATGCGACTTCTCGGGCTTGAGGTTCGGATTGCCGATGTAGATGCCGGCATAATAATCGAACAGCTCGCTGAAGCTCGGATCCTTGACGCCCGAGCCGACCGCGGCGTGGACGCGGGTGCCGGTGTCCAGCTTGTAGCTCGCCTGCACGCGATAGGTGGTGGGATCGCCGAAGCGGTTGTTCCAGTCGTGCCGCACCGAGGCGCCGATCGCGAGGCGATCGTGGACGGTCAGGTCATATTCGCCGACCAGGCCGACATTGGTGGTGTGCCGCCAGCCGAGGAAGGCGCCATATTGGGTGATGGTGGTGCGCTCGCTCTCGCGCTTGGCATCGACCGCGACGGTCGCGACCTGCTTGATGTCGTCGGTGCCGAAGTGGAAAGCGCCCTCGTAGCTGCCCTTGAGGCGACGGCCATGTGTGCCGTAGGTCGCGTCGATCGGCTGGCCCTCGCGCGGCGAATAGGTGTCCGCCACGTCGTAATCGGTGCGCTTGGTGTCGGCGATCTGGGCGGTCAGCGCATTGGTGAAGCGACCGTCGAGCAGGTCGAGCTGGCCGCGCACCAAACCGTAGATGCCGCGATAATGATAATGGGTGCCGGGCGAATCGACGGTGACGCCGCTCGCATCGGCATCATCGGTATCGGCATCGCTGTAATTGTAGCGGCCGACCGCGGTGATGTGGAAATTGGGCGCGACCGTCCAGATCGCCTTGCCGGAGGCGCCGACCTGATCGGCCCCGACATCGCGCGAGCCGCCCTCGGCGGTCGGATAACCGCGCGTGTGGAGCGCGGTGCCGGTGAAGGCGTAATCGAGATCGCCCTTCACCCCGGCGACGCGGGCCGCCCCGTCCACCGTGCCCATCGAGCCGCCCTCGGCGCGCAGCGAGACGCCGGGCGCCTCGGCACCGGTGCCGGTGATGTAGTTGATCACGCCGCCGATCGCGTCCGATCCATAGAGCGAGGATTGCTGGCCGCGCAGCACCTCCATGCGCGCGGCGGGATCGGCGAGGATCGTGCCGAAGTCGAACTCGCCGGTCGAGGGATCGGACACCTCGATGCCGTCGACCAGCACCATGGTCTGGTTCGCCTCGGCGCCGCGGATGCGGATCTGGGTCTGGCCGCCGATCGCGCCGGTACGGCTGACGTCGACGCCGGGCACGTCGCGCAGCGCATCCGACAGCACGCGGGTCTGGCGCTGTTCGAGCGCCTGGGCGTCGATCACCGTCACGGATGCGCCGAGCAGGTCGGTCGGGATCGCATCGCCGGAACGGGTCGCGGTGACGACGATCGTGTCGCCATTGGCATCGGTGCCGGGCAAGGCGGGATTGCTCTGCGCGTAGGCCGGCATGGCCGGCAGGGCGGCGCCGAGCGCGAGGATGGTGGCGATGGTCGTCTTCAAAATCTGTCCCCCGGGCGCTGAGCGACTTCGGGCGGGGGCTTCCGTCGCGGACGGCCGGCGCAAGGGACAGACGCGCGCCGGTGGCACCCCTCCCCCACAACCGATGCGGCCCCTGCCGCACACACGTCGCTCAGACGGGCAAACCGTGCCGTGGCTTCTCCCTGAGCCAAGGCAAGAGCGACCTCATCGCCGGCAGGTTTCCTGGCTCACGGGTCGTCGCACGATGCACGCCTTCCCAGGCCGTCAGGCCCAGTGGCCGGCCCGTCCGCGAGGACGGGGCCGAAGTGCATCGCGCTCTCCGCTTACAGTTGCAGGGACAGCCACGGAATAGGGCAGCGAACCACCCGCACCGCGTTCCCTATTAAGCCCCTCGCGGGGCACCGGCGCGATCACGGGGGATCGGCCGAAGCCCTTCCCCCTTGCGGCGGCCCTATACCGGGATTCGGCCGATCCGCCAGACAGAAAAGCTCAGGCGGGTTCACCGAGCCGCTGCTCCAGCCGCGCCTGCTCGTCGCGGATCGCATGGGGCACGCGATCGCCGAGCCTGGCGAGATCGCGCGCCGACAGGCTGGCCTCCTCGCGCCAGACATCCGCGTCCACCGCCAGCAGTTCGGCAAGCTTCGCGGGTTCGAGCGAAAGGCCGTCGAGATCGAGCGAGGCCGGCGCCGGCACCCGGCCGATCGGGGTATCGATCGCCTCCGCCTCGCCCTCGATGCGATCGACGATCCACTTGAGCACGCGGCTATTCTCGCCATAGCCCGGCCACAGGAACTTGCCGTCGGCGCCCTTGCGGAACCAGTTGACCAGATAGATGCGCGGCAGATGCCCCGGATTGGAGGCGGCCGAACGGCCCATCTTCAGCCAGTGCCCGAGATAATCGGCCATGTTGTAGCCGCAGAAGGGCAGCATCGCGAACGGATCGCGGCGCAATTCGCCGACCTTGCCCTCGGCCGCCGCGGTGCCCTCCGACGCGATGTTGGCGGCGAGATAGACGCCATGCTGCCAGTCGAACGCCTCGGTGACGAGCGGCACCGCGGTCGCCCGGCGCCCGCCGAACAGGATCGCCGAGATCGGTACGCCGGCCGGATCTTCCCATTCGTCGGCGATCGACGGGCATTGATCGGCCGGCGCCGTGAAACGGGCATTGGGATGCGCGGCGGGTTTGCCCGCGGCCGGATCCCAGCGCTGGCCTTGCCAGTCGATCATGCCGACGGCCGGCGGCGCATCGGTCAGCCCTTCCCACCAGACATCGCCGTCGTCGGTCAGCGCGGTATTGGTGAAGATGCAATTGGCGAACAGCGTATCGACCGCATTCCTATTGGTCTTGATCCCCGTCCCCGGCGCCACGCCGAAGAAACCGGCTTCCGGATTCACCGCATAGAGCCGGCCGTCCCTGCCGAAGCGCATCCAGGCGATGTCGTCACCGATCGTCTCGGCGGTCCAGCCCGGCACGGTCGGCTCCAGCATCGCCATGTTGGTCTTGCCGCACGCGCTCGGGAAGGCGGCGGCGACATAATGGACCTGCCGGGCGGGGCTGGTGAGCTTGAGGATCAGCATATGCTCGGCCAGCCAGCCGGCATCGCGCGCCATCACGCTGGCGATCCGGAGCGCGAAGCATTTCTTGCCGAGCAGCGCATTGCCGCCATAGCCCGAACCATAGGACCAGATTTCGCGCGTCTCGGGATAATGGACGATATATTTGTCGTCGTTGCACGGCCACGGCACATCCGCCTGCCCCGCCGCCAGCGGCATCCCGACGCTGTGGACGCAGCGGACGAAGAAGCCGTCGTCGCCCAGCATGTCGAGCGCCGGCTGCCCCATCCGCGTCATGATCTTCATCGAGACGACCACATAGGGACTGTCCGAAAGCTCGACGCCGATCGCGCTCTGCTCCGATCCGATCGGCCCCATGCAATAGGGCACCACATAGAGGGTGCGGCCCTTCATGCAGCCGTCGAACAGCGGATCGAGGGTGGCGCGCATCGCGGCCGGATCGCGCCAGTTGTTGGTCGCGCCGGCATCGGACTCGTCCTCCGAGCAGATGAAGGTCCGGCTCTCGACGCGGGCGACGTCGCGCGGATCGGAGCGGGCGTGGAAGCTGTTGGGGCGCCTGGCCGGATCGAGCCGCGTCAGCGTGCCGGCCTCGACCATAATCGCGGTCAGTTCGGCCCATTCCTCATCGGAGCCGTCGCACCAGCGGATCGCATCGGGCTTGGTCAGCGCCGCGATATCCTCGACCCAGGCGATCAGCGCGCGATGGTTGGTGGGGACCGGCGCTTCGGGCTCCGGGGTGTCGGCCTCTGGGGATTTGATCAGCGTCGCCATTCCGTGCTCCCGTTGCGGCACGCGAACGATGCGCCATGCCGGCCTGTACCGCGGCCGCAGAGCGCGCCAAAAGCGCGACTCTCGGCCGGAATGGAGCGGTTGTAACGACCGTGGACGGCGGCCGCCTCATGACAACGGTGGTAACGTCCGGCGCTTCTGGAACATCATCGGGAAAGTGCGGTTTCGCGCGGCTGTGGCCGCGCGAAGGTCAGCGTCCGATCGCGCGGATCGGCGGCAGTTCGATCGGCGCCGGCGGTGGGATCAGGCGCTGCACCGGCGCGCTGACCGTCGGCATCACGTCCCGCCGCTGATCCTTCAACAGGCGCGCCACACCCTCGGTGGTCAGCGGCCGGCTGAACAGGAAGCCCTGGATGCTGCTGCACCCCTGCGAACGCAGCGCCGCAAGCTGCTCCGAATCCTCGACCCCCTCGGCGGTCGTCTCCATGTCCAGCGCGCCGGCCAGATCGACGATCGCCCGCACGATCGCGGCCGCGCCGACATCGTCGGCGACGTTGATCACGAAGCTGCGGTCGATCTTGATCTTGTCGAACGGGAAGCTGCGCAGATAGCTGAGCGACGAATAGCCGGTGCCGAAGTCGTCCAGCGCGATCCGGCAGCCGAGCGCGTGCAGCTTGTGGAGCAGATCGAGGGTCGGGCCGCTGCCCTCGAGGAAGATCGACTCGGTGATCTCGATCTCGAGCCGGTGCGGATCGAGCCCCGAACGCGCCAGCGCCTGCACCACGATGTCGGCGAAACCGGAATTGCGGAACTGGATCGCCGAGACGTTGACCGCGACGCGCAGCGGGTCGGGCCAGCGGATCGCCTCGCGGCAGGCCTCGTGCATCGCCCATTCGCCCATCGCGACGATGAGGCCGCTCTCCTCGGCGACCGGGATGAACTCGGCGGGAGAGACCAGTCCGCGCCGGGGATGCTCCCAGCGCATCAACGCCTCGAAGCCGCAGATCCGATCCGCCTTGAGATCGAAGATCGGCTGATAGTCGAGCCGGAACTGGCCATTGTGCAGCGCTTCGCGCAGATCGAGTTCCATCTGGCGGCGCTGGCGCGCGGCGGCATCGAGGCCGGGTTCGAAGAAGCGGAACACGCCGCGCCCGTCCTGCTTGGCACGATACAGCGCGAGATCGGCATTTTTGAGCAAGGTGCTCGGTTCGTGCCCGTCGCCCGGCGCGACCGAGATGCCGATGCTGAGCCCGGTCAGGATCGAGTGGCCATTGGCGACCACCGGCTCACGCAGCGCATCGAGAATGGATTGGGCGAGCGCGCGCGGTCGATCCGGATCGACCGAGATGCCGACGACGATGGCGAACTCGTCGCCGGACAGCCTCGCCACCATGCCGTCGGAGGCAAGGTTGGAGAGGACTTCCCCGACGACGCGCAGCAGCGCATCGCCCGACGGGTGGCCGAAACTGTCGTTGACCAGCTTGAAGCCGTCGAGATCGAGGCACATCACCGCCACCTGCTCGCCGACCCGCACCGCACGGCCCAGCGCAGCATCGAGCTGCTGGCGGAACAGCACGCGGTTCGGCAAGCCGGTCAGCGTATCGTGGAAGGCCAGGTGCGCGATCCGATTCTCGCGTTCGACGATGCCCGCCGACATCCGGTTGAAGCTGACCGCCAGACGGCCGATCTCGTCATGCCCGATGACCGTCACTTCGGCGCGGGAGCCGTCCTCCAGCGCGCGCGCGGCATCGTCGAGCGCGGCGATCGGGCGCGATATGCTGCCGGCCAGCCGGTGACTGCCCCACAGCACCAGCAGCAGACCGGCGAGGCCGGACAGCACGATGCCGATCTGCAGCGAGCGGAACGGCGCCAGCGCCTTGATCAGCGGGAAGGTCAGCAGCAGCATCGCATCGGGCGCGGTGCCGGTGGACGCGAGCGGGCGGGCCAGCGCGATGGCGCGGCCGGAGGACAGGCCGAGCAATCCCGGATGCATCTCATGCGATCCGTCGGCCGCCATGAAACGATCGATCGCGCCCGCCGGAACGGCAAGCCCGCCGGTCGCCGGCATCCAATGCCCGCCATCATCGTGGCGCAGGATCGTCGCGGTCAGCGGGATTGCGGAGAGCCGCTCCAGCGATTGCATCTCGCCCTCGTCGAGGCGGACGGCGAACACCACCCAGCCGATCTCGGTCGGCGCGAGGATCGGCGAGACCACCATGCGATAGACGTCTTGCCCGCTGGTCACGACCGCGCTGTTGCGCCCGGCGGCCAGCTTGTAGGGGATCGCGGCGACGTCGCGGCGCAGGGTGGCCGCGCCATCGCCCGTCACGTCGCCGTCCTGCGTCACCACGAAGGCATAGGGGACACCGACACGCTGGCGCAGATTGGCGAGCGCGGAGAGGATCGTCGCCTGATCGCCGCTCGCCACCGCCGCGCGGAAGCCGAAGTCGCGCGCCATCACATCGGCGGAATCGGCCAGCGACTTGGCCCGCAGCGCCCACAGCCGGTCGAACACGCTGCTCGATGTGACCAATTCGGTCCGCACCGAGCTCTGCGCATGGTTTTCGATCATCACCTGCCCGATCAGGCCGATGCTGAGCATCGCGATCGCGAACAGCCCCGTATAGAGGACGACCAGCCGCGTGCGGATATGCCCGAAGCGCGGCCGGCGGAAGCTTTCGAAGGCCAGGCGCAGGCGCGACATCACGGCGTGCTCACGACCTTGCTGAGACCGGCAGGCGTGATCGTGACGGGCTGGGCCAATTGATTGCCGGGCGCCCGCATCGCCGCCGACCAGACCGTCAGCGTCGCATTGCCCGCCGGCACGTTGGCGATCGTCACCCGTCCGCTGGCGTCCGTCTTGGCCGCGTAGGGCGTATCGACGACGACGATGAAGCCGGACATCTGATCGTGGATGTTGCATCCGATCGCGACCACGCCCGGCTTGTCGAACACCACCGTCCGCGCCTCTTCGTGGCCGTAGAGCTTCAGCTCGAACTTCTTCGGCTTGGAGAAGGAATAGACGTGGTGGCGGACATTATCCATGTTGGGAAAGGACACGCTCGCCCCCACCGGCACAATCAGCACATGGGGATCGAAGGTGATGTTCTGCTGCTTGACCACCGAAGGCCAGGGAAAGGTGATGCGGCCCGCCGCATGGGCGGAGACGGTCACGACGGCATCGGCGACCGGCGCCCCGTCGGCGCCGCGCACCTGCACCTGCACATTGCCCGCAGTCGCTGCCGTCGCCATCAGGCTGAGGCCAAGAAGCGCAATCCATTTCGTCATCGACCACGCCAATAGTCGGAGGTGGTTGAAGGAGCGTTAAACCAGAGGAGTTTACGGGGCAGTAACCACGGATGGTGCAAGGGAGGGCCTAGAACAACGGTTCAAAGGGAATCCGCATGGCCTCGCGGCTGTCATGGTGGTTGGGAATAATCGTGGGATCCGCCCTGTTCGCAGGCCCCGCGCAGGCGGGCAGCGAGATGCGCGCGGGCGGCAAGCTGGTGCTGACCAACGGCGTGAGTTCCGTCGAGGGCGCCGCCGGCGGCGGCCTGGCGACATGGGCGCTGATCGGCGGCAACGATACGACGGACGGCATCGGCGGCAGCGCCCACGTCACCTACGTTCCGCTCTCGGATTATAGCCTGACGAGCTACGGCGCGGCGGTCTCGGCATTCGACCGGATCGAGCTCTCCTATACGCGGCAGGTGTTCGACACCCACAAGATCGGCCCGGCGCTCGGCCTCGCCAAGGGCTTCACCTTCGATCAGGACGTGTTCGGCGCCAAGGTGAAGCTGTTCGGCGATGCCGTATACGGCCAGGATACGATCCTGCCGCAGGTGTCGGTCGGCGTGCAGTACAAACATGCCAATCGCGGCGCGGTGATCCACGCGGTCGGCGGCGCGCATGACAGCGGCACCGACTTCTTCGTCTCGGCGACCAAGATCCTGATGGGGCAGAGCCTCATCCTCGACGGCACCATGCGCGCCACCAAGGCCAACCAGTTCGGCCTGCTCGGCTTCGGTGGCGATCGGCACGATCATTATTCGGCGCAGTTCGAGGGATCGGCGGCGCTGATGCTGACCCGCAAATTCGCGGCGGGCGTCGAAGTCCGCACCAAGCCGGACAATCTCGGTTTCGCCAAGGAAGATGCCGCGTGGGACGGCTTCGTCGCCTATGCGATGACGAAGAATGTCTCGCTCACCGCGGCCTATGTCGATCTCGGCTCGATCGCGACGGTGAACAACCAGCGCGGCGCCTTCCTGTCGCTCCAGACCAGCTTCTGAGGGATATCCCGATGCTCCCCCTCCTCTTCTTCGTCACTGCCTCGGCCGTCGTCCCTTCGGCCACCGTCCCGCCTGGCGAGCAGCCCGTCGATCCCTACACCCAGAGCGATGCCAATGCCGGCGCGACGGCCTTTTCCGGCCAGGGCATGTGGCACAGCTTCCACGAACAGGCCGGCGTCGATCGCATCGTCGACGGGTTCGTCGACCGCAACGTGGCCGATCCGCTGATCAGCGACATCTTCAAGGGCCAGGATCTCGTCCGCCTGCGTCGCACGCTGAAGGAGCAATTCTGCTACATTCTGGGCGGCGGCTGCGCATATTCGGGGCGCGACATGAAGGAATCGCACAAGAATCTGGGTGTGCAGGCGAAGGACATGAACGCCCTCGTCGTCAATCTCCAGAAGGCGATGTCGGCCGAGAAGGTGCCGTTCGCCGCGCAGATGCGCTTCCTGTCGAAACTGGCGCCGATGAAGCGCGACGTCGTCACCCGCTAGGCGGGGTCCGGCGCGCGCGGACTCAGGGCAGACGCCGGGCGGAGCGGATCAGCACGGGCCGAACCATCTGCTGCCCCGCCGTCTCCTTCGACCAGCCGCCGGGGAAGGTCTTGGCGGCGAGCATCTGCCGGACGATCGGCATCCCGCTGGTGACATGGCCGAAGGCGGCGTAGCCCGGATCCTTGCGGGTCGCGTCGAGATATTTGCCGTCGCCGACCACGATGAAGAAATCGCCGGTCGCCGTGCCGGGATCATCGCGCGCCATCGAAATGGTGCCGTCGACATGGTGGAGCCCGGTTCGGCTCGTCGGCTCGTGGCGGATCGGCTTCAACACGCGGGTCATCATGTTGTTGGTGCCGCCCTGCACGAAGCCTTCCTTCGGCTTTCCATCCGCCCGCGCCGCCCGGTAGAAGGTCATCTGGTCGAAACGCTTCTGATCGACATAGGCGAGGAAATTCGCGGACGTGATCGGTGCATGGCGGGTATCCAGCGCGATTACGATGGGGCCGAGGCTCGTCTCGATCTCGACCCGCGCCGGCTGAGGCGCGGCCGCCCCCACCGAAGCGAACAGGATCAGCACGGACAGCAAGATACGGACAGTCATGCGCGTGGCATGTCGCCATCCCGGCCGATCGGCAAGCCCCGGCGGAAGGAAGGCCGGAGCAACATGCTCGGCACGGTTCCGATCCGGCCAAGCAGGCCCTTCGTGGGAGCGCTCCGGTTCAGGACGCGCCCGCATCCCGTAGGGCCCCGCGATCGGCCTTGACCGCCGCGCGCCTGCCCGGCCCGGCTCTCAATCCGATCAGCGGCCGCAGCCAGCGGACCTCGCGCCCCCCCAGATAGAAAATCCAGCACCCCGCCATCGTCGCGGCGACCAGAATGACGAACCGCGCCAGTGGCCCGGTAGCGGTCGACAGCAACCAGTAGCCGACGAGAATGATGATCGTCTGATGGATCAGGTAGAAAGGGAATACCGCTTCGGCGAGCAGCGGCCGCCATTTGCTGTCGAAATTCCAATAGCGATCGGCGACCCCCATCAGCGCGATCATCGCACCCCAGGATTCCAGGGAACGCGCGAAGCCGTGCAGGGGCCATAGCGCGGGCGGCGCGATCCGCAGTCCATAGGTGATCTCGAACCAGGCCAGGATCAGCCAGCCGATCGTCGCGCCCGCCGCCGCCCAGCCCCACCACCGGGCGATCGCGGCACGCAACGGCTCCGATCCCCGCAGGAGATAGCCGAACAGGAAAACCGGGAAATAGTTCGCATGGGCGCCCCAGTCTCCGTAGAAGAGATGATTATCCTCCCAGCCCGGGCTGAACCAGCCACGCGCGATATAGACGAACAGGACGCCGAGCGGCAGCAACCCCGGCCCCGCCAACAACAGCTCGCACGCTCGTCGCCCAGCCCTGCGGACCACCGCCGGCAAGGCCAGGATCAGGCACAGTGCCATCGTATATCCCAGCAGATAGACGATGAACCACAAATGCATCCATGTCGGCACGATGACGCCGTCGATCGAACGGAAGCTGTAATAATCGTGGAGCAGGAAGCTGCCGAAATCCTGCCGATAGCCATAATGGGTGATCAGCCAGACCCATGGCTGCGGCGTCACCAGCACCGCCATGCCGAACAGCAGGGGAATCGCCAGCCGCGCGATCCGCGATCGCAGGAAGCCGCCGATCCCGCCCTTCTGGCGGGCGAACAAGGCGGCGCTGGCATAGCCCGACACCGCGAACAGCAGGGATAGCCGCCACGGATTGGTCAGCAGCATCGCCACCGTCGCCCATGCGATCGGCGGGTTCGCATCCTTCACCTGGAAATCCCACGGCACGAAGGCCATGCCGACATGATAGAGGATGAGCAGCTGAAACGCACCGATGCGCAGCCAGTCCATCCCGTAATGCCGGCCTTGCGCCTGGCCCATCATGCCGATTCCCTCGATGCCGATATCATGTCCCGGGGCTGCCTAGCAGCGAGGTGCCGTAGCACGGTAGCCCCGAGTGACGATCGTCGAAGGACGCCCGACGAAGCCGGGCCGGTGGTGAAGACGATGAGAGCGAGCCGAACGCCGCGCCGGATTCAGCGCGACGCCCTGATGAAGGCGGCAACCTGTTCGGCCAGCGTCAGCGGGTCGAACGGCTTGGTGATGACGCCATCGGCGCCATGCCGCAGATAGTCCGCGATATCGCGGGAACTGGCTCGCGCGGTCATCAACACCACGGGAACCCAATGGTGGGATTCCTCGCGGAGGATGTCGATGAAATCGAGTCCGCTCATGCCGGGCATCATCAGGTCGGTCAGGATCAGATGCGGTTGCCATTCGCCGGTGCGGAGCATCTGAAGGGCTTCCTGCCCCCCTTTCGCGCTGCGCGCCTCGATCCTCTTATCAAGCCCGAGCGCGAGCAGGGCGATCTGCGCGATATCCCAATCGTCCTCGATCAGGAGAACCCTGCTCGACTGTTCCTGATTACCGGGCACAACGGGTCCGTTCGGACGTTTTGAGACCAGCGAATTCGTGGATCATGCCCAACCTCCCGCGATCGCCACCGAGTTGCGTCCGGTCGAACGGACCCAACTCGTCCCATCCCCCCTCCGGCCTCAATAGCAGCATCGGATCGGCACCGAAACAGATGGCATTGTCCAACGGTTCCAACTCCAGCATGATCTCACGATAAGGGATGTCCGCGAAGCTGAAATCCTTGCGCCCCATGTCGCGCCAGCCGAGGCTCGCCCACAACGGAACCAGATCGGCGCGGGAGTGCGCGTAGAGCTTGCGATAGCCCTTGCGCCGGCAATGCGCGATCGCCGCCGCCGCCAACGGGCGGGTCACATGATAGCGCCGATATTCCTTGCGCACCGCCATGCGCTCGACCTTGGCGAAATCGCCGAACCATCGGATGCGCAGGCAGCCGGCGACATCGCCATTGACGGTGGCGAGCAGATGCGTCGCGCAGAAATCATTGCCGTCGAACTCCTCCTCATACAGCGGGAACTGCTCGGCCATGTAGACGGCGGAGCGCACCGCGAACACGCGCGCAATATCCTCCATGGTCCGCGCGACCTGCACCTTGATGCTCGGCCGCCGCAGCTTCACCATCGGCAGCGCGACCAGCAGCCAGGGCGGCGCCGACGGATAGAGGTCGCTCGCCGGCTGGAAGCCGACCGCATTCTGCATCCGGGCGGAAACGGCCGTGACCGCGCGAGAGAAGACCGGCAGGCCATCTGCCGCCTGTTCCTCCATATGGGCCACCAACCGCATGCACTGGCCGATCTGCTGCGGCGCCCAGACCAGCCAGATATAGATGGACGCCGCGATTTCGCCGGGCCTCGCCAGCCACGCAAGGTCGGGCTGCGCGCCCGAGAAGCGGCCGTCCAGCATCGCGGCCGTGCCCGCCTCGTTGAGCCGCAGGAAAGCGATCAGCTGGCGGGCGCCTGCCGCACTCGCTTCGGTGATCTGGAATTGCGCCGGGTCGATCGCCCGGACGGCATCGATCACGGCATCCTCGGCCAGCGTCATCCCTTGGCGCGCAACGGCGAGGATTTCGGCGATTTCCTGCCGTTCGGCAGGCCGGATCGGCCGGTTTTCGGCATGATCCGCCCAGCGATAGAAGGCCGGTTCGAAGCGACGCTCCCGCGCCATCTCAAATCCCGCCGCGCGCCGCATGTTACCCATGATTCCGCCCTTGGTCCGTGCTACCCATGAACGGGGAGACTAACGATGGAGCCACGGCGGCCGCCCATGGAGAAAACTGACACCCCTGTTCAGTCGCTGAACAGCGGTCGCGCCGCGTTGACCGTGCCGGAAGATGCGCGATGGGACGATCTGCGCGTGGCGATCATCCTGAGCGAGGCCGAGAGCTTTCGTCAGGCCGCCGAACGCTTGGGAATCACCGTCAACACGGTGCGGGCGAGACTCGATCGGCTGGAGGCCTCCGTCGGGGTCCGGCTGTTCAGGCGATCACCCAAGGGCGTCGCGCTGACCTCGGCCGGGCAGGATCTGGTGGCCGCCGCGCGGCAGGTGCAGAAACAGGTCGGCAGCGTTCATCTGCGCGATGACGTGCCGCTGATATCCGCCGGAGAGATCAGGCTCGGGGTAAGCGAGGTTCTCGGCGTCTTGTGGCTCGCCCCGCGCCTGGGGGCGCTGCAAAGCCGGATCGGCACCCATGCCGTCCACCTCAGTTGCTCCTACGATCATCAGCGCGATCGGCATTTCGAAGTCGATATCGAGCTGACGTTCAAACGCTCCGAAAATCCCGACATGATCTGCGCCCGGCTGGCGACCACCCATTTCATGCTGTTCACGTCCGACCGCTACATCGCCCGCCACGGTCGGCCGGACACGCTTGCCGACCTGACCAAACACCGGTTCATCGAACAGGTGGCGCCCGGCGTGAACTCCCATATTCTGGATTTCCTGGTCGGGACCGACCATGCGGCATCGTTCACGCCCTTGCGGATGAACTCGGGGCTGGCGCTGCTGTCCGCCGTGGAGTGCGGCGAAGGCATCGCCATGATGCCGACCTATTGCATGGCGCTCCGCCGGGATCTGGTGCCGCTGGATCTGCCGGTACAGCTTCGCTTCGATATCTATCTGAGCTACGCGGCGGATCTGCGCAACGCCCGGCCCATCGTCGAAACGGTGGAATGGCTGCGCGGCATCTTCACGCCGGTGAAGCAGCCCTGGTTCGCCGACAGCTTCACCCATCCCCGCGACATGGATTTTTCCCATGCATCGGACAATGACAGCGGCGCGATCTTCGCGATGCTGGACAACGCCATACGCTGATCGCGCACGGAAGGCCGACATGCCCTCCGTGCGCGGAAACGTCAGCCGACGAAGGCGCGCTCGATCACATAATGGCCGGGCTTGGCGTTCGAGCCTTCCTCGAAGCCGAGCGCATCCAGCATCGCCGCCTGCTCGCGGATCATCGCCATGCTGCCGCACATCATGATGCGATCTTCGGCCGGATCGAACTGCTTGGGGCCGAGGATCGGGCCGCCGAACAGCGTGCCGTCCTCGATCAACCCGCCGATCCGCGCCGAGGTGTGGAACGGCTCGCGGGTGACGGTCGGCACATAATGGAGCTGGGCCAGCGCCTGCTCCTCGACCAGCGGATCGCCGGCGAGCTGGCTCTTCAGCTCGTCATGGTTGGCGAGATCGCTGACCCGGCGAACCGAGTGGACGACGATCACCTGCGCGAACCGCTCATAGATGTCCGGATCGCGGATCAGGCTGAGGAACGGCGCGAGGCCGGTGCCGGTGGCGAGCAGGAACAGCCGGCGGCCGGGCAGCAGCGCATCGGCGACCAGCGTGCCGGTCGGCTTGCGGCCGAGGAACACCGAGTCGCCTTCCTTGATGCCCTGGAGGCGCGAGGTCAGCGGGCCGTCCGGCACCTTGATCGAGAGGAATTCCAGTTCCTCGGCATAGGCCGGGCTGGCGATCGAATAGGCGCGCAGCAGCGGCCGCTGGCCATCCGGCAGGCCGAGCATCACGAACTCGCCCGAGCGGAAGCGGAAGCTCGCCGGGCGCGTGATCGAGAAGCTGAACAGATGCTCGTTCCAGTGATGGACGCGGGTCACCGTCTCGACGCTGAGCGCGCCGGTCGGCGCGAGGGCCTGGACTTCGCTCACCGTCCGAGCTCCATCACCATGCCCGCGAACGAGGCGAAGCCGCGTTGCGAGGGGGTTTCCATGGGGTGGTCGGCGAACGAATACATGCGGGTCTCCGAGTCGGTATCAGGCTTCGGCGGTGGACGGGACGAGCGACGCTCGAGCATTGCGCCTTATCAAACGTCGCACTTCCGGCATAACAAGCATTGCTGCACATGCGCAGAAGGCGACATTTATCGCGATCGTCGCCTTATGGTCGCGCATTTGGTGGCTTGCGCCCGGAAACGCAAGCACGATGCGCATCGAAAGCGGGTCAGTAGACGACCACCGAACGGATGCTCTCGCCGGCATGCATCAGGTCGAATCCTTTGTTGATCTCGTCCAGCGTCAGCACGTGGGTGATCATCGGGTCGATCTCGATCTTGCCGTTCATGTACCAGTCGACGATCTTGGGCACGTCGGTGCGGCCCTTGGCGCCGCCGAACGCGGTGCCGCGCCAGTTGCGGCCGGTGACGAGCTGGAACGGCCGGGTGCTGATCTCCTTGCCCGCTTCCGCCACGCCGATCACGATGCTGGTGCCCCAGCCGCGATGGCAGGCCTCCAGCGCCTGGCGCATGACATTGGTGTTGCCGGTGCAGTCGAACGTGTAATCCGCACCGCCGTCGGTCAGCGCGACGAGATGCTGGACGATATCGCCCGCCACGTCCTTCGGGTTGACGAAGTGGGTCATGCCGAAGCGGCGCCCCCATTCCTCGCGATCCGGATTGATGTCGACCCCGACGATCATGTTGGCGCCGGCCATCCGCGCGCCCTGGAGCACGTTCAGGCCGATACCGCCGAGGCCGAACACGATCACATTGTCACCGACCTGGACCTTGGCGGTGTTGACCACGGCACCGACGCCGGTGGTCACGCCGCAGCCGACATAGCAGCTCGTCTGGAACGGCGCGTCGTCGCGGATCTTGGCGACGGCGATCTCGGGCACGACCGTGAAGTTCGCGAAGGTCGAGCAGCCCATATAATGGAAGATCGGCTGGCCCTTGTAGCTGAACCGGGTGGTGCCGTCGGGCATCAGCCCCTTGCCCTGCGTCGCGCGGATCGCGGTACACAGATTGGTCTTGCCGCTCAGGCAGGACTTACACTGCCGGCATTCCGGGGTGTAGAGTGGAATGACGTGATCGCCGGGCTTCACCGACGTCACCCCCGCGCCGACTTCGCGGACGATGCCGGCCCCCTCATGGCCGAGCACGCTGGGGAACAGGCCTTCGCTGTCGAGCCCGTCGAGCGTGTAGGCGTCGGTGTGGCAGATGCCGGTCGCCATGATCTCGATCAGCACTTCGCCGGCCTTGGGGCCTTCGAGATCGAGCTCGACAATTTCGAGCGGCCGCTTCGCCTCGAACGCCACTGCTGCCCGCGTCTTCATCACCGTCACTCCCATATAGCGACCCGCTGCATAGGAATGTCGGCCCGTGAGCTCAAGCGGGCCATGACGCGCATCGCTTTGCCACGCGGTGGCGCGGTGCTAACGCCGCCGCGATGAAGCGCCCCACCTCGATCGGCATCATACTCCATGATTTCCCGCTGGGCGGCACCGAGCGGATCGCGCTGCGTCTCGCCCAGGCGTGGTGCGAACGCGGCATCGCCGTCACCCTGTTCGTCGGCGCGGACAGCGGCCCGCAGCGCGCGCTGGTGCCGCCAGATGCACGCCTGATCTTCGCCGATCCAGCGATTCCCCGCAGCCGTGGCTCCCGCCAGCGGCTGGGCCGGGCCGCAGCCCGCTATTTCACCGTCCACCCGGTCGATGCGATCTTCGTGATCGGCAATTTCCACTGGGCCATCGTGCCGGCGCTGGCCGGCATCGCCAGCCGTCCCGTGATTGGGGTGCAGGTCAGCTCGCCGCTCCACATGCCGCAGCGGGGACGGCTCCGCCAATTCGTCTTCGAACGCCGGATGCGGCGCCTGCTGCAGCGCGCCGACCTGCTGATCGCGATGGGGGAGACGCACCGCCGGCAGGCCGACGCCATCACCGGCCGGCCGATCGCGATCACGATCCCCCTGCCGGCGCTGGACGACGACATCGGCCCGGCCCGGCCGGCGCAAGGCAGGACCATCCTCGCGGCGGGCCGCCTCATTCACCAGAAGGGCTTCGATCTGCTGATCGCAGCGTTCCGCCAACTCGATGATGCCGCCGCCCGGCTCGTCATCGTCGGAAGCGGCCCGGAAGCGGACAATCTGGCCCGGCAGGTCGCCGCCAGCGGCATTGCCGAGCGTATCACGCTGGCCGGCTACCAGCCCGATATCCGCCCTTTCCTGGACGAAGCCGCGCTGTTCGTCATGCCCTCCCGCTTCGAAGGTTATGGTGCGGTGATCGTCGAAGCGCTCGGCGCCGGGCGGCCGGTAATCGCCACCGCCTCGACCCCGGCGGTGGACGATGTACTGACCGACGAGGCCTGCGGGATCGTCGTGCCGGCAGAGGATGCCGCGGCGCTGGCCGAGGCGATGAGGCTCATGCTCGACCGCCCTGCCCCTGATCCCGCCCGGCTCGCCGCGGCGGTGTCCGCTTATCATCTGGGCAAAGGGGCAGACGCCTATCTCGATGCCTTCGCACGCAATGCCGTCACACAGGGGGGCGCCCACCGATGATCCGGATCGCCTACATCATCAATTCCGTCGAGGGCGGCGGCGCCGCGCTGCCGGTGCCCTCGATCACCGAGGTGCTGCGCGCGGGCGGTGCGGAGGTCCGCATCTACGCCCTCACCCGCCGCGACGGTCGCGCGGTCGCACCGATGGAGGCGAGCGGGCTGACGGTGACGGTTCGCGACGGGGGCGAGAAGGATCATGTCGCGGCATTCCGCTGGCTCGATCGCCAGATCGCCGCCGACCGCCCGACGCATCTGTGGACCTCGCTGACCCGCGCGACGCTGCTCGGCCAGCTTATCGGGCGCAAGCGCGGTCTTCCCGTCGTGAGCTGGCAGCACGCCGCCTACCTCAAGCCCGCCAACCGGCGCCTGCTCCGCCTGCTGCAACCGCTCTCCCGCCTGTGGGTCGGCGATTCCGATGCGGTGACGCGGCTGACGGCGGAGCGCCTCAAGGTGCCGGCCGAGCGGCTGGTGCAATGGCCGATCTTCCGGGCCGATGCCGCCGCCTCCCGCGCACGGCCATGGCAGGCTGGCGAACCGGTGCGGATCGGCAGCCTCGGCCGGCTCCATCCGGTCAAGGGTTATGACGTGCTGATCGACGCCCTTGCCCGGCTTCCCGCCCATATTCCGCGCCCGCATGTGGCGATCGCCGGCGAAGGCGCTGAACGCGCGACCCTGACGGCGCAAGCGGAAAGCGCCGGCGTGGCGATCGATCTGGCCGGCTATACCGACGATCCGCGCGCCTTCCTGGCCGGGTTGCATGTCTATGTGCAGCCGTCGCGGTCGGAGGGGCTGTGCGTGGCGGCGCATGAGGCGATGCAGGCCGGGCTGCCGGTGGTCGCCAGCGCGGTCGGCCAGCTGCCTTATTCGATCGCGGACGGCCGATCCGGCTTCACCGTGCCGCCCGGCGATGCCCAGGCGCTGGCCGATGCCCTCGCGACGCTGCTGGCCGCGCCCGATCGCTTGGCCGCGATGGGCGACACGGCCCGCGCCGACGTGCTCGATCGCTTCGATCCCGCGCGTTTCGGTGCGGCCGGCCTCGCGATCCTCGAGCGGATGCGCGGCTTCTAGCGCCGGGTCAACTCGCGCTTCGCCAGAACCGCCAGGCTGCGCGGCGACAGCAAGCGGCGCTTCACGTCGACCAGCGTGGCCCCACCCATCGCGGACAGCGTATGCAGCCCGGCATCGAACGGCGCGAACGCGGCGGGCGCGACGATCGCCGGCCCCGCCTCCGCCTCGAAATGGTCGGGATCGAGCCGGCCGATCACCAGCGGCCGGATCGCACCGCCATAGGTCAGCCGGCAATCCTGCACCGGCAGGACGATATTGCCGTCGATCATCACCGGCGTGCCGCCCGGTCGCGTGCTGTCCGTGCCGCGCCGCACCGGGTTTCCGGGATGAGGCCGCCAAGGCCCCGCCAGCCGTTCCGCAAAGGCGAGGAACAAGGCGCCCGTCTTGGTCTGCGCGTCGTCGGCCGCGGCATGGAAGAGCCACCACAGGCCATCATGGAAGAAAGGCGTCGCATCGACCGCGACATGATCGAGCGCCAGGGCGACGGCGCGCTCCCACCGCCACGGAAATTCGACGGCGCGATACAGGGTAAGGCCGCCCGAGCGATGGGCCTCGGGCAGCATATAGGTCTCGCCCTCCGCCTCGAAGACATAGGGGTAGGACAGATGCCACGGCTCGGCCAGCACCTGGCGGCGTTCGACCAGCCGGTGCCCGTCGAAATGCAGGCAATCGATCGTGCCGTGGCGTGTGCGATAATCATAGAGTTCGGCGAACACGAAGCGCTGGCCCCGGCGCTCGAGGCCGAAGGGATCGGCCAGGAAGCGGAGGAAGCCTTCCTCAGGCAGCCAGTGATGGGGGAAGCCCGCGATCGTTCCGGCGCGCAGTACCGCCTCGATCGGGGCTTCGAGGACCAGCGGCCGCCAGATATCCTTGGCAATAGGCATGATCCCCCCCTCCCACGCCGATCGCGCGGCGACAAGAGGATCAGGCGGCGACCACGGCCGGGCGCTTGGCGGGCTGGGCCTGGACGGGCCGCATCGGGATGGCCGGCCGGCTGACCGGACGATCCAGCGCGACCTGGAGTGCGCGCGCCGCACGAGCGGCCGAGGATTCCTTCGTGAGATCGAAGCTGCGGCTGAACATGTCGACCTGCACCGGCCGATAGCGGCCATGCTGGGCAACCGCACGATCCAGCGCCGCCCCCAGATGGTCCGCGTCGCCGATCACCTCACCCGCCTGCCAATGCGCGTAATTGGCATTGTTCCGCCAATCGGCGCCGTGGCTGTCGAGGAACAGGCACGGGCGCGGCCGATGGAGGAATTCATAGACCTGGCTGCTGACATCCCCGAGATAGATGTCGGCAGCGGACGTGTAGGTCATGTCCGTAGAGGCCACGCTGCCGAGATCGACATGGATGTTCGGCGCGGCCAGCACCTTGTCGTCGATCAGGCCGGGGCGATCGATCCGCAGCCGGTCGATCGTCAGCACGAAACGCCGGTGGAACAGCATGACGTGGGGCGCGAAGATCAGATTGTAGCGATCGTCGCGGACGAAATGCTCGAGCACGGCGCGGCCATGCTTGTACCAGGACGAGAGATGCGGCGAGAGGTGCGGATTGTAGAGCACCGTCGGCTTGCCGTTGGCCTGGAAGGGCAGCCGCGCCGGCTCCGCCGGCATCAGATCGAACTTGGGGTAGCCGACCATCGAGAGGCGCTCCGGCGCGACGCCGGCCTCCTGCACCAGCCGCTCGCGGATCTTGGGGCCGGACACCAGGACATGATCGAATTCGGCGCTGCTCTTGTCGAAGCCGATCGCCCGGTCGCCCGCCCCATGGCGGGTGTGAATGATCCGCAGATCCTTCAGGCCATAACGGCTCTTCAGCAGCAGCGAGGTCTTCTCGGCCACCACCAGCGCGTCGAGCGAGCCGAAGAAATCCAGATTGTCGCGATAGATCGCCAGCTTGGCGACCGGCAGCACCGCTTCCAGATGCCGCGCCGCAAACCGCGTGAACGGGCTGCGCAGGCCAAGCTCGACGACCGGGATGTCGACGCCCTGCCCGGCCGAGAGGCGCCGCACCTCGTCGGTCAGCCGCCGGTTGCTGGTCGCGATCACGATGTCCAGATCCGGCGCCTGCCGGGCCAGTTCGATCGCGATCGGCAGCGAATGGGCGACCTGATGAATCTGGTCGTGGTTGAAGAGGAAGCCGATCTTCATAATCTTCCGCGCGCTGACCCTATCGAATGCCAGAAAGACGTAGACGCATCACCCGAACCGCACCCTGTTCTGCTCATTAAATCGCGCTCATGGAAATTATGATGACACCGCCCGGCGTGCATTTCGCACGGAACCCGGTTAGGGGGCCGCCATGACCGGACCCGCCGTGCCGCCGCGCGCTAATCCAATGCCGCACGACAGGCAATCAGACTCAGGTCTGAAACGGGTGCTCGGCAATCTCGCCCATCTGCTCGGCGGCAAGGCCGCAGCCGGCCTGATGAGCCTGGTCTATCTGGTCATCGTCGCGCGGACGCTGGGCGCGCGCGACTATGGCGAACTGGTGCTGGTCAACGGCTATGCGATCTTCATCGGCAGCCTGGTCGCCTTTTCCGGATTCCACGGCGTCGTCCGCTACGGCGCGCTGGCGATGGAGGCCGGAGACCCGGTGCGCCTCGCCCGGATCGTGCGGTTCATGGCGCTGGTCGAGGGGGTCTTCGGGCTGCTGGCACTCGCGATCGCGGTGATCGCCATCCCCTTCGTCGGCCCCCGGCTCGGCTGGTCGCCCGAAGCGATGCGGATCGCGATCCCCTACAGCCTGGCCGTGTTCGGCGGCGTCCGCGCCACCCCGCAAGGGCTGTTGCAGATCGCCGGGCGGTTCGATCTCGTCGGGCTGCACCAGGCGGTGTCGCCCAGCATCCGGCTGATCGGCACGCTGATCGTGTGGGCCACCGGCGGCGGGCTCGATGCCTTCCTGATCGTATGGCTGCTCTCCTCGATCGCCGAGGGCGGCGCGATGTGGCTGCTCGGGCTGGTGGCATGGCGCAAGCTCGCCAGCGGCCAGCGGCTGATCGGCCCCTGGCGTGGGCTGATGCGCGACGGCCAGGGCTTCGGCCGCTTCATCCTGGTCACCAATTTCGACATCACGCTGCGCGAACTCGCGCCCAATCTGGCCCCGCTCACGATCGGCTGGATGCTCGGCCCGGTGGCGGCGGGACTCTTCTCGCTGACCCAGCGCGCCACCGCCCTGCTCCAGCAGCCGGCGATCCTGTTGTCGCAGGCGAGCTATGCGGTACTGGCCGATCTCGTCGCCAAGCGGAAGCTCGTCCAGCTGCGCAGCACGGTCTGGCGGAGCGCGGCCTTGGCGGGGACGATCGCGTCTCCCATCGTGCTGGCCTTCTGGCTGGCCGGCGACCGCCTGCTGCCGCTGGTCGGCGGCAAGACCTTCCAGGGCGGTGTCGCGATCGTGACGCTGGTGGCGGGCGCCCGTCTCGCGGCGCTGATCGCATCGCCGATCACCGCCGGGCTCACCGCGCTCGGCCGCCCGCAGCGATCGATGATGGTGACGCTCGCCACCAATCTGGCACTCTACCCGCTGCTGCCGGTGCTGATCTGGTGGCTCGGCCTGCATGGCGCCGGCCTGCACGCGCTGATCCAGAATGTGATCGCGACGGCGATGCTGATCCTGTTCTTCGCACGCGACGCCCGCGATCCGGCGACGCCGCGCCGCACCGCCTAGAGGGGCGGCGGGGCCGCCGTGCTGCCGCGCACGATCAGTTCGTAGGGCAGTTCGCGCCGGAAACGGGGATCGGTGGGCGCATCGCGATAGCTCGGATCGATCAGGATATCGACCGCCGCCGCCGCCATCTCGCCCACCGGCTGACGGATGGTGGTGATCGGCGGCCACGCGACGCGCGCCGTCGGCCCGTCATCGAAACCGGCGATTGACAGTTGGCCCGGCACCGCGATGCCCCGCCGGGCGGCGGCCGCCGACACGCCGAGCGCCATATCGTCATTGCTGGCGAAGATCGCGGTCGGGCGGGTTGCCCGGCCGAGCAGCGCCTCGCCCCCGTCGAGCCCGCCCCGAAACGTGAAATCGCCCGGCACGATGCGATCGCGATCGACCGGCAGCCCGGCCCCGTGCATTGCGGACAGGAAGCCGGCACGGCGCTTGGGGGTCGCCGCGTGGCTGGGTATCCCCTCGATCAGGCCGATGTCGCGATGGCCGAGATCGATCAGGTGCCGGGTCATCGCGAACGCCGCCCCCTCCTCGTCGATATCGACGGACCCCGATCGCTGATGATCCTTTCCCGGCGAGATGAGGACATAGGGCAGACCGATCCCGTCCAGCATGTCGAGCAACGGCGGCATCGCGCAGAGCGGCGGCGCCAGAATGGCACCATCGAGGCGCAGGCTGGCGATGCTCGCCATCAGATCGGGCTCCCATCCGTCGGTGCCGGTGTCCAACGGCTCGACGACGAGGTGATAATGCCGTTCCCGGCAGCGGATCAGCGCCCCGCGCTGCATCCCGGCCGCATAGCCCGACCAGGCCGGATCATCGAGGAACAGCCCGAGCAGATAGGAGCGCGCGCTGGACAGGCTGCGGGCGAAGGCATTGGGCCGATAGCCCAGCTCCTCCACCACGCGCATCACCGCTTCGCGCACGGCGGTGCGGACATGCGCCTCGCCGTTCATCACGCGCGACACCGTCTTGGTCGATACCCCCGCCCGTTCCGCCACGTGCTTGATGGTGATCGTCATGCTGCTCCGGGGACTCGCGGGGTAGTGGCACGCCCGAAGGCGAAGATGACGCCGTAGCACAGGCCCGGCACGACGAGCGATGGCACAAGACCGATCCGATCCGCCAGCAATCCCGTCACCACCGGAATGACTGCACCGCCGACCACCGCCATGCACAGCAGCATGGACGCGAGCGCGGCATCCTTGTCCTCCGCCGGCAAAGCCAGCGTGAAGATCAGCGGGAACATCACCGAATGGCACAGCCCGATCGCCAGCAGCGCGACACCGCCCACCGATCCGCGCGCCGTCATCGCGATCACCAGCAGCGACGCCGCGCCGATACAGGCCGCGCACAGCAGATGGCGGATGCCGATGCGGCGCAGCGCGTAGGAGCCGGCGAAGCGCCCGGCCATCGCCCCGGCCCAATAGAGGCTGACCAGCCGCCCGGCGGCGAGCGGCGACTGGCCCAGCGTATCGGGCCGCATCAGATAATCGACGGCGAGCGTGGCGATCGTCACCTCGGCGCCGACATAGGCGAAGATCGCGCCCATCGCCGCCTGCATCCTGCCCCGCCGTACCAACGCGCCGAGTCCGGACCAGAGCAGCGGCGACGATCGCGGGCGTGGCAGCAGATCGCGATGCGCCCAGAAGGCGGCGGCGAGCAGCAGCAGCGCCACCGCACCGATCAGGAACGGCTGAACGGGCGCCGCCGCCGCCGCCCGGCCGAGCAGGAACCATGCCCCGATCAACGGCCCGATCACCGTGCCCAGCGAATTGAACGCCTGCAGCAGCGTGAAGCGCGGCGCCATCCGGACGGAACCGCCGAACGCCGTCGTCACCGCATTGCCCGAGATCTGGAGGAAGGTGACGCCCGCCGACATCACCAGCAGGGTCGTCAGCACGAACGCGAAATCGCGCTGCCCCTGCGCGACGGCGAAGAGCAGGCAGCCGCTCGCCATGATCGCCAGCCCCGCCGTGATCGCGCGCATCGCGCCGATCCGGATCGACCATAAGGTAATCGGCAGCGCGAACAGCAGGTAACTCGAATAATAAGCGAGATGGACGCTGAGCGCCTGCGCGTAATCGAGCCCCAGCGTGATCTGCAGACGCGGCACCAGAAGGTTCACGATCGCATTGAGCAGTCCGCCACCACCATAGACGCCGAGCAGCAAGCAGAACAGGCGGTCGGCGACCCTATCGTCCGGCGGATTCATCCCGGCGATCGTAGCGGCAAGCGCTGCCGCCGCAAGCGCGCGGCACGCGACGGCCCCCGCCGATCAGCGACACGCCATCGCGGACGGCGGCATTCCCCCCGCCCGGGGGCTTGGCATCAGGCCGGTATGGCCATGACCAGTTCGGGCTGGAACCGCACCGCCTCGTCATCGAGCCGCCGCGCATCCCGCGCGCAGACATGATCGAGCAGGCGATCGAGCACCCGCTGGCCCTCCTGCCATGCGCCGACGCCGGACTGTCCGCCGATATGGCCGACCTCTCCCGCATCGCACAGCGCGGCCAACCAATTGCCCGCCATTTCGCGGGAACGTCCCATCTCGCACCATGGATCGTTGCGACTGGCGACCACCACCGTCGGGAACGGCAGCACGGCGCGCGGACTCGGCGCGAATTCGGCGATCCGCCGGTCGAGGCTGACGCGATCGAGATCGGGCGGGGCGACCAGCATCGCCCCCGCCACCGGCCGCGCCGCCGCCTCGCCCGCCAGCGAGGCCCACCATGCGACGAGATGGCAGGACAGGCTGTGCGCGACCAGCACCACCGGCCCCCGCGCCTGCGCGATCGCCCGTTCCAGCCGCGCGATCCACATGTTGCGGGAAGGCTGGGACCAGTTGCCGAGTTCGACCCGATCGACATTCGGACGCTCGCATTCCCAGCGCGTCTGCCAATGATCGGGGCCGCTACCATCGAGCCCCGGCAGAGTGAGACATAGCGGCGTCCGGCTCAAGCGATCTTGAAACATGGGGCGTCCTCCTCTCGCAGTAGCTCGCAGTAGAGGGTGAAGATGACGACGATAATTGCCTAGTACAAGCCAAGGCTATTCATCCTGGCGCAACCTTTGATCGGGAGTGCGCCGAAGGGCAGAGTCCATGCGCCAGAGCGTTTTGCGAATCGCTCGCAATCCACTTGACGCCTGCCGCCAACCCTTGTTTATTGCGATCAATTCGCAACTGAGGAGAGCCGCTCATGTATGACCTGATCGATCGGCCTGTGGCCCTGCTGGCACCCGGCGGGCGGTTCATGCTCTGGGCCATGCGTGGCTGGATCCAGTCGGCCACCAAGGGCCATTGCCCGCCCGGCGCGCTCGCCCCCGCCTTCGCGCGCCATGGTGCCCTGCCGGCCCTGCCCCATTTTCATATGCTGCTGGCCGAGCTGAACCATCGCGCGATCCGGCAGATCGCCTTCTCGCCGCTGCCCTGCGGCCTGATCGGCGAGGATGAGGCGGTGCTGCTCCAGCTTTGCCGCGATGCCTGCGACAATCCCCCCCATGCCCGCGCCACGCTCGAACTGCTGCTGGAGGAAGAGGCGGTCGGCACCGCGTTTGGCGCCTTGCTGTCGGCGACCACGAAGCTGAAGGAGGTCGGGCTGGCCGATATCGCGTTCGAGCAGGATCGCGCCACCGGGCTGCGCTGAGCCCCCTTCTCGGCTGCGTCGCGAGCGGCTAAGGCGCGGCTCATGACGCAGACCGGTGCCCCGCTTACGCTCTTCAACAGCCTCACCCGTTCGGCCGAGACTTTCGTGCCGATCGACCCGAAAATGGTGCGGCTCTACTCGTGCGGGCCGACGGTCTATTCGACCGCCCATCTCGGCAATCTGCGCGCCTATGTGTTCACCGATACGCTGCGCCGGGTGCTGAACTGGAAGGGCTATGCCACCACCCATGTGATCAACATCACCGATGTCGGCCACCTCACCTCGGACGCCGATGCCGGCGACGACAAGATGGAGCTCGCCGCCCAGAAATCCGGCACCACGATCTGGGATGTCGCCGCGCGTTACACCCGGTTGTTCAAGGATGACCTGAAGGCGCTCGGCATCCTCGATCCGTCGATCTGGAGCGTCGCGACCGATCATGTGCAGGACATGATCGCCTTCGCCCAGACCTTGCAGGATCATGGCGCCACCTATGAGCTGGACGGCGGCCTCTATTTCGATGTCTCCAAGGTGCCGGACTATGGCCGCCTCGCCGGCCAGCATGGCGGCCCCGAGATCGGCCGGATCGAGACGGTCGAGGGCAAGCGCCACGCCGCCGACTTCGCGATCTGGCGCAAGTCTCCGGCCGGCGAGCAGCGGCAGATGGAATGGCTTTCGCCATGGGGGCCGGGCGCGCCGGGCTGGCATCTCGAATGTTCGGTGATGAGCCTCAAATATCTCGGCGAGCAGTTCGACATCCACACTGGCGGAATCGATCATCGCGAGATCCATCACTGCAACGAGATCGCGCAGAACCAGGCCTATAACGACACCGCAAGAACCGGCGCCAACGTCTGGATGCACAACAACTTCCTGGTCGATCGCACCGGCAAGATGTCGAAGTCCAAGGGCGGTGTCGCGACGCTGGGGGCGCTGGTTGCGCGGGGCGCCCATCCGCTCGCCTACCGGCTGCTGTGCCTCGGCGCCCATTATCGATCCGAACTGGAATTCTCGCTGGAGGCGGTGGCGGCCGCGCTGACCCGGCTCAAGCGGCTGGTATTGGCGATCGCCGCGCTGAAGGCCGAGGCCGGGCTCGACGACGCCATGCTCCGCCCGGCGCGCGAGGCCGGTTTCGGCAAGGGTGCGCCGTTCGATTGGCAGCGCCACCAGTTCGAAGCCGGGCTCTCGGCGGACGCCGTCGCCTTCGTCGCGCGCTTCGACGAGGCACTCGCCGGCGACCTGATGATCCCGCAGGCCTTGCCGGTGCTGGACGCGGTGATCGCCTCCACGCTCCCGGCCGACGAGAAGCTCCGGCTAATCGGCAGCTTCGATCTCGCTCTGGGGCTGGGGCTGCTCGACCTCGATCGGCGCGACCTCTCGGTGCAGCCCAAGGATGCGGCGCTGGCAGACGCGGAGGTCGAGGCGTTGCTCGACAATCGGCAGGCCGCACGGGCCGCCAAGGATTTCGCGGCGTCGGATGCGGCGCGCGATAGCCTCAAGGCCGCCGGCATCGAGATCATGGACGGCGATCCGCTCCGCTGGGAATGGCGCCCCCAACTCACCGACTGAGTGTTTTCGACGCCCGTCCGGCTCATATTTTCCTCATGACTTAATCCGGCCCAACCGGCATGATGCACCTTACAGGGGCATGGCGCTGCGGGGGCAAGGCGCATGGGGGGATCGCGCGCGATCAGGCTGCTCAGCGTCGTCGGCACACGGCCGGAGGCGATCAAGATCGCGCCTGTGGCGCTGGCGGCCGCCCCACGCTCCCACATCAATCATCGTATCCTCGCCACCGGCCAGCATGGCGAGCTGTTCGACGAGGCGCTGGCCGACTTCGGGCTGCATCCCGAGCTGAGATTGCCGCCCCTCCTGCATGACTCCTCTCTCGACGTGATGACGGCGCGTTTCGCCGATGCGATCGCCGCGACCCTCCGCTCGGAACGACCCGACATGGTGCTGGTCCAGGGCGACACAACCTCCGCTTATGCCGGCGCGATCGCCGCACATCGGCTCGGCCTCCCGATCGGCCATGTCGAGGCCGGCCTGCGCTCGCACGATCTTCACTGTCCCTGGCCGGAAGAGCGCAACCGCGTGATGATCGACCGGCTCGCCACCCTGCTCTTCGCCCCGACGTCGGAGGCCAGGGCCAATCTCGTGGCCGAGGCGGGCGTCGTGACCGGCATCGTTACGGTGACGGGCAATACCGGCATCGATGCCCTGCTCGCCATGCGGGCGAGGCTCCCCGCCCCCACGAGCAGCGCGGACCAGGCCCTGATCCTGCTGACCTGCCACCGAAGGGAGAACATCGGCACCGGCATCGAGGCGATCTGCGATGCCGCACGCCGTCTGGCCGATCGCGGTGACGTCATGATTCTCTGCCCGGTCCACCCCAATCCCGCCGTCGGCGACATTGTGCGCGCTCGCCTTGCCGAGCATCCGGCGATCACGCTGACCGGCGCGCTGCGCTATCGCGACGTCGTGGCGGCGATGGCGGCGGCACGGTTGATCCTCATCGATAGCGGCGGCATCCAGGAGGAAGCCCCCGCGCTCGGCATTCCCGTGCTGGTGCTGCGTGACGTCACCGAACGGCCGGAGGGGCTGGCGACCGGCAATCTCGCGCTGGTCGGCACCGATGCGGATCGGATCGTCGTCACCGCATCGCGCCTGCTCGACGATCCCGCCGCCCATGCCGCCATGGCGTGCCCCGCCTTTCCCTTCGGACAGGGCGATGCGGCGACGAAGATCCTCGATGCCATCGAACAATATTTCTCGTCAGACCCGCCTGACGATCATCCATTGCCTTTCGGGCACGCGTCGATCATGGACGTCGCCCGATAAGGAGCAAGATCATGGCCACCGCCTGGGCCCCCGAAAGCTGGCGCGGATTTGAAGCGCGACAGTTGCCCGAATATCCCGATGCCGCTGCGCTTGCCGCCGCCGAAGCCAAGGTCGCGAACTTTCCGCCGCTGGTCTTTGCCGGCGAGGCGCGCGCGCTGACGGCCGAACTCGCCACCGTGGCAGCCGGCAAGGGCTTTCTGCTCCAGGGCGGCGATTGCGCCGAGAGCTTCGCGGAATTCCATCCGAACAACATCCGCGACACCTTCCGCGTCATCCTCCAGATGGCGGTGGTGCTGACCTATGCGTCCAAGCTGCCGATCGTGAAGGTCGGCCGCATGGCGGGCCAGTTCGCCAAGCCGCGCTCGGCCAATATGGAGGAGATCGGCGGCGTCTCGCTGCCCAGCTACCGCGGCGACAATGTCAACGACATCGCCTTCACCCCGGAATCGCGCACCCCCGATCCCGAGCGGATGATACGCGGCTACAACCAGTCCGCCTCGACGCTCAACCTGCTGCGGGCTTTCGCGCAGGGTGGCTACGCCAATCTCGTGCAGGTCCACCGCTGGACGCTCGACTTCATGGGCCGCAGCCCATGGGCCGAGCGCTACCAGGCACTGGCCGACCGGATCAGCGACGCGCTCGACTTCATGGCCGCCTGCGGCATCGATCCCGAGACGCAGCCGCAGCTCCAGGGCACGCATTTCTACACCAGCCACGAAGGGCTGCTGCTCCCCTATGAGCAGGCGATGACGCGCCAGGATTCGCTGACCGGCGACTGGTACGACACCTCCGCCCACATGATCTGGATCGGCGACCGCACCCGCTTCGAAGGCTCGGCGCATGTCGAATATCTGCGCGGCATCGGCAACCCGATCGGCATCAAATGCGGCCCGAGCCTCGAGCCGGACGTGCTGCTGCGCCTGCTCGACACGCTCGATCCCGCCCGCGCGCCGGGTCGGATCACGCTGATCACCCGCTATGGGCACGACAAGATCGAGAAGGGCCTCCCCGCCCTCGTCCGCGCGGTCAAGCGCGAGGGGCGCCCGGTGGTGTGGTCGTGCGATCCGATGCACGGCAACGTCGTCAAGGCCGCCAACGGCTACAAGACGCGCCCGTTCGAGCGCATCCTCGCCGAAGTCCGCGGCTTCTTCGCGGTGCATCGCGCCGAGGGGACGCATGGCGGCGGCATCCATGTCGAGATGACCGGCCAGAATGTCACCGAATGCACCGGCGGCGCGGTCGCGATCACCGACGAGGGGCTGGCCGCGCGCTATCACACCCATTGCGATCCGCGCCTCAACGCCGGCCAGTCGCTCGAACTCGCCTTCCTGCTCGCCGATATGGTGAACCAGGAAATGAAGGAACGCGAGCGCCGCGCCGCCTGATTGATTTTCCATATTGACGCGGAGCCGGCTCGCCCATAGAGAGCCGGCTCCGCGCTCTACGGCCCCTTCGTCTAGCGGTTAGGACGTCGCCCTCTCACGGCGAAAACACGAGTTCGATTCTCGTAGGGGTCACCAGCGAAAGATCTTTGCCATCTATCGGTAGGATCGCCTGTTTGACCGACTCTGGACCATTGCGTTTGTCGCGAGCTCCAGGATGGAGCCGGCTCAGACGAGATCGAGCGCTACCGGTCGGGTGTCGGGAAACACCGTGGCGAGCCGATTGCTCCCTAGTCCGAACTGGCGCTGGACGATGCCGCCGATGAGCTCCCGATAGTCGGTCAGCACGGGCAGGTCGCGCTGCTGGTTGAGCGTCTCGGCGGTGATCCGCACCTGCGGGCCGGCGATCCGGCCGCCGCGCACGCCGCCGCCGATCACCCAATAGACGCTGCCATGGCCGTGGTCGGTGCCCTTATCGCCATTTTCGCGGAAGGTCCGCCCGAATTCGGAAACCACCACGACTGTGGTGTCGCGCCAGGCGTCCGGGCCGATTTCCTGCGCGAAGCCGGCGAGTCCACGGCCCAACTCGCCGATCCGGCCGGCAAGATAGCCCTGCGCGCCGCCCTGGTTGACGTGCGTATCCCATCCGCCGACATCGACGAAGGCGAGATTATATTGTTCGCGCATCAGCGTGCCGATCCGGCGGGCGGAGAGCTCGAACCCCTTGGGAGTGACCGCGCCGCGGCTTGCCTGCGTCATCTCGTCGGCAAGCGACTTGAACACCGTCTCACGCGTCGCGAAGCCTTCGGCGACCGCATCGGCGAGAGCCGCATCGCCCAAGCGATTGGTCGTGTACATCGCCTCGATCAGCTTCGCCTCGCGCGGGTCGATCGTCGGCTTTAGGTTGCCGTTGAGGGCGATGTTGGGAATGGGCTGGTTCGCCATGCCCTGGAAGCAGAGCGGCACCTGTGCCGAGAAGGCCATCGGCCGATCCGTGCCGAGCGCGACCGCCAGCCGGGCCATGAAGCCCGAGCGGAAGTCGCGCGATCCTGCAATCGGTTGGCCGAGCTCGATCGTATCCTGCGTCTCGAAATGGCTGCGGCTCATGTCGTCGGTCCCCGCGAACGGCACGAATGCGATCTGCCGCTTCTGCCACAGCGGATAGAGACTGTCCCTCAGTGCCGGGTGCATCGCCCAGTCTCCGTCGAGCGGCAGCGCGGCGTCCGGATTGGACGGATCGGGGGCGTGCAACCCAATCGTCGGTCGCGCCTGGTGGTAGAAGTCGCTGCCGACCGGCGCGACGATGTTGGCGGCATCATAGGCACCGCGCAGGAAGACCAGCAGCAGGCGTCCCGATCCGGCGGCGGGCGTTGCGAACGCGCGACCGGCGACGATCATCGGAGCGAAGGCGGCAGCGGCCTTGAGCAGGTCTCGGCGATGCATGATGCTCATCTCCTTTCAGCGGTGCATGAATGCGGGGGAGGAGAGATAGAGCGCATTCCACTCCTGCGGCGAGGACGCCTGCGCCAGCACCTTGACGGTCGACGGGCCCAGCTGTCGCTGAAGCGACTGGTAGAAAAGCGCGTTCTGGATCTGCGGGAAAGCCGGTTGCTCGGGCTTCGCGCCATCGCGCGGCTTGAACAGCCCCGCCGCGCCGCCGCCGATCGATTGCGCGATCTCGAAGCGCGTCTCCATCTGGCCCGGACCCGACCAGGCGGGGGACGCCATCGCATAACCGTCGGGCGTCTCGTGCTGGAACAGTCCCTCGCTCATCCGCTGGAGCCAGTTTGACAGCGGATCGGTGTTCAGGATGGTGCGGCCGTCATAGGCGAGGCGCACCGCCGAGACCGCATAGTGGATCGGATCCTTGAAGCGCTTGCCGAGGGATGCCTTGAATTCGGGCGAGCGGAACAGCGTGCGCAACACTGCGGCGATGTCGCCATGGCTATGCTGGAACGTCGCCGCCATGCGCGCGACGAGAGCGGGCGGTGGCGCATCGTCGGCAAAATAGGTCGCGATTTCGGTGGAGACATGACGCGCTGTGGCAGGAGAGGCGGCGATCAGGTCGAGCGCCTGCTCGACCTCGTCGAAGCCGCTGCCACGGATCGTGCGGCCAAGGAATTGCTTGTCGCCAAAATCGTGGCGGGCGGGATTGAACTCGAACAGCCCGGCGCGGACATATAATGGCTGCCATGCCGGCTTGAGCTTCGGCATGTCCGGCTTGAGGCTCACGCCGACCCCCGTGAAGATACGCGCGAGCTCCTGCACGTCCTTCTGGGTATAGCCCGAGCCCACCCCCATGGTGTGCAGCTCCATGATCTCGCGGGCATAATTCTCGTTGATGTGGTTCGCTGCATTCTGGTCATTGTCGAGATAGCGCAGCATCGCGGGGTGGCGCAGCGTCGCCTCGAGCAGGTCGCGGAAACGGCCGAGCGCATGCGGGCGGATCGCCTGATCTTCATAATCACTGACCATCGCACGGATGTCGCGCTTGTTCGCTTGCACGTTGAAGTGGTTGAACCAAAACCACGTCATCTGTTCCCGCAACTGGTCCGGCGCGTAGAGATCGCGGAGCAGCGACCGCGACTGCGCTTCGCGACCGAGATCGTTCATGGCCATGTTGTAGGCGTCGCGCGCGGCCTTTTTCTGACCGGGATCGGGGATCGCGCTGGCTGCCCTGTTCTGCGCGTCCATCTCGACCACGAGTTGGGCCACCGGCTCCTGTGTGATCCGCATCGCATCGACCTGCGCCTGCGCAGCCGGGGGCAGAGATGCAGGCGGCGCACGGAGCTGATCGTCAAGAAAATGGGACGAACCGCCGGCCGCCATCTTGTCCAGGCTCTCGCTATCGATCCCCCAGGTCAGACGATCGACCAGCGCGACGTCGATCGAGGTGGGAGCGGCCCGTGCCGGTACAGCCAGAGCACCTGCGATGGCAGCCAACCCCAGCCTCGCCAGCTTCGGCGACAGCGCTGCCCAACTGGTTCCGCCGCTGATCATCGCCTTCGTATCCAAAGCGCCCGCGACCACGGAGCGCCCGATCACTGTGCGGTCAGAATGATGAATGCTCTCCGAATATCCCAAGGGAAGTGGAACGAGCAGGTGGGATGCTATCGACCGCCTACCGCAAAAGCTGCACAGCTAGGCCATGAACAATCCCAGACCATCGCGAACATCGTGTTCGAACATGATCGTCACCGCAAAGCCCAGCCATACCAGCACACAGCGTCCACGGATGCTCGGTTTGATGGGCATCTTCGGGTCTGCGTTCGGGATTGCTGCCGAGAGTCGTTGATCGGCAAGGCCTCGCAATCCTGCGGTCGACCGCATCGACAGCGGGAAGACCCACAAAGCGACATCAACGCCGTCCCAAGCTGACCTTCGCTCTGGAAGAGATCTTACCGATGCCGCGTGGCGCCTGATCGCGCCGCATCCATCCCCCTTCGACCATGCCGACGGCGGCGGTGGTCGATGCGTCGGATCAATGAGGCGATCCTCTATGTGCTGCGATCCGGCTGTCCCTGGCGGCTTCTGCCCGACAGCTTTTCGCCGTGGGGCACCGTTTATGGGTGGTTCTCCGAATTGCGTGACGGTGGCGTGTTAGAGAGCCTGAACCATCATCTGGTTCCGCGCGATCGTGCCCGCCTCGGTCGCGCGCCCTGCCCATCGGCCGCCGTGATCGATCGCCAAAGCGTGAAGACGACCGAGGCGGGCGGGCCGAAAGGCTAAGATTCTGACAAGAAGGTCATGGGGCGCAAGCGCCACGCCATGACCGAAACCGATGGGCGCGCCTTCCAACTGCTCGTTCATCCAGCCGACGTGCAGGACCGCAATGGCGCGGCACCGCTCCCCGGCAGCCTCCTAAGTCCGCACACATTCTCAAAACATATTGCCTCGGCCCGAAAATATTGATCTGAGTTATACTCTAACCTTTATTTTGTGAATCGAGCCAATGCGTGGACCCGGAGGGACCAGCGATAAGTTGAGCAGGTCCACTATTGAAGGGTCAGTTTGATGAGCAACGATCATGACATCAAGACGCTGAACTCGCTGATCGAAACGGTCATCGATAGCGCGGACGGCTATACGGAGGCGTCAAAGGCCGCCCAAGGCTCGCGTTTCGAGGAGATCTTCCGGCGTCGCGGCGCCGAGCGCCAGCAACTGACGACCGAATTGCAGGGCAAAGTCCGATCGCTGGGCGGCGAGCCCGAGAGCGACGGCACGCTGTTGGCCGGTGCCCATCGCCTGTTCCTCAATCTGCGGAACAGCATGTCGAGCGACGACACGACCATCGTCGATCAGGTCGAGGCGGGCGAGGATCACATCAAGCACAAGTTCGAGGACGCCCAGCGCGACAAGGAACTGAGCCCGGCGACGCGCGCCGACATCGATCGGGCCTATCTGATCGTGAAGGCCGGGCATGACGAGATCCGCGATCTCAAGCACGCCCTGCACGCAAGCGGCTGAGGCTGACGCCGCGGCGACCTGGCCGCCCCGGCGCACCCGGCCACAAAAGCGCAGAAGCCGCTAAGGGTCGCAAGCGCCAGACAGGCACTTGGCGATCTTTCCGGTCAATCATCGCAAGGGAGCCCGCGTTGCGGATAGCGATCATTGCGCATCTCAAACACGCGATCGGCGAGCCGTTCGCGGGCGGTCTTGAGACGCACACCCACATGCTGGCAAAGGCTCTGCAGCGCCGTGGGCATGCCGTTACGGTCTTCGCCTCGACCCGATCGGATCCGGCGCTCGGCGTCGAGGCGATCTGCGACGAGACGTCGCTGCTGACGACGGGAACCGACGAGGCGAACGACGTCGCCTTCTTTCGCGAGCACCACGCCTATCTGCGGCTGATGACCGCGTTGCGCACGCGCGATTTCGACGTGATCCACAACAATTCGCTGCATTATCTGCCGGTCAGCATGGCGGATACCCTCGCCACGCCGATGGTGACGACCCTGCACACGCCGCCCTTCTGTTGGCTGGAAAGCGGGATGAGACTGGGTGCCGGCGCGTCGCGCTTTGCGGCGGTGTCGACTGCGACCGCACGGCTCTGGTCGCACGTGGCATCGGTCGATCACATCGTGTCCAACGGCATCGATCTCACCCATTTTCCCTATCGCGCGACACCGGACCCCGAGCCGTATCTGGTCTGGTACGGGCGGATCGTGCCGGAAAAGGGGCTCGATCTCGCGATCGATGCCGCCCGGCGCGCCGGCCTCCCGTTGCGCATCGCCGGCCCCATTTCCGATCGCGCCTTCTTCGCCGCCCACATTGCACCGCGACTGGGGCCAGATATCGTCCATGTCGGCCATCTGTCGCACGAGGCGCTGGCCCGTCTCGTCGGCGGTGCGCGGGCAGCCCTGTGCTCTCCGCGCTGGGAGGAACCCTACGGCCTCGTGGTCGCCGAGGCGCTGGCCTGTGGCACGCCGGTCGCCTCCTTCCGGCGCGGCGGCGTACCCGACATCGTCGACGCGTCGTCCGGAATCCTCGCCGAGCCGGATGACGTCGATGCGCTCGCCGCTGCGGCGCGACAGGCGATGGCGCTCGACAGGTCCGCCTGCCGCCGCCGGGCGGAAGCGTGCTGCGACGCCGAGCGGATGGTCGATGCCTATGAACGGATTTATGCCGACATGGTCGCACAACCGCTACGGCTGGTCAGACCCGCGACGCCGACGGACCTCGAGCCGATCCTGAGCGTCGCCTGATGCGCCCATTCTGCGTCTGCGTGCCGGCGCGCAACGAGGCGAAGCATATCGCGACGCTGATCGATGCGCTCTCGACGCAGACGATCGCGGAGCCGGTGCGGCTCGCATTGTGCGTCAACAACAGCGACGACGACACGCTCGGGGTTGCGCAGTCGGCGGCCGAAGCCAGCGATGGCCGCGTCGTGCTCGACGCGATCGAGCGCGCCTTCCCGCCGCCACTCGCCCACGCCGGCTCGGCGCGGCGTGCAGCGATGGAGCTTGGCGCGGAGCGGATCGGCGACCATGGCCTGCTGATCTCGACCGATGCGGACTGCCGCCCGCCGCCCGCATGGATCGTGGCCAACCTCGCATCAGCCGCGCAGGACGAACTCATCGTGGGCGGCCGGATCGATCTCGACGATCGCGAACCGGCGCCACCGGCCCTGTTCGGGCTGAAGCAGCGGTTCGATCGCTATTGGGAGCAGGTGCGCGCGATCGAGGATGCGGTCGATCCGCTGGCCTGGGATCCGGCGCCGCGTCATGGCGACCATACCGGCGCCAGCCTGGCGCTGGGCGTGGCGCTCTATCGTCGCGCCAGCGGTGTTCCCTTGCTGGCGACGGGCGAGGATCGCGCGCTGGTCGAGGCGGCGATCGCGGTCGGTGGGCGGCTCGTCCATCCGGTCACGGTCTCGACGCGGGTTTCGGCGCGCACCGTCGGGCGCGCCGCGGACGGGATGGCGCTGGAAATGCGTCGCTGGATCGAGGCGATCGAGGACGGTCGCACGCCGCTGGTTCCCGCCTTCGATCATTGGCGTGAACGCGCCGATTGGCGTCGCCGGATGCGCGCCGGCCACGCCGATGTCGCGAATGCGGAGCACCTGTTGCCGGCGATGCCGTGCGACATGGCCCTGCCGGAGCGGTGACGGCATGACGCGACCGATCGGCTATTATGTCCATCATCAGGGCGACGGGCACCGCCAGCGCGCGCTCGCCATCGCCCGCGCAGCAGGAGGCGCGGTGACGTTGCTCGGCACCGGGCTCGCCGGGCGGACGGGCGCGATTCCCGCCGTCGATCTGGCGGATGATCGCGTGTCCGGCGATCTGTTCGATGGCCGCGATCATGGCGACCGGCCCGCCTCCCTGCACTACGCCCCGACTGACCATGACGGCATCCGGCGGCGCGTGGCGCAGATCAGCGGGTGGATCGCCGAGGCGCGCCCGGCGCTGATGGTGATCGACGTCTCCGTGGAGGCAGCGATGCTGGCGCGGCTGGCGTCGGTGCCGACGGTCTATGTGCGGCTGAATGGCCTTCGTGACGATCGTCCCCATCGCGAGGCATTCGACGCCGCGGCGGCGCTGCTCGCGCCTTTTCACGCGGCGCTCGACGATGCGGCGATACCGCAAGCCGTGCGACGGAAGACATTCTACGCGCCCGGCATCGTCGTGCCGACCGCCGTAACGAGCGCCGATCCCGGCCTCGTTCTCGGTGTCGTCGGTCGCGGCGGCGGCACAGGAGACGGGACGCTATGGGCTGAGGCTGCGCGATCCGTTCCCGAACGGCGCTGGCGGGTGATCGGCCCGTGTAGCGTACCGAAGCATCCTCCGGCCAATCTCGAAATATGCGGATGGGTCGATGATGCCGATCGGATGATTGCGCAAGCGGGTATCGTCGTCGGTGCGGCGGGCGACGGGCTGGTCGGATCGGTGATCGCCAACCGCCGCCCCTTCCTGTGCCTGCCCGAGCCACGCCCTTATGCCGAGCAGACGTCCAAGGCAGCGCGACTGTCGGCGCTGGGCGCGGCCGTCGTCGCCCCTTGCTGGCCTGCCCGCGACGATTGGCGCGATTTGCTCGACCGCGCCGCTGCGCTCGATCCCGCCAAGCTCGCATCGCTCGACATGACGGACGGCGCGGGCCGCGCGGCGCGGTGGCTGCAGGCGCTCGCCGACGCGCCAGACGAACAGAGGAGAATGACGGCATGACTCCGACACCGGCGGTGCGTCCCGGCGAACAAGGCGATCTGGTCGAGCAACTCGCGGCGCTGGGCGCGCGCCACGACGCCGCGCCACGCTTTCCCGCGGAGAGTCTGCGACTGCTCTCGGACGACGGACTGCATCGCCGGTTCGCGCCGATTGCGGCCGGGGGCGAGGCGTTCGCCGATGAGCGCGCGCGCCACGATGCGATCCGCGATGCGTTGCGCGTGGTCGGGCGCGGCGATCTCAGTGTCGGCCGTCTCTACGAGGGTCATGTCAACGCGCTGCTGCTGTTCGGCTGGTATGCGACGCCGGCACAGACGGCGTGGCTGTCCGATGCGCTCGATCGGGACGCCTGGTTCGGCGTCTGGGCGAGCGAACCGCCGCCGGGCGTCCGCCTGGTCCCTAGTGACAGCCCGATGCTCGACGGCGCCAAGCATTTCGCCAGCGGTGCGGGCGGCCTCGATCACGCGCTGGTCACCGTCGCGATCGAGGGCGACGGGCGCGGTCTCGCGATCGTGCCTGCCAATGATCCCGCACGCACGGACAGCAGCGGCTGGCGCGTTCGCGGCATGCGCGCGAGCGTCAGCGGCCGCTATGACCTGACCGGCCTCGCGATCGCGCCATCGATGCTGCTGGGGGCGCCCGGCGATTATGATCGCGATCCGCGCTTCACGGCCGGCGCCTGGCGGTTTTGCGCGGTCCAGCTCGGCGGGATCGAAGCGTTGCTCACCGAAGTGCGCCGATCGTTGGGGGACGCCGCCCGCGCGGACCCGATCGCGCGCGCGCGTTTCGCCGATGCGCTCGTCGCGACGCGAACCGCCGGCTTCTGGGTCGCGGAGGCCGCCGCCCGCACCGCCGACGAGCATCCCGACGCCGTCCCGGTGGCACGGCTCGCGCGCGGCGTGGTCGAGCGTGCCGGGCTCGATGTGATGGAGGCCGCCGCCCGCTTGCTCGGCACGCGCAGCGCGTTCGACGGCCAGCGCGCGGACAAGATCATCCGCGATCTCTCGCTTTACCTGCGCCAGGCCGGTCCGGACCATGCCCGCGACGAGGCTGCGCTGGCCTGTCTCGAGCATGACCCATGGCCGGCGGGCGATCGGCTGTGGTGAGAGCCGAGCCGCTCACAGGCAGCGTCTGGGCCCGCGCCCGCTGGGTGGTCATCGCCCCGCACCCGGACGACGAAACGCTCGGCGCTGGCGCGCTGATCGCTCAGGCGGCGGCGGCAGACAGGTTCGGCGGCGTCGTCTACCTGACCGACGGAACGGGATCGCATCCTGCGGGCACGCCCCGTCTCGCATCGATCCGCCGAGCAGAAGCCCGCACCGCGATCCACCGCCTGATCGCTGAAAGCCCCTCCATTACGCGCATGGGCTGGCAGGATGCGCGCCCGCATGATCCGGCCAGCGCGCGCTTCGATCGCGATGCCCGCCGGCTCGGCGCGCTGCTCCGTCGTAGCCGTATCGACGCGGTCGCGGTGACGGGGCCCAGCGAGCGCCATTGCGATCATGTCGCGGCCTATTGGCTAGCCGAGGCCGCGATCCGCCACGCACGCCGCCGCGTTGCACTGTTCCTCTATGGCGTCTGGGGCGACCCGCCCGGTAACGGTTGCCGCCTGCTGCGGACCCGTCCGCTCGCGCCGGGCATCAGGCGCCGCGCGCTCGCCGCGCATCGCAGCCAGCTCTCGCTCGCTTATGGCGCAGGATTCCGGCTTCCCCGCGCCAAGCAGCGGATGCCGCCGGCCGACATCCTCTGGCTTCGGGAACCGAACCGATGAGCGCACGATCGAGCCTCGATGCCGCCTATTTCGACGGCATCTTCGACGGTGACGATGATCCGTGGGATCTCGCCTCGAGCGACTATGAGGCGAGCAAGTTCGAGCGGACCCGCGCCGCTCTGGCCGGCCGACGCTATCGCCGGGCGATCGAGATCGGCTGCGCGCATGGGGTGCTGACCAGTTATCTGGCGCCGCTGTGCGACGATCTGCTCGCGATCGATATCAGCGACAAGGCGCTCGCCAGGGCGCGACGGCGCGTCGGCGATCGATCCGGTGTGACCTTCGCGCATAGGGCGTTTCCGGGCGAGGCGCCCCGGACGCCCGGCTTCGATCTCGCGATCCTGTCGGAGGTCGCTTATTATTGGAGCGTGGTCGATCTCGATCGCGCGGCCGCGTGGCTGCGCACGCACATCGCCCCCGCCGGTCGGATCGTCCTGGTCCACTTCACCGGCAAGACCGACTATCCGCACAGCGGCGACGAGGCGGTGGAGACCCTGTGGCAGAATCTGGGGGCCGATTTCACATCCATCGTCGCGCAGCGCTACGACCGCTATCGGCTCGACCTGTGGGAAAGGCGATGAACGGCGTCTCGGTCCTGACGCTGGTCCGCAACCGGGCGGCGCATCTCGATAATCTCGTCGAGGGCCTGTCACGAAGCGATCGCCGGCCCGACGAGCTCGTCGTGATCGACATGAGCGACGAGCCCGTGACGCCCGGCGCCCAAGCCTTTCCGGTCCACATCGAGCGCATGCCGACGCAGGGGCTCCCGCTGGCAGCCGCGCGCAACCGCGCCGCCGCGCTCGCGCACCACGATCGGCTCGTCTTCCTCGATGTCGACTGCATACCGACGGCTGCGTGTATCGGGCGCCTCGCCGACGCGCTCGAGCGCCAGGACGCGCTGCTCTGCGCGGATGTCCGCTATCTCGGCCCGGGCGATGCGTCGCCCGGCTGGACGGAGGACAGCCTGCTCGCCCGCGGCCGGGCGCATCCCGTTCGGACCTTTCCCGCCCACGGCCTGCGCGAGGAGCCCAACCCCGGCCTGTTCTGGTCGCTGGCCTTCGCGATCCGCAAGCGGCGTTTCGAGGCGCTGGGGGGCTTCGACGAACGCTTCGTCGGCTATGGCGGAGAGGACACCGATTTCGGCTTCCGCGCCGCGGCGGCTGGCCTTCCGCTGCTGTTCGTCGGCGGGGCGATCGCCTGCCACCAACATCATGACAGCTACGAGCCGCCCGTGCAGCATGTCGCCGACATCGTGCGGAACGCGACCATATTTCACGCGCGATGGGGTCGCTGGCCGATGGAAGGATGGCTCGACGCCTTCGCCGCGATGGGGCTCGTGCGCTGGACCGATCAAGAGCTGGTGCTGCGTCGCCCGCCGACGCAGGACGAGCATGACGCGACCCGATCGAGTTGGCCGCTGCAATAGGGAGCCGTGGGCAGACCGAACGAGCCACGCCCGGTCGGACTGACTTCGGCCAAGACCGCTGCCTGATTTTTTGAAGACGCTACAGCAATTGGCGCACTGGTGGCGGGAATCACGAACCCGCCACCGTTTCGACCTTCAAACGCCCCTTGGCGTCCACTGCTCGGGCCGCTTGGAGACGACCGCGCCGAAGATGATGCGACGCAACAAAAGGTGGCGGAGTGACGTTGGTCTTTCGATCACCCATTCAGGAGCGGAGACCGACCATGTTCGGACGGACCAAGAAAATACGCTATGCCGTCGTCGGCGGGGGCCAGATTGCGCAACAGGCGTTCATGCCCGGCATCGGCCGTACCAACAATTCCGTACTGGCGGCATTGGTGACGGGTGACCCGGTGAAGGCCGATGCGCTTGCTGGCCTATACGCAATCAAATCCTGGAAATATGAGGAATATGACGCGCTGCTGAGATCGGGCGAGATTGACGCCGTCTATGTCGCTACGCCGAATTTCCTGCATACGCCCTATGTATTGGCTGCGCTCGAGGCCGGTATCCACGTCCTCCTCGAAAAGCCGATGACGTCGAGCGTCGAAGATGCCGAGCAGATACTCGCCGCCCAGAAGAAGAGCGGCGCCAAGCTGATGATCGCCTATCGCCTCCACCATGAACCGGGAACGGTCGAGATGATCACGCGTGCGCGCAACGGCGAATTTGGCGACCTGAGGGCGTTCACCGCGACCTTCGCCCAGAATGTCGCGGAAGAGAATTCGCGCGGCCACAATGGCTATTGGGGCGGCCCGGTCCCCGACATGGGCACCTATCCGCTCAATGCGGTACGTAATCTGTTCGGCGAGGAGCCCATCGCCGTCTATGCGGTCGGCACGAAAACGGCTGGCCGGACCTTCAATTTCGATGACACCGTCGCGGTCACGCTGCGCTTCCCGGGCGACCGCCTGGCGCAATTCACGGTCAGCTATGCGACCGCGCCTGCCGAAAGCTTCACGCTGGTGGGAACGAAGGCCACAATCCATGCCGCCCCCTGCTTCATGTTCGGCCCGAAGATCGGCATTTCCTACACGGAAACCGACGGCGAAGGCAGCAAGACCCACAATTTCGATCCGGTCGAGCAGTTTGGCAACGAGACGCAGTATTTCTCGGACTGCATCCTGAACGACCGTCATCCGGAGGCCGATGGCGAGGAAGGTCTGTTTGACCTGCGCGTGCTCGCCGCGATCGAGCGCGCTCTACAGACAGGCGAGACCGTGAAGCTCGATCCCGTCCGGCGCAGCCGTCATGTCCAGCCTGATCAAGCGCTCTCGCTCAAACCCGCCAAGGAGCCGACCGAAGAGGAGATGATCAGCATCGTGCCTCAATCGGCCTGACCGATCCGGGGGGGGCGGCCAAGACCACATTGATCCTGGCTGCACTGTCCTGCCTGGCGCGTCCGTTCTATCGTCCCCACGGCCCCGCTCAGCCCCTCATCTGTCAGTCACGGCCGCTTCCACGCGTACCGCCAAATGTCTTGACCCGATCGAACGCAGCCAGCCGCTCGTGGGACATTCATGCCCTTTAAGCCGGCTGCCCCGAAGGATAGCTTCGGACATGAACCGTCATCCTTGGCAGCGTCTTCAACTTGACCCAATGGCGCAAACTCCGCCGCAAGGGCCTTAGGGTCCGCTTTCCACCACAGCTGCACCAGTGGATCAGGCTCAAGGCGGGACCATCAAATTTCAGCTGAACTTGAGAGTCGGCAAAAAGGCCGCGCTGAGATTCCAATCAGCACCGAGCTGCCCCTTCCGCGCGACGATGGATGATGATGGATGACGTGCGCGGCCGCCATGCCGTGGCCGCACCCGGCAATGAGCGAAAGCTGGCTTGCCTTCGACGCGTCCGTCTCGAGCGCTTGGACGCGGTTCAGCACGCAGGCGCCCAGTCGCTGCCAATACGCAGCAGCGAGCAGGCGAAAAAGATCGGGGGGTCGGCCACCCGCAATCAACCCGACACAGCGATGCGATTGAACACCAACGGAGCCGGAATGATGGCGCTTGACGGATCGCAGCAAAGTTCGTCGGCATGGATCGTCTGCGCCAATATCTCTCGCGCCGATACCGCGTCAAAAAGCGGTTCAAACCATGAGAGGTGCTCGGTCAGGATGGCGAAACCGGTCATAAGCGCTTGGCTCAGGCTCGTGCCATTACGATTCAAGCTTGATCATCGCGACTGCGCGATGACCTGCTTACGTGACATGCTCGCCATCAGTACCGGCTCCGGGATCCGGCAAGGCCAGCCTCACCACGGGCATCATTTCATCGCGACGGGAAATGGACCGCGAGCCATTGGGCCACGGTTGCGGCCAACGCTACCCGGTGGTCATTGTAGCTATGGTCCGTCGTCATGTGGACGACCGTCGGCTTCGGGCCGCCCGCCGCGACGATCGAGCGGGCCGCGGCTTCGCCCAACGGCGCCAGACCATCGTCGGAGGTGAGCACCAGCACCGGCCGGCCGGCCAGCTGCGCCGCACGCTCGGTCCAGTTCCACGCCGCGCCATGCGCTGCCGCGTCCGCCGTCAACGCCTCGACGCTCGCATTGGTGTAGCTCGCCTCATCGGCGAAATCGGCACGCTTGTCCGCGGTCCAACTATCGGCCTCGGCGCTCTTGGCCATGTCAGCGGCCGAGATCAGAACATAGCCGGCGAGCGCCTTGTCGTCGCCGAGCATCAGCGTGTCGAACCCGCCCATGCTGTGACCAAGCGCCACGATGCGTGTGGGGTCAACACCGTAAGCCGCTGCCGCCGGCGAGCGCAGCCAGGCGATGGCCGCATGCGCATCTTCCACGGTATGGCTGAAGCTGAACTGCCCGGGCGCGCCCCACACGCCGCGGTAATGGATTGCGAGCACATTCCAGCCGGCACGCTGCAACACCCGCGCCAGATCGAGATTGAGCTCGGTCCCCGGAAAGCCATGGAGCAGCAACACTGTCGGGTGGATGCCCGCGCCTGCCGCAACGAACAGCCGTGCAGCGACCTGGACACCGCCCGTCGCATAGCGGACCTGTTCGAGCCTTGCCGGATGTGCCGCATCGCGCGGCGGATCCGTCGCGAGAGCGGCAGGAAGAGTCTGGGCACCGACCGGAGCCGTCAGGGCTATCGCTGCAAGAAGGATAAAACGCATGGCTCCACTCCGGATGGTGAGACTGGGACAACAGCTATCGGTTCAAACCTTGGGTATCGATCGATTTCATACGGAAAATTGAGCCCGTCCCCCTGCGTTTCCGCGATATCTTTCACTCCGTCGGCGTGGCGATCGATGCCGTCCATCGAAAAACCGATGATTTCGGCCCTGATTCCAGTGCGAGATCACCGTCCGGCGCGAAGGAGTGCCAGGCCAAGCCGCAGCACGGCAAGCCAGTTCCCTGGTTTCGCCCTGTCCAATCCCACGAACATTCTGGAAACCCGGACAAGCTGCTCCGCCGGATAATCATCGGGGAGCTTCGCGAGAATCCTCGACGCCCTATCCCGGCCTTGTGGCGCTTTCGCTCGATCGGCGCGCTGGAGCAGCAGCGGCAGCTCGTCACAGGTCGGGTCTGTACAGTAAGCGGGCTGCCCCGGTTGCTGGCGCCACGATTCCGACAAGGGACCGGCATCGACGGCGCTGAATCCCAGCCGCTCGACGATCGCCATGATCGCTGCCCGCGCCTTTGGATCGTCACCCGCCACCGGCAATGCGATGCGGCATGGATCCCCTTCGGGCCTGCCGCTCGACGCCAGCAACGATGCGATGATGTTGTTGAACGCCTTGATGACGGCGACGCCCAGAGTCCGGGATACCCACTGGGATTCGATGAGGCCGGCATCGATCTCCGCGATGGCCCCGTCCCGCAGCGGATAGTAATTGCCCGCGTCCACCACGATCGCGCCCTTCGGAAGGGATGCGATGACGGTCTTCGGCAGGTCGCCGATGCGTGCCATCGGGATGGCGATCATGAGCACGTCCACGTCCAGCGCAATGTCGGCGATTGCGACCGCCTCGGCGCCGGTCCTCTGCGCGAATGCGCCGAGGCTGTCCGGCCCTCGGGAGTTGGCGACCTTGACCCTATGCCCGGTCTCGACGAGCCGGGATGCAAGCGACTCCCCGACATGCCCTGCGCCTATGATCCCGACATTCCGCATATTGGTTCCTATATGTAACCATCGATGGTAACGAAGCTATACCGGGGAGCCGGTCGCACAAGACGGCACCTGCCTGTGCCTCGGTTACAAGGAGGGAACCCATGCCGACGCCGACGGAGGAGCATGGCGGGGAATCCCCCCGCGGCATCGGCACATTGTCCTGCGCGCCACATGACACACTGACGCATCTCGGCGACAAATGGACGATCCTGGTGCTGTTGCTCTTGGCGCAGTCGCCAGGCAATCGCCTCAGATTCTCCGCGCTCAAGCGGGGCGTGACGGGCATTTCCCAACGGATGCTCACGCTGACGCTGCGGATGCTGGAGCGCAACGGCTTGGTGGTCCGTCATTATTTCGCCGAAGTGCCCCCTCGGGTCGAATATGAGCTGAGCGACTTGGGGCAAGGCATGCTCCCGCCGCTGCATTTCTTCGCCAAGTGGATCGGCGAAAACTGGCACGCCATGGAGGCGGCACGAACCGCCTACGACGCACGATCGGAGACCTGACGGAATTATTCTCACCGCAGCAGGCATCTGTCCGCGATCATATTCTCGTGATCGTGCGTGCAGACGGGCTTGATCCTGTCACGTCCCACAGCATGCCTATCGGCGGTCGCATCGGAAAGATGCGGCGTGGCCAGCCTGGAAATGGGCGCGGGAGTCGGATCATCCGGCAGGCGCCGGCTGAGCTTCGCCCCGTTCATAAAGGAACCGGCCGGCATAGGACACGACAAGCATTGCCAAATCGGGTAGGACGGCATCGTGCATAAGATGCTCACGCTCTTCCTCGGCTTCCTGCTCGCCATCTCGGCGAGCGGACAGGCGACGGCACATGCGCGCGAATCCTTCGCGCCGATCGAGACGACCCAGGCGGCCGATAGCGGCCATTGGGCGGGCGACGGCGACGAAGTGCCGGCGGATGCGGACAAGGGATATCCGCATCATCATGCCAGCTGCCATGACCATAATGTAGGATTTCCGGCGACCGCAGGGCGGTTGCCGCTCGATGAGCGCGCCGCTCAGACACCGGCGAGCCTTCGCCCGACGACACTCGCGACGGCCGATCCAGCCGAGTTGCTTCGCCCGCCCCGGGCCTGACGCACGCATCCCGCCGCCGGCACCAGCCGCGCGGCTGATCCCTACGTCAGGAGCATAACATCATGCATCGCGTGATCGCGGCCGTTCTGGCCGTGACCGCTTGCGCCTCGACGGCGCAGGCACAGACTTCCGATGGTCCACCAGACGGACCAATCCTCACGCTCGCTCAAGCGATCGAACGCGCGCGCGCCAGTGCTCCGTCACTGGACGCCGCCCACGCCGGCATCCGCGCGGCCGACGCCGGGCGGCGTGTCGCCGGCCTGCGGCCCAATCCGACTGCGAGTGCGGACATCGAAAATGTCGGAGGATCCCGGGCCTATCATGGGATCGAAGCCCCCAAGCAGACGGTCGCAATCGGTTTGCCGCTCGAACTTGGCGGCAAGCGCCCGGCCCGGATCGCGGTGGCGGAATCGCAGCGAGGACGGGCCGGCCTCGACCAGGCGCTCGCCGAGGCAGAGCTGCGGGAAAGCGTGACCGACGCCTATGTCGAAACCATCGCCGCGGAGCGCCGCCTTGGCGCTTCCCGCGAACAGGCGCGCATCGCGGGCGAGACGGTTCATGGCGCCCAGGCCCGTGTCGAAGCCGGCAAGGCTTCGCCATTGGAGCGCCAGCGTGCCGACGTCCTGCACATCGCCGCCGATGCCGACGTCCAAAAGTCGGCGCGCCTCGCGACGCTGGCACGCGCCAACCTCGAACGGCGGCTCGGCCAGCCGATAGCCGGTCGGCTCGATCAGGCATGGTTCGAGCGCATCGAGGCTTATGGTCCGGTACGGCTGCCGGATGGCATGGCGAGCCTACCGGTCGCGGCGGCAACGGCCGATCGGCGCACTGCCGAGGCACTGCTTCGGCTGGCCCGCGCCCAGCGCATCCCCGACGTCACGGTCAGCACGGGCGTCCGGCGGCTTCCTGCCACCAACAGCGTCGCGGCGATATTCGGGGTCTCGGTTCCGCTGCCGCTCTTCAACAGCGGCTCGGCGGCGATCGAGCAGGCCACGGCAGAACGCGACAAGGCGGACGCCCAGCGTCGCAGCGCGATGCTCGATACCGAGCGACAGATCGCGCAGGCGCAGGCCGAACTCGCCAATGCGCAGGCCGCCGCCACCACGGCGGTCGGGCCAGCCCTCGCGGCGGCCCTAGAAGCCGCGCGGATTGCGCGTATCGGTTATCGCGAAGGCAAGTTCGCGCAGCTCGACCTGCTCGACGCGGAACGCAGTCTCTCGGAGACGCGAACGACCGCGATCGACGCGCTCGCCGCCTATCACCGCGCGCAGGCACGCCTCGAACGGCTCGCTGCCACCCTGCCCTCGTCTAGGGAGGACGATCGATGAATCCCCTTTTGCTGCGAGCCCTCGTGCCCGCCACCATCGCGCTGGCATTGGCTGGCTGCGGACGTTCGCCCACCACTCACGACACAACGGAAACGCAAGCGGGCGGCGACGAGAAGACGTCGCCTGACGAGGCGCAGACCGCCATTCTATCCGCCCAGCAAATTGCCGATGCCGGCATCGAAGTGACCCGGCCCACCGTCGGCGGCGTCGCTGGCGCCATCGAACTGCCGGCAACGATCGAGGGCGATCCGCAGGGCGTGCAGGTCGTGTCGGCGCCGATCGGCGGGCGCCTCGTGTCGCTGACCCGCAATCTGGGCCAGCCCGTTGGCCGTGGCGACACGCTCGCGGTGATCGAGAGCCGCGAGGCCGCCTCGCTCAACGCCGAAGTCGAAGCAGCCCGCGCGAGATTCGCGCTCGCCCGCTCGAATCTGCAGCGCGAGCAGCGCCTGTTCGCCGAACGGGTGTCGCCAGAACAGGATCTCGTCGCCGCTCGCACGGCCGCGATGGAGGCCAGCATCGCGCTTCGCCTCGCGCGTCAGCAGCTGTCCGCCACCGGCGGACAGGGGGGCGCGCTCAACCGGATCGCAGTCCGCGCGCCCTTAACCGGCCAGGTCATTGCCCGGTCGGCGACGCTCGGCCAGCAGATCGCGGCTGACGCCGAACTGTTCCGCGTCGCCAATCTCGCCACGGTGTCGGTGACGATGTCGCTGGTGCCGGCCGATGCCGGGCGGGTGAAGCCCGGAGCCCGTGTGGAGGTGACGTCCGCCGGCCGCCGGCGGGACGGCCTCGTCACTTTCGTCTCGCCGATCCTGGATGAGACCACCCGCTTGGTGCCGGTGATCGCGCGCATCGACAATGCCGATGGCGCCTGGCGTGTCGGCGAGAATGTCGGGGTCTCGGTGCTGCTCCCCGCCACCGGCAACCGCAGCGTCGCAGTGCCATCGGCCGCCGTGCAGATGATCGGCGACAAGCCCCATGTGTTCGTGCGGACGCCGACCGGCTTCAGGGCGACCGCCGTGACCCTCGGGCGCACCCATGGCGGATCGATCACGGTCATTTCCGGCCTGACCGGCGACGAGCGGATCGCGTCGACCAACTCGTTCACGCTCAAGGCCGAACTCGGCAAGAGCGACGCGCAGGACGAGGATTGAACCATGCTCGCCCGCATCGTCACCGTCGCCGTCGAAAAGCGCTGGCTTGTGCTGCTGTTGACCATCGCAGCGGCGCTCGTCGGCGTCTTCGCCATCCAGCGTCTGCCCATCGACGCCGTTCCGGACATCACCAACAACCAGGTCCAGATCAACGTCGTTGCGCCAGCGCTGTCCCCCGACCAGATCGAGAAGCAGGTCGCCTTCACGGTGGAGACCGCGCTCGCCGGCATCCCGGGCCTTGAATACACCCGCTCGCTCAGCCGGAACGGATTCGCGCAGATTACCGCCGTCTTCGCCGAGAGCACCGATGTCTATTTCGCGCGCCAGCAGGTCGCCGAACGGTTGCGGACGGTGGAGGACAGCCTGCCCGACGGCGCAAATCCAGAGATGGGACCGATCGCTACCGGGCTTGGCGACATCTTCATGTGGACGATCGAGTTTCGCGAGCTCGGCAAGGACCACCATCTGGTCGGCGAGCCTGGCCTCCAGAAGGATGGCAGCTACATCACCCCCGAGGGCGATCACCTCATCAGCGAGGCGGACAAGGCGACCTATCTGCGCACCGTTCAGGACTGGATCGTCACGCCCCAGCTCAAGGGCACGCCAGGCCTCGCCGGCGTCGACAGCCTCGGCGGCTACACCAAGCAGTATCTCGTGATGCCCGACATCCAGCGCATGGCCGCCATGCACATCACGCTGCAGGATCTCGCGACGGCCCTTGAGCGCAACAACACCAGCGCGGGTGCCGGGGTCGTGGATCGCAACGGCGAAGGCCTCGCAGTCCGGGCCGATGGCCGCATCCGTAACATCGACGAGCTGGTGCGTACCGTGATCGCCACGCGTGCGAGCGTGCCGGTCCTGCTCAGCCAGATCGCGACCGTCCGCACCGGCCAAGCGCTGCGGATGGGGTCCGCATCCGAGAATGGCCGCGAGGTCGTCGTCGGCACTGCCGTGATGCGGATCGGCGAGAATAGCCGCACGGTCTCGACCGGCGTCGGCAAGCGACTGATCGAGATCGGGCGGGCGCTGCCCGTCGACGTCGTGGTCAAGCCGGTGCTCAACCGTACCGAGCTCGTCAACGCGACGATCACGACCGTCGCACGCAATCTCGCCGAGGGCGCGGTGCTCGTCATCGTCGTGCTCTTCGTCCTGCTCGGCAATGTCCGCGCAGCCCTGATCGCGGCGCTGGTGATCCCGATCGCGATGCTGCTCACCAGCATCGGCATGCTCAGGGCCGGCGTGTCCGCGAACCTGATGAGCCTTGGCGCGCTGGACTTCGGCCTGATCGTGGATGGCGCGGTGATCATCGTCGAGAATTGCCTGCGCCGTCTCGGCGACGCCCAGCATGGTCGCGAAGCGCCCCTGCCCCTTCAGGATCGGCTCGCCATCGTGGCGGCGTCGGCCCGCGAGATGATCCGTCCCTCGGTCTATGGTCAGGCGATCATCATCCTCGTCTATGCGCCTTTGCTCACCTTCTCGGGCGTCGAGGGCAAGATGTTTGAGCCGATGGCACTTACCGTCATCATCGCGCTGGTCTTCGCCTTCATCCTGTCGATGACCTTCGTACCCGCGGCGATCGCGGTGGGGCTCGGCGCGTCGGTCGACGAGACGGAGAGTCGTATCCTGGCATGGCTGCGGCGACGCTATGAACCGGGGCTCGATACGGCCATGGGCCGCCCGCGTGCCACGCTCGGTATGGCCGTGGGCGCGTTGGCGCTGGCCGGTGTCGCCTTTACGACCCTGGGTCAGGAATTCTTGCCCCAGCTCGACGAGGGCAACATCCTTGTCCAGGCGGTTCGCATTCCGGGCACGTCGGTCGATCAAAGCCAGGCCATGCAGTTCCAGGTCGAAAAGATGCTCGCCCGCCAGCCCGAGGTGCGCTTCGCCTTTTCGCGAACCGGCACGTCCGAGATTGCCAGCGATCCGATGCCGCCAAACGCGACGGACACCTTCGTCATCCTCAAGCCCAGGGCGGATTGGCCCGTTCCAGGCCTGAGCAAGGAGGAGCTCGTGGCGCGGATCGAGACGCGACTGAAGACATTGCCCGGCAATGCCTATGAGATCACCCAGCCGATCCAGATGCGCTTCAACGAGCTGATCGCGGGCGTGCGCGGCGACATCGCCGTGAACGTGTTCGGCGACGATTTCGGCGGCATGAACGCGGCCGCCGATCGCATCGCGGATATCCTGCGCAAGACGCGCGGCGCGGTAGACGTCCGTGTCGAGCAGACCGAAGGCTTGCCGATGCTCGACATCCGGCCGAACCGCGTGGCGATGTCGCGGATCGGGGTGTCCGCCGGCGATGTGCAGGACACCGTCGCCGCGGCGATCGGTGGCCGTGAGGCCGGCGTCATCTTCGAAGGGGATCGCCGTTTCCCGGTCGTGATCCGCCTGTCCGAGGCTGCCCGGTCGGACCTGACCCAGGTCGCGCAGATCCCGGTGCCGACGGCCGCCGGCGGCTTCGTGCCGCTGTCCACCGTCGCGGACATCAACGTCGCCGACGGTCTGAACCAGATCAGCCGGGAGAATGGAAAGCGCCGCGTCGTGGTCCAGGCCAATGTCCGGGATCGGGACGTCGCCGGCGTGGTCGCCGATGCCAGGGCCGCGATCGATGCCCAGCTAAAGATGCCGCCCGGCACCTACATGGAATGGAGTGGGCAGGCCGAAAATCTCGCATCGGCCCGCAACCGGCTGGCGATCGTCGTGCCCCTGTGCTTCGCCGTCATCATGCTGCTGCTCTATGGCGCGCTCGGCTCCGTGCGTGACGCGATCATCGTGTTCACCGGGGTGCCGCTAGCGCTGGTCGGCGGGGTGCTCGCGCTGTTCCTGCGCGGCATGCCCTTCTCCGTCTCGGCGGCAGTCGGGTTGATCGCGCTGTCCGGCATCGCGGTCCTGAACGGCCTCGTCATGGTGACTTCGATCCATGATCTGTTGTCGACGGGAATGGATCGTGCTCGCGCGGCACGCGAAGGGGCGCTCGCCAGGCTCCGCCCTGTCGCGATGACCGCGCTGGTCGCCAGCCTTGGCTTCGTTCCCATGGCGCTCGGCCATGGCGCCGGTGCCGAGGTGCAAAAGCCGTTGGCCACGGTCGTGATCGGGGGCTTGATGACGGCGACATTGCTGACGCTTTTCGTCCTGCCCACGCTTTACGCCCGTTTTGGCGGGGCGCGTGCGCCGCAGTGATCGCACGCCTCGATCGGCGCAGCTGCCTGGGCTGCGCCGATCATTCCCTTATTGCGCTGCCTTCGGCAGGGCGAAGGCGATCACGCTGTCGCCATTGCGGGATCGCAGGCCGCCATGACCGCCGGCCGCGATCACGACATATTGGCGGCCGTCGCGCCCGGTATAGCTGAGCGGGGTGGCGTTGCCGCCCGCCGGAAGCGCGGTGCTCCACAAGGTCCGGCCGGTGCGCGCGTCGAACGCCCGGAACTGCTGATCGGACGTCGCGCCCATGAAGACCAGACCGCTTGCCGTCGCGATGTTGCCGCCCATCATGAAGATGCCGGTGGGCAGCCCGAACGGGATACGGAAATTGTGCGGCCCCATGTTGGCGGTCGTGCCGACGGGGCGCGACCAGACCACCTTGCGCGCGACCAGATCGATCGCCTTCAGCGTACCCCATGGCGGCGCGACACACGGCGCGCCGAAGGCACCCAGCCACGGCTTCACCACCTGGGCATAAGGCAGGCCGTGCTGCGGATTGTTGTTGAACAGCGGCTGCGGATAGGGATGGCCCCAACCCGCCCATGGCTTGAAGAGCTTCTTCTTCAGCGCATCGGCACGGGTATAGGTGGTGAAGACGAACGGCATCTCCATCGAGTTGGTGTAGAGCAGCTTGCGCACCGGATCGATCGTGCCGCCATACCAGTCCATCACGCCATCGAAGGCGGGATCGCCCAGCACCGGCTTGTCGAGGCCCGACGGCGTGAACAGGCCGTCGTTGCGCATGCCGGCCAGCTCGATCCGGCACAGGGCCTGATCGATCGGGGTCATGCCCCAGGTCTTGGTCGCCACCATCTTGGGCGGAGTGAGATTGGGCATGCCGACCGAGAAAGGCTGGGTCGGCGCATAGCGTTCACCGGGCAGATGGCCGCCGGGAACGGGCCGCTCCTCGACCTTGGCGATCGGATGGCCGTTGCGTCGGTCGAGCAGGAACAGCTGGCCCTGCTTGCTGGTCTGCACCAGCGCCGGGATGGTCGATCCGTTCGGCCCCGGCAAGTCGACCAGCGACGGCCCGATCGGCACGTCGAAATCCCAGATGTCGTGATGGACGAGCTGGAAATGCCAGCGCTCGAGGCCGGTGGTCATGTCGAGCGCGACCACGGACGTGTTGTACTTGTCGTCGAACGGACGGCGCCGGCCGCCGAAATAGTCCGGCGTGGCGATCCCCGTCGGGATGTAGACGAGGTTGAGCGCCGGATCGGCGGTGTAGACGCCCCACGCATTGGGCGTGCCGCGGGTGAAGATCTCGTTCTTGCCGAGCGGCCTGTTGGTCGGGCTCCGTCCGACGTCCCAGGCCCAGGAGAGCTTGCCGGTGACCGCATCAAAGGCGCGCACGACGCCCGAAGGCTCCTGCACGCTCTGATCGTCATAGACCCAGCCGCTCAGCATGATCCGGTTGTTCATGACCAGCGGCGGCGAGCTGATGAAGTGGAAGCCGGGCGGCACGTCGCCGAGGCCGTCGCGCAGATCGACCGCGCCGCCCTGCCCGAAGGACCGGCACAGCTTCCCGGTATCGGCGTCGAGCTCAAACAATTTGGGCGTCGCCGATTCGGTCGCGATGATGCGATGCGGGCACGCCTGGCCGGCGGGCGCGTCGAAATAGGAAACGCCGCGGCACGCCTGATAGATGTTCTTCGACATGTCGCCGCCGGCCACATAGCGCCAGCGCTGCTTGCCGGTGGTCGCGTCGAGCGCGACGACATCATGGTGCGGCGTACAGAAATAGAGGCTGTCGCCGACCTTGATCGGCGTCGCCTCGAAGCTGAATTCGCGGCCTCGGCTGTTCTCGCCGGCGCGCGGCAGATCGCCCGTCGAGAAGGACCAGGCCGGCTTCAGCTGGGAGACGTTCTGCGGCGTGATCTGGGTCTGCGGCGCAAAGCGCTCGCCGCCGGCACTGCGGCCGTAGTAACGCCAGTCGTCGGACGGGCCGTCGGTCGCAAGCGCTGCGCCGCGTGCGGCCGGATAGGGCGAACCTTGCTCGAAGCGCTGCGCGGTCGTGGCATAGCCGGCCGCGAACACGCCCGCGATGAGCAGCGCGCAGATGGCCATGCCGGCGAGCGAGCGCCAGGTGGCAGCGCTGCCGGTCACGCCCGCCTGCCGATCGAGCCGTCCGGCAATCCAGGGTGTGCAGAGCCACAGTCCGAGAACAGCCGGCGCGACGATGCGCGGGATCAGCGCCCAGCCATCGAGCCCGGCCTCCCAGAGTGCCCAGACCACCGTTGCCGCCAGCACCGCAACATAGACATGGATACCGCTCCGCCGGCCGCGCAGGATCAGCACCCCGGACGCGACGAGTCCGAGCCCGGCGAGCAGATAATAGACCGAGCCTCCAAGCGCGGCGAGCCAGCCGCCCAGCCCGAGCAGGACGATGCCCAGAAGGATCGTGACCACCGCCGTGGTGACGACCAGCCACCGCCCACGCATCTTATGGTCCATGCTCGCTCCTTGGTACGCAAACAGATCGACACCCGAGCGTCCGCACGCCGGCCGATGCTCGCTGCTGCAAGCGCACAAAAATGCCCGGAGTTCCGCGATTGGACGGGGAAAAACGATATTGTGCATCGCACCGGTCGCTTTCGGCGATCGGGGAGCCGTCGGCGCCTCGCGAGCATGGCCGACCGCCCGAAACCGGCCTGGATCGAGACCTGGCGACCAGGCAGATCTCAGAAGCAGCCGATCGCCAGCCGCAATTGCTGAAAAATGTCCGAAAAGCGCGGTGCGTGTCCGTCATCACCGTGCCAGCCGGCTGAATCCAAAGCCCGCGGCGGCGAAAGCGATCGCGGCGGCGCAGCGACATGCCGCATCGTGGCCGCCGGGCGCAGATTGGAGCGGCGACGCCGGGAATTGACCGAAGAAGATCGCAACGGAGAGACGGGAGAGAGATCGCGTCGATCCTGTCCGAGGCCATCGCGACGCGCGCGTTCGCCGCCGATACCGATGTCGGAGCGCTCAACGATAGGATCCACGGCGCCTTCCGCTATCGTCTGTTGCTGGATGCGTCTGTTGCCGGATGAGCCGCTCGACGGGGCCTACGCCGAAAGGCTCGCTGCCACGGCGATGCGCCGTGCCTGACGGCGTTCGCGTACAGAGTCCCCGAGCATGACCGTCACCGGGATCGCGATCCTGCCCGGATGCCGTTGCATCTGGAAGCGAGCCGCCGTCACGGATCACCCGACCGCACGCCCATCTCCGCGACGACGCAGTCGATGAACGCGCGCAGCTTGGGGGGCTGGGGCGTGCGTCGCGCGAACACCAGATAGAGCGGCCGCGACGGGGGAACGTAATGACGGAGAACCGGAACCAGCCGGCCGTCCGCAATCGCGTCCCGCAAGATCGCGACGGGCTGCAGGATGATCCCGCGCCCGGCGATCGCCGCTGCGACGAGGACGCGCCCGTCATTGACCTGGAACCGGCTGCGGATCCGGACGGAATGCGTCACGCCATCCTTGGCAAAGCGCCATTCGGCATAGGGCAGGCCCGACCAGTTCACGAATGCGAGGCAATCATGGCGATCGAGATCGCCTGGCCGTTCGGGAGCGCCATGGCGGGCGATATAGTCGGGCGACGCGCAGGCGATCTGATCATGACTGACCAGTTCGCGCGCGACGAGATTGGTATCGCCGATTGGCCCGAGCCGCAGCACCGCGTCATAACCCTCGTCGACAATATCGACATAGCGGTCGGTCAGCGTGAGCTCGACCTCGATCCCGGGATGGCGATCCAGAAAATCGGCGATGACCGGCGCCAGCACGCCCGCACCGAAGGCCACGGGTGCGTTGACCCGCAGACGACCGCGCGGCGCCGCGCTCATGCCTTCGACCAGCGTCTCGGCCGCCTCCGCTTCGCTCAGGACGATCCGGCACCGCTCGTAGAATAGCTGCCCCACCTCGGTGAGGCTCTGTCGCCGCGTGCTGCGTCGGAGCAGCGGCGCGTTGAGACGCTCCTCCAGGCTCGCGACATGCTTGCCGATCATTTGCGACGAGAGCCCAAGCGCCGCGCCTGCCGCGGTGAACGAGCCGAGATCCACCGTTTTGACGAAGGCGGCCATGCTGGTCAGGCGGTCGAGCATTCGCGATCCTCGGTTACAAGTGATCCTAAGCTACAGGCAATTGTTCAAGCAGCAATAGTCAATAGCTTGTGGGCAGAGGATGCGGCCGGTGGATGCGCCGCATCGAGGAGACCGATTATGGCCGACGAATTGCGTGTGGGAATCATCGGCGCGAATGCGCACAGCGGCTGGGCCCGGGAATCGCATGTCCCTGCCGTTCAGGCACTTGCGGGCCTGTCGCTGGCGGCGATCGCCACCAACAGCCGGGATACGGCGGACGAGGCCGCCAAGGCCTTCGGCACGAAGGGATATGCGAGCGGGCTGGACCTCATCGCCGATCCGGCGATCGACATCGTGACCGTCGCGACGCGCGTATGGGTGAGCGTAAAGCCGTTGCCGACGAAGTCGAGGATGGCGCGCGAATTGGCGCCGCCCGCGCCATAAGGATTGAAATAGCCGTCGGCCGCAGTGCTGAACGGGGTCAGCGGATCGTCGGGCGTCGTGCCGAGCGCCTCCGACAGCGACGCGCTGTCGACGAGATGATCGGCGCGGGACGTGTCGCGCTCCTGGGCGAACCCTGCGTAGGAGCGGATCTGCCAATGGGCGCCCAGATCGACATCGGCCGATGCGCCATAGGTCATCGCCTCGGCCGTACCGGTGTCGCGCGTCGGCCCCAGCTCGGGATAGAAGCTATAGGCGAACAGGTCGTAAGGCGCGCCATCGGGCGACACGAAATAGGGATTGGCCGCGGTGATCTCGCCGACCGTGCTCGAGGCGACGCCGGCGACCGCATAATGGCGGCGGGAATAGCGCGCATCGAGCGCCAGGTGCACGCTGTCGCCGACGCCCTGATAGAGCCGGGCATATCCGCTGTGCCGGGTCTGGGTCGCGGTGAGATCAGTGCCCTCGCGGAAATTTTCGAGATTGGTCGCGCCGGCGACGAAATCGCCGACCGTGGTCGCGATGCCCGATGGGCCGGGCCGGATCGCATAAGCAGGCTCATAGGCGCCGGTCACGGGATCGAAGGCGAGGATATTGCCGGGTGCGCTCAGATAGTAACGATGGTCGGTGCCACCGAACGGGGTCGAGTCCGCCGATCGCGCGAAGGCCCGGTCGGCCGAAGCGAGCGCGCCGCGGTGATAATATTCATAGGCCGCCAGGATACCGCCGCCGGTCCAGTTGGTGCCGAGCGTCTGGCCGAGCTGGGTCTCGCGGGCGCCACCGCTGGTGACGCTGCCGAAGCGCAGGCGGGTCTCGGCCCCGTCATAGCGCTGCTTGAGCAGGATGTTGACGACGCCGCCGACGGCATCGGAGCCGTAGAGCGCCGACGCGCCGTCGGTCAGGACCTCGACCCGGTCGAGCGCGACATTGGGCATGCTCGAAATATCGCCAATGTCGCCGTTGAGCCCCGACCCGGCGATGCGGCGGCCGTTGACGAGGACGAGCGTCGCATCGGTACCGAGCGCGCGCAGGTCGACGCCGGTAGCGAGGACTGCATTGGCGCCGGACGTGTCCGCGCCCGAGAGCGCGCTCTGTTCGGTCGCCATGCCGGCGAAATTGGACGGCATCGCCGCCAGCGCCTCGGCGGCGGTGGCATAGCCGCTGCGATCGACATCGGCGCGCGTCATGGTGGTGACCGGCGACGCCCCACTGCCACCGCCGCGGATACTCACGAAGCAATGCACGCGGCGGGCACCCGTCAGGGCGGCGTCCCCTCTTCATAGCGGCCGGCGCGGCGCAGCTGGCGGACGATACCGTTGAAGGCGGCCGTTACCCCCTGTGCGCGACCGATCTCGTTCTGCTGCCCCGCTGCATCCCAATAGAGTTCGAGCGGCCAGCGCTCGGGGCAATGGTGCAGCAGGCAGCGCAGCGCCAGGCGCACCTCGATCCCGTCGACGCAGCCGTCGGAGGAGCGCGTGACGCCGTTGCGCAGGATATGGATCGACAATGCGATCACGACGCGCTGATGCTTGGGAAGCTGCGCCACCGGTCAGTGGAAGTCGTGCGATTTGAAACGGACCGCCTCTTCGGGATCCATGCCGTCGGCATGCGGCGGCCAATAGCAATTGCGCGGTTCCGGGCTCCAGCCCTTGTCGCCGCGGTCCGGCGCGCCGGCATGCCGTGCACCATCGCCGCGCCCGGTCCGATGCGGGAAGGACATCTGGCCGACCCGGGTCAGCAGATCGCCGTGATCGATGATCCGGTCGCAGATGACGTGGATCACCTCCCCTTCCTTCTGCACCCGTCCCTTCATGCCGATCATCGAGGCGGACATGATCGTACGGCGCTGTTTCTCGAAGCGGTCCGGCCATAGGATGCCGTTGGCGATCCCGGTCTCGTCCTCGATGGTGATGAACAGGATGCCCTTGGCCGATCCCGGCTTCTGGCGGACGAGGATGATGCCGGCGACCTCGACATGGCGCCCGTCTCGGATCGTGGCGAGATCGGCGCAGCGGACGACGCCGCGCCGGGCCAGTTCGTCGCGGACGAAGGTCAGCGGATGAGCGCGCAGCGAGAGCTGCAACGATCGATAATCCTCGATCACCTCGCGCCCGTCGGTCAGCGGCCGCAAAGCGACATCCGGTTCTATGCCTTCGACGCTCACCGCCGCCGCCGCCCGGTCGGCGGCGGCGAATAGCGGCAGTGCCGCTTCGCCGAGACGAAGCGCTCGAACAGCAATTCATGCTTGATCGGGTCGATCGAGGTGACGCCGAGCACGAAGCAGACGCAGCTGTTGGCGGCCGAGCCACGCCCCTGGCAGAGAATGCCGCGGCGGCGCGCCTCGCGCACGATGGCGTGGACGGTGAGGAAATAGGGCGCATAGCCGAGCTCGGCGATGAGGTTCAGCTCATGCGCGATCTGGTCGCGATAGGCCTGCGGCACGGCGCCGTCGAACATTCGCTCCACCGCCTCCGTCGACATCTGTTCGAGGGCCTCCTGGGCACTCAGTCCTTCGATCAGCCGCTCGTGCGGGTATTGATAGGCGAGTTCGCCGAGATCGAAGGCGCACAGCGCAGCAATGTCGACGCTGGCGCGCAGGGCATCCGGATAGTCGCGGAAGCGCCGGACCATTTCGGCCGGCGATTTGAGCGCGCGGTCGGCATTGACCTCGCGCCGATAGCCCAGTTCATCGACCGTGCATTTCTCGCGGACCGCGGTCACGACATCCTGCAGCAGCCGTGCGGCCGGCGCATGATAGAGCACATCGCCGGTCACGACCGCACGGATGCCAGCGGCGCCTGCTTGCCTCGCCAATGCGTCGATGCGGGCCGCGTCGTCGGGCCGGCGCCGCTGGAACAGGGCCATATAACCGCGCCGGCCATAAATCGCCTTGAGATCGGCCAGCGCCGCGAGATTGTCCGCAGCCGCTTCGTGCAGAGCGCCGGCACGCAGGCCACCGCCATTCAGTCGGCTATCCAGCGAGGGGAGCTCGAACGGCATGACCCGGAAGTCGACGGCCGGAGTCGCGATCGTCCGAAGATCGGCTATGCTCCTCGGCAGGGACTCGGCGATATCGGGCATGATGGCGTTTAGACTCGGCTTGTTCTCTTTATGTTCCGTTAAAGCGGAGGCTTGGTCAAGCGGCCCCACCGCCCGCGCGGTTGAAAAGGTCGGTATAAGCCCGTGGATTGATTGCGCTTTCGCCACCGTGAAGGGCGGAATTCCGCGCTTGCACGAGGACCAGCGTGGCCTTGAAAATATCTGCCGGGGCGACGCCCGCTAGCTGGTGGCAGCCCCGAAAGACCGGCCACCATTTTCGTCCGGGAAAGCCCGGCTGAGGAAGGGCGACCCTGCCAGACCGAACCGCCACGGTGTCTCTATCGCCAGCTTGATACCGATCCGACGTCCGACAATCGATCGCACGATCTCGTTGGACTGGTCGAGACGAAAGGGCGGCGCGTCGAGCGCTGCGCCGTTCAAGCTCATGTCGATCCCAAGCGCCTGGGTCAGTCGTCCGGGGCCTGCACACAGCCGCCGGACATCCTCGATCCCTCGTCGCGCGGCCATGATCTCCAGCCCCACGCACGGTTCGAGCGCGCGGATCAGCACGGCACTCCCGGTGCCCTCGGCCCCACAGACGAAATTGAGACACCAATGGAGCCCGTAGCTGCGATAGATATAGGCCCGACCAGGAGGCCCGAACATCGCCGCATTGCGGCTGGTGGGCCTGCGAAAGCTATGCGACGCCGGATCGAGCTGATCATAGGCTTCGGTTTCGACGATGATCCCGCCGATGCCGTCGACCAGCAGCGAGGCTCCGATGAGCTCGCGCGCGACCGCCGCGACGTCGCGAGCGAAGAAAGCCGGTACGAGAGCGCTGCTCATTCGCCGATCACCCGCCTCAGCGCATCGAGCAGAGGGCGTTGGCTCGCCAGCATCATCGCCTCTGCCGCGTCCCAATCATACCAGGCCGCCCGATCCACTTCCGGGAAAGATTCACGACGGCCGCTTCTTGGCGGCCACTCGATCTCGAACCGGTTGCTCACGACAGCATCCGCATCGATGACCTGCTCGAGCGCGAAGGCCTCGACGATCTTGCCGCCCTTCTGCTTGATGGTCGCAAGCGGCCACGGCGCATCGTCGATTGCGATCCCGAGTTCCTCCCCGGTTTCTCGCCTGGCTGCCCGAACGGCATCCTCGCCCGGCTCGATCAGCCCTTTCGGAATTTGCCAGACACCCGCCTCCTTGTTGCGATAGAAGGGGCCGCCTGGATGGACGAGCAGAACCTCGGTTCGTCCTCGATCACGTCGAAACAGGAGAATGCCGGCGCTTCGGGGCGTCATGGGTTCGGCCTCAGGCCACCAGATCCTGCTGTTCGGGATGATGGCGCAGATAGGCAGCGACAAAGCTGCACTGGGCGACGACATGCAACCCCTCCCTGCGCACGTCATCGAGCGCACCCGCGATCAGCCGCGATCCGACCCCCTTCCCTTCCAGTGCGCGGGGAACCTCGGTGTGGATGAAGACGACCGTATCGCCGCGCTTCTCATAGGCCGCGATGGCGAGTTCACCGCCGACTTCAAGTTCGTAGCGATGCTTGTGCGGGTCGTTGGTTACCGTCTCTGTCATCGGGATCCTCCTTGCATCGGACCAACGTCCGACCTGGGGTTCGAGCCCCGAACGCACAGACGCGGACAGCAATGCGGAACTCCCCGGCGGACGAACCGTCTGCTAAGGTCATTTTGGAGGCCGATCCATGAAGCCCAGCGGCGCAGCAGACGAAATCCAAGAACATAATGTGTTCGTTCCGATCCATCGGCTCGCCGAACTTTTCTCGGTGATCGATGGGCAGCTCTGGTCGCCGGCAGACGCAGCCGGTCTCAGGGCTCGCCTCGCCGATTATCTGGCGACGAACGCCATCTCCGCACGAGCGACGCCGGACGAAGCCTATGTCGCGGCCCATCATGTCAACTGACACGAGCGAGAGAATGCCGGATGTAAAGACCGGCAGCTCGCGCGCCCGATTTGAAATCCGCGCGGGCCGATCGGTCGGATTGAGCGCCGAGGTCGAGGTCACCCCCTTGGGCGTGGCTGCGATCGGGACGCTCGTCGCAGGCATATTGCTGGCGACTGGAGCGATGGTCCGGCTGATCCAGTCTGTGCCGCAGGAACTCCGACACCGCCGCGACGCTTGAGCCTCACTATGGTCGAGAGAGGGCGAATGATGAGCGACGGAGCATCGAACGACACCAGCGGACGGAGCCCGATCGAGTGGAGCATGAGCGCCGCCTTGGAGAATGTACCACGGGGCGATAACGATCTGGCCGAGGTGACGAGCCTGGAAGGCGCGGTTCGGGCATGGCTTGGACTGGACCCCGAGCATCGAATCCATGCTCGCCTCAGCACGGAACATCCGATCCAGCTTCAGGGCGTGCCGACGGCCATCTTTACGGGCGAGGCGATCGGCGAACTGGCCAAGCATCTTCCGGGCTGAAGGCGCAGGGGCGGCCGAGCGCATTGCCGCAATGAACTCGCTGGAATCTCGAGGGTTGATCAACCGAGGAGACGGAACATGTCTGACGACGAGTCGAACCGAGGCCCCCAGGATGCCTCAAGGGTCAATATCCACGAGGATTACGAGGTCGCCTACTGGACGAAGAAATTCGGAGTCGGAAAGGCGGAGTTGGAAGCGGCCGTTAAGACCGTCGGCGTCAGTGCCGAAGTGAACCACGCCGGGTTTGTCGGAGGCTCCAGCTCCTGAGAAGGTGGCCATGAGCAAGACAACTTTTGAGTTTAATACTTCCCGGAATCTCGCAATCGAGCACGGTTCCGTCGTATTTCACGCTGTATCTCCGTGCCTCTTTCGGGATCCCCGTAGACAATCCCACGCCCGTCTGTACCGATATAAACCCGCCCATAACGCCGCGGATCGCCGGAAATGACGCGAAAGCGCGCGCCCCACTGGTGCCCGTGATCGTTGATGCGGCGCCACGTCCCGCCCCCATCGACAGACCGCCACACGGCGAAAAGGCCCTGCCGGCGCCCAATGGCGAACACGGCCGGCCAACCTTGCCCCCGCGCCCCTTTTCCCAGGCCGTAATAGGCGACCGAAAGTCCCTGCCCAACACGTGTCCAACGATCGCCCGCATCGGCCGACCGGTAGAGATCCCCACCCACGTTCAGCCACAGCAATCCCGGACAATCGGGCGTGGCGAGCAGAGGATTTTGAGCCTCGCGCCAGGTAACGGCAGCGGCGGACAGCGTCCGCGGCAAGCCCAACCCTGCGGTCGGTTGAAAATGTGCGCCGCCATCCTCGCTGCGGACGAGGTGATGGGCCGCAAAGTCGATCGCGTAGAAACGGCGAGCATCGACCTTGTCCGCGGTCACGCGAACCCGCGATGGCAGGCCCTCTACCGGCTGCCAGCTATGGCCTTGGTCGCGACTCAACAAAGGCCGGTCGGTCTCGACGACGAAATTCCGGCCATCGGCCGAAACAGTGATCGCGGCATCACCGGTGGCTTCAGGTGGGACGCTGCCGTCGGCGCGCGGCGAAGATGGCGGCAGAGCGATTGGCGACCAGCGTTCGCCGCCATCCCACGACCATGCGAGCGACGCGCCGGGAACGATCCGTGTGTGCGTGCTGCCGCTACGCACCATGATCGCGGGCGCACGCCCTGCATAATCGAGCGTGTTGGTGTTGGTCAGATACGGATCGAGATGCAGATGGGCAGGCGAAATCGCCAGATCATCATGCCGGAAACCTGCGATGTCGCCCAATCCCGAAACCAGCGGGACGCCGCCGGTGGGGCTGACCAGCGTGATGATCGCGGTCTGCTCGATGCCCTCCGTCCACGGAGTCCAGAGCATCGTTCCCGGACGATCGAACCCGGTGGTGGCATAGACGGTGGCACCCGTCACATAAGCGGCGTGCCCTGGATCGAAAGGATCGATTGCGAGGCCGGCGATCCAGTGGCCAAAATTGGCTTGGCCATCGAGATTGAGGAAGGGGGTTGCCCGCACGTCCCGCTTGCTGCGCTGCCAGAGTTCATCCCAATGGCGCCCCGCATCGGTTGAGCGCCAGACCGTGTCCACCGGCCGGCCGCGATCGACTGTACTGACCGCGATGACCCGCGGATCCTGGACGGAAACGGCTACCCCCATATAACCGCCCGGTGGGGTGTCGGCGCCACGCAGCGGGGTGATGTCGGTCCATTGGCCTGCCGCCGGATCATAGCGCCATACCGCGCCGCGCGTGATCCCATTGGGGCCGATCGCGTCGCAATAGGTGATCGTCAGCACGCCGTCGCTGCCGACCACGGCCTTGACCGGGAGGAGGCCATTATCGGGACCACCCTCGATCCCCCTCCAGCGTGCGCCGCCATCGTCCGATCTGAACAGATGCACACCGCCGGGATCGGCGCTGCCCACAAACAGGCGCGCGAAATGGTGCGGATCGAACAAGACGAAAGACAGGCCGCCATGCGTCGCCCGTCGTCCAGCGGGCACCCCGAGGCCGGGCCGCGGAAATCCCGCCACCTGCGCCCAGTGTGCGCCCGAATCGTCGCTACGCCACAAGCCATCGTGCCGCGAACCGAACAGCAATGTTGCGTGCCGCTGCGGATCGATCGCCAATCGCTCGCCGAGGCCCCGCCCATCCTCATTGCCCCCCATCGCGAAGGGAACCGGCACGATCCGCCAGTGCGCGCCACGATCGGCCGAGCGGAAGATCGCGGCAGGCAGATCCTTGCTCATGCCTGCCGCCAGATAGACAATATTCGCGTCGATCGGATCGGCCGCGATACTCTCGACCCCCATATAGCTGGCGACGCCTTGGTCGTCCTCCAGCGGCGCCCAGCGCCCGTTTCCCGAATCCCAACGATAGGCGCCACCCATATCGGTTCGAAGATAGGCAAGACCGCGCTGAACCGGGCTGAACACGATGCCGGGCGCGAAGCCACCACCGCCCACCGCCACATTCTGCCATCGATACGGGATGGGCTTAACCGCCGGTCGCGCCGACAAGCCCGCTGGCAGCATCGCGACCGCGACGGATAAGGCGATGCCGATCCTCCGCCAGACATGTGCAGCCATGCGCCCCTCCCCGCGTCTTCGACGTCGCCGCTATTTCTGTGGGTGTCGCCTCGGATGAAGTCCGCCCCCCGGTCTCACGATAACGCGAGCAGACGAGGAGGGAAATGGTCGCCCACCAAGCACGGCTCATGCGTCAAGGCAGCGATCGACCGATTCTGCCACCTAAAAACATACTGCCGGCGAATCTGTATTGCGAAGAACGCAAAATAGAAAGATATGGTATCGGTAACACGCGATCGCCGACTTGCTGCAAGTGCGAATATGCGGGACGATATAGGGGACGGATGAAGGCTGGACGCCTTGAACTGGCTGAATTGGCGATCTTGGTCATGGCCGCACTTGCACCATCAGCCGTTCACCCCTCAGCTTTGCAGAAAATATGGCGTTGCCGACGTATTTCTATGATGTTACCGAGTATATAGCGCACAAACGAAAACGTTAATGCGCGACGAGTCCGAATGATACCGCTACCATATAATAAGCGGGGCTATCGGGGCGTATAGCGCAGACGCGCGACTGAGGAGGGGGAACTGAAATGAATGCCGGTTTTGCGATGCCCGCGGCGAATATTCGCTCGCGGCGAAGGGTGACTTTGTGCGCCAGCGTATCTGCTGCCGTGCTGACACTGGCTAACTTGTCCACACCGGCATTGGCGCAGTCCGCCATGGACCCGGCCGTCACCAATAACCAGACCGATACGGCATCCGCGGCAGCGCCCGCCGCGAACGGCGACACCGCGACGCCGGCGGGGACCAAGGAATCAACGCCAGACAAGCAGGCGATCAAGGAAATCGTCGTGACCGGCCAGCGCGCGTCGATCGCCAACGCGATCAGCATCAAGCGCAACGCCGACCAGATCATCGACTCCATCTCCGCCGACGATATCGGCAAGCTGCCCGATCGCAGCGTGACCGAGACGTTGCAGCGGATCACTGGCGTCACCATCGACCACTTCATCTCGCGATCAGACCCCGATCACTTCTCGGTCGAGGGATCGGGCGTGAATATCCGCGGCCTCACCTTCGTGCGCTCCGAGCTCAACGGACGCGATGCGTTCAGCGCCAATGGCGGCCGCACATTGAGCTTCGAGGATGTCCCGCCGGAGCTGCTGTCCGGTGTCGATGTCTACAAAAATCCTTCCGCTGACCTGATCGAGGGTGGCATTGGTGGCCTCGTCAACCTGCGGACCCGCCTGCCGTTCGATTCCAAGGGCCAGGTGATCAGCGTGTCGGCGTCCGGTTCGCTGGGCGATCTCCGCAAGGAACTGGAGCCGTCCTTCTCCGCGCTCTATAGCAACCATTGGCAGACGCCGATCGGCGAGATCGGCATATTGGCCGACGTCGCCTATTCGGTCAGCGCCACGCGCACCGACGGCGTGCAGGTCGAGCCTTATTATCCGCGCACCGATCTCGTGTCCGGCGAGACGGTCTACATCCCCAAGGGCATCGACTGGCGCCAGCTCGACTTCACGCGCAAGCGCTTCGGCGCTTATGGCGCGCTCCAGTGGAAGCCGGCCGACAATCTGGAAATCGTCGCGACGGTGTTCCAGTCGCGCTACAAATTCCATTGGGACGAACATGCGATCTTCGCGCAGACCAATGCCTATAACATCCAGCCGGCCGCCGGCACCCAGTTCCAGTTCGACGACAATGGCGTGTTCCAGAAGGGCACCGAGACCGACACCAATGCCAGCGATGGCGGGATGCCGTTCAGCGACGACGTGCGCAGCGCCGACCAGAAATCGGTCACGACCGACATTTCCGGGTCGATCAAGTGGCACCCGACCGAGCGGCTGACGCTGCGAGCGGATGTGCAGCATGTCCACGCCACCAACAGCAGCTTCGATTCCACCGTCGCCACCGGCGTCAACCTGCCGAGCGAGACGGTCGATCTGACCAAGAATGTGCCGAGCGTCTCGGTCGATCCCGCCTATCTCGCCAATGCGTCCAACTATTATTGGGCGTTCACGATGGACGAGCGCCAGCATAATGTCGCTAACGAATGGGCCTATCGCGCCGATCTCGATTATGATCTCGATACCGGTGGCTTCCTGAAGAGCTTCCGCTTCGGCGGTCGCATGACAAGCACCCATGCCGACAACAAGGCATCGCCCTATAACTGGCAGGCGGTCAGCCAGACTTGGCAGGTGCCGGGCGTCATCCCGCGCCTCGCCATGCTGTCCGAATTCCCGCTCGCCAGCCAGAATTTCGGCTTCGGCAGCAATTTCTACCATGGCGGGGCGAACGTGCCCCTCAACGTCATCTTCCCGGCGACCTCGCAAGCGACCGGCTATCCGGACACCTATTACGCGCTGCACGATCTCACCACGCAGCTGTGCGAGGAAATCAGCCCGGCATCCGACTGCCCCACCTTCGCGCTGGCCCAGTTCGGCGATGCGCAGACCAATATCCAGCGCGAGAAGAATTACGCGCTCTACGGCCTGCTGAAATTCGATTTCGACGGCAGCGGCCTGCCGCTCAGCGGCAATCTCGGCCTGCGCTGGGTCCAGACGACATCCAACGCGAGCGGCTTCATCGTCCAGCCGGCGCCGATCAGCGGTGCGCCCGCCGGCGGGCCGGTGTTCACCGGCGTGTCCGAAGCGATCAACGCCAAGAACAAATATCATTACTTCCTGCCGAGCCTGAACCTGCTCTACAAGCTGACGCCGAAGCTCCAGGCGCGTTTCGCCGCGGCGCGCGCGATGACCCGCCCGGATTTCACCCAGCTCCAGGCCTACACGCCGCTGTCGGCCTCCTATGACACCACCACGGGCACCTATAATTTCGCCTCGACCGCGTCGGGCAACCCGTATCTCAAGCCGACGACATCGACGCAATTCGATGCCGCGCTGGAATGGTATTTCGGCAAGGCCAGCTCGCTGACCGGTACCGTCTTCTACAAGCACCTCAACAACATCATCCGCAACGTCGCGGTGCCGTTCGAATTTGCCGGCACGACTTTCAACCTCACCCAGCCGGAGAATGTCGGCACCGCCAACATCAAGGGCGCGGAGATCGGCTACAACCAGGCCTTCACCTTCCTGCCCGGCCTGCTGAGCGGCTTTGGCGTGACCACCAACTTCACCTTCGTCGACAGCAAGACCAAGGTGGACGTGTCGAGCCTGCAGGCCAACAGCGCGGCCTATGTCTCGGCCAACGGCGTCGATACCAACGGCGCGATCTTCGGGCGCCTGCCGCTCGAGGGCCTGTCCAAATACAGCTACAACGTGACCGGCTATTACGAGAAGGGCATCCTGTCCGCCCGCTTGGCCTATAACTGGCGGAGCCGCTATCTGCTGGCCACCAACGTCAACGGCACGCAAGGGTCGGACGGTACGCCGCTCACCGCGGGTGGGGTCCAGTGCGGGGCTTCCACCGCCGCCGATCACTGCGTGGTCTGGGGTCTGCCGACCTACAACGCCTCTTATGGCCAGCTCGATGGCTCGATCTTCTTCAAGTTCATGAATGACAAGGTTTCGTTCGGGATCGAGGCCCAGAATCTCAACAACGCGCAGAACCGTGTGCTCATGAAGCAGTCGACCGGCCTGATGGGGCGTGCGTGGTTCGTCAGCGACCGGCGCTACACCGCGTCGATGCGCGTTACCTTCTAAGCCGATCGGAGAGGAGCGGCCGTCCGCCGGATGGTCGCCCCTCTCCAACAGCATCTCGCGAAGACGGTGGGAAATCGATGAGCGCTCCGCCGATCAAAAGGGTCGTGATCGTCGGCGGGGGCACCGCCGGCTGGATGACCGCGCTGGCGCTGGCCCGCATGGGCCCGCCCCACGCGCCGCATATCAGCCTGGTGGAATCACCCGACATCGGGACGGTCGGCGTCGGCGAGGCCACGCTTCCCACTATCCGTCATTTCAACCGCTGGGCCGGCATCGACGAGCGCGATTTCATCCGCGAGACGCAGGCCAGCTTCAAACTGGGCATCGAGTTTCGCGATTGGCGCGAGCCCGGCCACAGCTTCTTCCACGGTTTCGGCGATCATGGGCCGGAGATTGCGGGCCTGTCGCCCTATCACCAGATGATCCGCCTTGGCCTCGGCGATGCGCTCGACCAATTCTCCCTGCCGGCGCAGGCCGCCCGTGCCGGTCGTTTCGCGCCGCCTTCGGACGACGCGAAATCCCTCGCCGCCACTTACTCTTATGCCTATCACTTCGACGCAAGCCTCTATGCCGCCTATCTGCGCCGCCTCGCCATCGGCGCGGGTGTCGCCCATGTGCAGGGCCGGATCGATCATGTCGCACGGAACCCGGAAACCGGGCTGATCGAGCGGCTGTCGCTGGACGATGATCGATCGATCGCAGGCGACCTGTTCGTCGATTGCTCGGGCTTCCGCTCGCTGCTGCTGGGCGGGGCACTGGACGTGCCCTTCGAGGACTGGTCGCACTGGCTCCCGGCCGATCGCGCCTGGGCGGTGCCGTGCGCCGGCACCGACGCGATCGAGCCCTATACCCGTTCGATGGCCTGCACGGCAGGCTGGCGCTGGCGCATCCCGCTCCAGCACCGCATCGGAAACGGCCATGTCTATGCCAGCGCCTTTCAAGATGATCAGGCCGCCCTCGATGCGCTGATCGACGGGCTCGACGGCCCACCACTGGCCGAGCCGCGACACTTGCGCTTCCGGGCCGGGCACCGGCGCCGCTTCTGGGCGGGCAACTGCATCGCGATCGGACTTTCCAGTGGATTCCTCGAACCGCTGGAATCGACCAGCATCAACCTGATCGAGCGCGGCATCAGCCTGCTGGCCCAGCTCTTCCCCACCGCCGGCCTCGATGACGTGCTGGCGCGCGAATATGATCGCCACATGATCAATGCCTTTGCCGGCATCCGCGATTTCGTGATCCTCCACTATCGCCTCGGGCGCCGCACCGAACCTTTCTGGCAGGCGATGCGCGCGCAACCGATGCCCGACAGCCTCGCCGACCAGATCGCGCTGTTCGAGGCGAGCGGCGAGATCGCGATCCGCGACCCGGAAAGTTTCGGCGAACCCAGCTGGGCGGCGATCCTGTTCGGGCTGGGCGCCACGCCCCGCGCCTATCACCCCTTGGCCGACCGCGAACCGGCAGACGCCATCGAACGCCATCTCGCGCGCGGACGCACCCTGATCGCCGGCCATGTCGCCACCATGCCACCGCATCGCCAGTTCATCGACGCGCTCGCAGCGCAGCCGATCTCCCGATCATGACCATCGCCTGCATCGCGGTGCTGGGCGACGGCATCGAAGCGTGGCTGTTTGCGGCAATCGCCCGGCAATTGCTGCGCGGCTCCGTGCCCGTGATGGTCGTTCCCGCGGGTCCGCAGTCGCTTTCCGACACCATCGCCTTGCCGCCCGATATCGAGCGCGTCCACCGGCTCCTGCGCATTCCACCTGCTCTCGTTCGCGCGATCGCCCGCCCCCGCTATGGCATTGCTGTGCCAAGACACGACGCCAAGGCGCTGTTCATCCCCTATGGTGGCATCGGCGACCCCGGAACACCGGGCGATTTTGCGGCAGACTGGATTCGCGCGCGCGTGATGGGGCACCCACCGGCGCTGAGCAGCCTGTCGGTGAACGCCGCTCTCCATTCGGGGGCGATCCTCCCGCCGGACGCACCGGCGGAACTGAGGCGGAGCGGCACCGCCGGCTGGGAAGCGGCGACCGGTAGATATCACTCCCTGCTGCGCGAAGCGGCACAAGCCTGTGGCGTGGTTCAGTCGGCACCATGGGCTGAACCGTTAACGGCAGAGAGAGCCGCAGCGGCTTGGCATCTTGCTGACGGGACGCGCCTGACGGCTGATATCTGGGTTGATGCGCGCGGCGATGCCGGCGTGGCGCACTCCCCGTCACCGCCGGGATGGCACGCGGACAGGATCGGCGTCGGGACCATGGCGCAGCGGATCGACGCGCCGGAACCATTCGCCATCGCCGCCATCGCATCGGCGGCCGCACGTCTGGTCGCCCTGCTTCCACGCGGCCCCGCCCGGTCGCAGCTGGCTGCAGAATATCATCGTCAGCTGTCGTGCGAACAAGACGCTATAGCTGCGGCCGGCGCCGCCTTGTCCCGCCTTGCCGGACAGGACGCGAAATCGGCAACGCTGGATCGCTACGCCGATCGCTATCGGGTCGCGGGCCTGCTGCCGGCTGATCCGCAGCCCTGGTCGGCCGAGACATGGTTGTTCTGCTTCGATGCGATGGGCATCGTACCGCGCCGCTACGACCCCAATTCGGATCGCTACCCCGTCGATCAGGCGGCCGACAGGATGACGGCCCGGGCGATGGCGATCGCACGTCTCCCCGGGCGGCCGAGGCCCCCCCCTCCTGACGGCGACACATGCCTCGGCCGGCCACCATGATTCCGGGAATGGCCAGCCCACCCGTCTCGCGCGCCGGACAACGGCCCCCTCCTCCCCGACGTGCCAAAGGACCACCGCCAGTGCCTCTCACACCGATCATAAGGCGACGTCTCGGGATGATCGCCTGGGCAGGGCTGGCCTCCAGCACGATCGCCGCCCCGCCATCTCGTCATATCGACGTCGATGTCAGCCAGCCCGGCCCGCCGGTCGATCGCTTCTACGATCTGTCGGTCGGATCGGATTATCCCGGCACGCTGATCCGTCCCGACAGCCAGCGCCAGCTCGCCGCCACGGTGGACGAACTGGGTTTCCGCTACCTGCGCTTTCACGACATATTCCATGACGTGCTCGGCACCGTGCGCGTGACCAATGGCCGCACGGTCTATGACTGGACCAGGATCGACGCGCTGTATGACGGGCTGTTGGCGAAAGGCATCCGCCCCTTCGTCGAACTGGGTTTCACGCCGGACGCGCTGCGCACCTCCGACCAGACCATCTTCTACTGGAAGGGCAATACATCTCACCCGCGCATGGCGGGATGGCACGATCTGATCGACGCCTTCATCCGCCATCTGCGGACGCGCTATGGCGCCGAGGAGGTGAGGAAGTGGTATTTCGAGGTCTGGAACGAACCCAATCTGTCCGGATTCTGGGAAGGCGGCGATCGGCAGGCCTATTTCCAGCTGTTCGACGAGACCTCGCGCACGATCAAGGCGATCGATCCCGCGCTGAGGGTCGGTGGCCCGGCGACCGCGGGCGCCGCCTGGGTGCCGGAATTTCTCGATCATGTCGCGAAGGCCGCCACCCCGATCGATTTCGTCAGCACCCATGCCTATGGCGTGGATGGCGGCTTTCTCGACGAGAATGGCCAGCAGGACACCAAGCTTTCGCCGTCTCCGGATGCGATCATCGGGGACGTCCGCAAGGTTCGCCAGCAGATTGAAGCCTCGCAATATCCCGGCCTGCCGCTGTTCTTCACCGAATGGAGCACGAGCTACACCCCGCGCGACTTCGTTCATGACAGCTATATCAGCGCGCCCTACATCCTCACCAAGCTCCACGGCGTCGCCGGGCTCGTCCAGGGCATGAGCTACTGGACCTATAGCGACCTTTTCGAGGAACCCGGCCCCCCGACGACCCCCTTTCATGGCGGCTTCGGCCTGATGAACCGGGAAGGCATCCGCAAGCCGGCGTGGTTCGCCTATCGCTACCTCCATGCCTTGCACGGACACGGCGTGGCCGTCGGCGATCGCGATGCGATGGTCGCGGTCGATGGGCATCGCACCGCGGCGTTGATCTGGGATTGGCATCAACCGGCCCAGACTGTCAGCAACAAGCCCTTCTACACCCGCGCCCAACCCTCACGACAGAGCGCACCGGCGGTGCTGCGCCTGTCCCATTTGGCCCCCGGCCGATACCGCCTGCGGCTGTTCCGCACCGGCTACCGGATTCACGATCCCCTGACCGCCTACATCGCCATGGGGATGCCCGAGCGCTTCACGCCGGCGCAGTTGGAGCGGATGGAGGCGCTGACCCAAGACAGCCCCCAGCAGGACAGGGTCGTCGATATCGCCGACAAGCATATGTTCGCCATCCGGCTGCCGATGAAAACGAACGATATCGTGCTCGTTACGCTCGCTCCCGAGACGTCCATGACCGGCGCGCCGACGACGATATCGCCCATCCCCTGAACGCCGGTCGCGATCAACGGGCACCGCCCAAATCCCGCTCTTCGCGACCCCGGAAAATCTGACACGCTGCGACTGATAACGCTACCATGCCGGGAGAGAATATATGTCCTTTTCGCGTCGATCGGCGCTGGCCACCATGTTGGCCGGCACGGCGGCCGCATCGCGCGCCACCGGAATGCGCAGCGCGGCGGCGACGCCCCCGGCCCCCGGCCGCGGGGCGGATGGGCAACGGATCGCCGATCTCGGCGATGGCACCTTCATCAATCCGATCATGGCCGGCGATCATCCCGATCCGACGATCCTGAAGGATGGCGGCACCTATTATATGACCTTCTCGTCGTTCCTGTCCTATCCGGGGCTGGTGATCTGGCGATCGACCGACCTAGTCAACTGGCATCCGGTCGGCCCCGCCCTCCACCAACGGATCGGCACGGTCTGGGCCGTCGATCTGGTCCGCCACGAGGGCCGCTACTTCCTCTATATCCCGGCGGCACAAGACGGCGAGGAATGGCGCATCTATGCGATCTGGGCAGACCGGATCGAGGGGCCCTGGAGCGATCCGGTCGACCTCGGCATCCGCGGCTGCATCGATCCGTGTCATGTGGTGGGAGAAGACGGCAAACGCTATCTCTTCACCAACGGCGTCCGCCGTGTCCGATTGGCCGATGACGGCCTGTCCACCATCGGCGCGGTAGAGCCCGCTTATGCCCCCTGGCGATATCCCGACGACTGGATCGTCGAGAATTTCGCGCCGGAGGGGCCTAAGCTGCTCCGGCACGGCGACTATTTCTATCTGGTCACCGCCGTGGGCGGCACCGCCGGCCCCGCTACCGGCCATATGGTGATCGCAGCGCGATCCCGCTCCATTCATGGTCCCTGGGAAGATTGCCCGCATAATCCGATCGTCAGAACCCGCTCGATCGAGGAACCCTGGTGGTCGAGAGGACATGCCACCCTCGTCGAAGGTCCGGCCGGTGACTGGTGGATGGTGTATCACGGCTATGAAAACGGCTTTCGCACCCTCGGCCGCCAGACCTTGCTCCAGCCGGTCGACTGGACCGACGATGGCTGGTTCCGCGCGAGCGGGGGATGTTTGTCGACCCCGATCGCCAAGCCGAAAGAAGGACGGAGCGGACCATCCGCACCGGCCCTCTCCGACGATTTCTCGGCCGATCGGATGGGAGTCCAGTGGAGCTTCCACGAGCCTGGCCCGAACGAGGCGGCCCGCTTGCAGCGCGGACGGCAGGGCGCCGTTCTGGAGGGGCGCGGCACGGGGCCGGCTGACACCGCACCGCTGACCTGTATCGTCCGCGACCGGTGCTATCAGGCAGAAATCTCCATCGACCTGCTGGGCGACGCGGAAGCGGGCCTGCTGCTGTTCTACAACCACAAAGCTTTCGTCGGCATCGGATTCACCCCAGAGGCCGTCAAACTCTTCGAATATTCGGACGAGCTGTCATGGGCGCGCAAACGTCACGACGCCCGGACCCTGAGGCTCAGAGTGCGCAACGACGAGCATGTCGTGACATATCATTATTCCTATGACGAAGGGCGGACCTGGATGCGCCATGATACACGGATGGAGGTGTCCGGCCTTCACCACAATGTGTTCGGAGGCTTTCTCAGCCTCAAGATCGCGCTCTACGCCGTCGGGACTGGCAGCGTGCGGCTGCGCGATTTCCACTACGACGGCAATCCCGCTCCCGTGATCGAGACAAAGCTCGATTCGTTCGGCTGACACCACCGCCCTCCCCGCCTCAAAGAACAAGCGATGCGTTTTTCGTCGAGATATCTGGTTCTCTCATGCCTGGCGATGGGGACGTCGAAGCTCATCGTCGTGCCGGTGACCACGCCATCGGCTGCCTCGGCCATCTGGGCCGAGACCCGCATCGGTGGCCGCACGGTGCCAGTCGACGGCGGCAGCGAAAGGTTGCGCCGGTGGCCCGCTGCTTATTTCGAAACGATCGTCGACGGCCGGCCTTGTCATTCCAGATCGGGACGGGCAAGATCGCGCTGGACGTGATCGTGGATGGACGGACCATCGCCACGTTGATCAAGCCCATTCTTGGCTTCTACCGCATCGAAGGTCTCGATGTCGGCCGTCATCGCATCAAGGCGGAGATGACCTTGGAAAGCCAGGCCGCGCCGACCGCTTTCGGGGGCTTCTTCTTGCGAAGACGAGGACCTCGCGCCCTCCGCCCCGGCAGCGCCAGATCGAGTTCATCGGAGACTCCTACAGCGTGGGCTACCCGATCTCTCGGCCCAGCAGGATTGCTCGCAGGACGAGGTATGGGAGACGACGGATATGTCGAGGGCTTTCGGCCCGATGCTGGCCGCAAATATGGTGCCGATTATCAAGTGAACGCCATTTCCGGGCGGGAGTCGTCCGCAACTATAACGGCTTTGCCGCCGACACATTGCCCCAAGACTATCCCTATGCGCTGTTTAGCGACAGACAGCAGGGCAGATGAGCCTGACTGGCATCTCCAACTCATCATGATCGCCTTGGGCACGAACGATTTTTCGACGCCCTTGCGCGTCGGAGAACGATGGACCCGCGACGAGCTTCATTCGGACTACGAAGCCACCTATGTCCGTTTCGTGCAATCGCTCCGGGGCCGCTATTCGCGCAGCGTTTTTCTATTATGGGCGACAGACAAAGCCGATGGCGAGATCGAAGACGAAGTGCACAAAGTGGTGGCCACCCTGTGCACTGCCGGAAAGATGCATCTGGCCTATGCGCCGATCGACCAGCTGACATTCTCCGCTTGTCATTCCCGTCCATCTGAGGCGGACGAGGGCGTGATCGCGACTCGCCTATCTGCGGCTCTCGATAATTTTCCCGACATCTGGGATGATCCAAAAGCGCAGCCTGATCCCCGTTAAGCGCGGCCGACAAGACATAATCACCACGCACGGAGCGTCACATCGGCATCGGCCGGAGCATCTTCGGGCGAATTGGGGGCGCGCGTTCGTCAGCACAGCCCCGGTCAACGACCGGCGTATCGGACGGAGTAATCGTCTGCACCTCTACCAATATCGCCGTACTGTTCAGTGGTCAGTGCGTACAGCTCGCCATCGTGGCTCTAACGATATTTTCATCGGCATCGCCGTCCGGCGTGCTGATCGCGCTCATCCAACCATAACCCCTTCGATCTTGGGCGGCAGGCCACGCGGATTTGGGAGCATGTGCATGTCCAAACGTCTATCCAGATTTTTCACACCGATGATTTTCGGCGCCAAAGCGCCGCTGGATGTTGGGCGGGAAGGCGTGTCTGGCCGGTGCCAGCGAATTGTTCCCGGAATGTGCTGGCCCTCCGATCGCCATCAGCCGGCCCCGGCGCTGCAATTCGGGGGTTAGCAGTCGCGTGAAATCAGGGAATGTGCGGCAGGGCATGACGCCAGGGATGTTGAATCCGTCTGCCCCACTTTCTTCGATCCAGCCTTCGAGCGCGTCGGCGACCGTCTTTGCGGACCCGGCCACGATCAATCCGCCGCCGGTGATGCCGATCGTCTCGGCAAACTGACGCAATGTCGGACGCGTCTCGATCGGCCCCCGCGTCGTTTCCTCGATCACGCCGCGAATGCCGTCGGTGTCGACACGGGCCAGCGGGCGGTCGAGATCGGCGGTAGAGAGGTCGTGCTGGATGATCGCGCTGTGGCGGGCAATCACGGCCTCGGCATCGATGTAGCAGCGATAGTCGTCGAGTTGGGCCTGTGCCGCGGCATCGGTCTCCGCGACGATCACTGTCGCCAACGGGAAGAAGCGGATGGCGTCGGCGCCTCGCCCCCGGCCGGCCGCTCGATCACGGACGTCTTCGATGGTCTCGCGTAGCGATCCTGTGTCGGGCGATACCAGAAAGACCCCTTCGGCATGGGCGGCGGCGAACCCCCGGCCCGCTTCCGACGAGCCCGCCTGAAACAGCACCGGAGTGCGCTGCGGCGAGGGTTCGACAAGGAAGGCGCTCGGTACGCTGAAATTGGCACCCTTATGGCCGATAGCATGGACTTTCGCCGGGTCTGCAAAGAGGTTCCCACCAACATCCCGGCCGACCGCGTCATCCTCCCAGCTGCCTTCCCAGAGCTTGTAGACCACCTCCATATATTCTTCGGCGATCTGGTAACGATCGGCATGGCTATGCTGACGGTCACGGCCGAGATTGCGCGCAGCGCTGTCGAGCGCTGAGGTAACGATATTCCAGCCGATCCGTCCCCCGGTCAGGTGATCGAGCGAAGCCAATCGTCGCGCCAGCAGATAGGGCTGCTCGTAACTGGTCGAGAGCGTGATTGCGAAACCGAGCCGGCTGGTGACGGCCGCCATTGCGCTGACCAGCACCAGCGGGTCGATCGACGGGGTCTGGATACCCGCCCGCAACGTCGCGTCGATGCGGCCCTGATACACGTCGAGCACGCCGAGCACGTCGGCGATGAAGAGGCCCGAGAAACCGCCTTCCTCCAGCGTCCGCGCGGTGTCGAGCCAGTAATCGAGCTGGTTGTAACGATGTGCCTGGCTGTCGGGGTGCCGCCACAACCCGATCGCGGTATGGCCAACCGTGGCCTGTTTGAAACCGTTGAGCAGGATGGGCTTGCGCGCTGTCATGGATGATCCTTGGAAATGTGGGAGGTCGCCAGCGGTCGCGCGCCATCGGCACCCCACTCCTCCAGCGATCCGTCATAGATGCGAGCGCCCGCACCGCGTCCGATCACCACAAGGGCAAGCGCGATGACCGCGGCGGAAACCCCGCCGCCGCAATAGAGGATGGGCGCCGGCCCCCCGATCAGCGGCTGCAACCGCGCCGCGAGCAACGCTGGCGCCAAGAAGCGGCCATGCTCGTCCAGCAGGCTCGCCGCCGGGAGACTGAGACTGCCGGGGATATGCCCCGATCGCCCGTAGAGCGCCGTCTCGCCCGAGAAGATTTCCACCGGCAGCGCGCAGACGAGAGGTCGCGACGGGGCCGTGCCGGCGACGATCGCAGCGACGTCTTCCAGATCCGCGAACAGCGGCTCAGGGGCGACGGACACCGACGAGACAGCGTTCGGACGCCGTGGCGCACCGGTTGCGATCGGATGTCCGGCTGCACGCCAAGCCTCCCACCCGCCGTCCAGCACCGCCGCCGTCACGCCGATCGCGCGCAGCATCCACCACAGCCGCGCCGCCCACATGTTCAGGCCCCGGTCGTAGATCACCACCTGCCGATCTGCGCCGACACCAAGCGCCGCCAAAGCGCGCGCCAGCGCGTCCGGCGCAGGATTGGCGAAGTGGAACGGTCTGGCGCCATCCGACAGCGCTTCGACCAGATCGGCAAAGCGGGCACCGGGAATATGGCCCGCCGCGATCTGCGCCAGCGAGAGGCGCGCGTCAGGCCCGGCCGTGCCCCAGCCGACATGGGCATCCAGCACGACGAGCGCGGGATCCGCCAGATGCGCCGCGAGCCAGTCCACCGAGACCAGCGGACCCGGCAAAGCGAGGCCATCGTCCCCCACAATCATCGCCCGTCCCGCCCGGCACGGGACACGACCTCCAGCCACCGCTGGTAGCCGATCACCGCGAGAACCGTCATCGCCGCATAGAGGCCTGCGGTCAGCCACAGCCCCTTGAACAGAAACATGCCGACATAGATAATGTCCACCGCGATCCAGAGCAGCCAGTTGGCGGTATAGCGGCGCGCAGTCCAATATTGCGCGACCAGGCTGAAGCTGCTCAGCGCGGAATCGACCCAGGGCAACGCGGCATCGGTATAGCGGCTGGTCAGCCAACCGATCGCCAGCGATCCCGCAGCGCCCAGGCCGAGCCCGATCGCCGCTGTGACGATCGAAAGCCGGTTCACCGTCACCGCCCCCTCGGCGTCGGCGCCGCGGCGCCACGCGATCCAGCCGTAAACCATCGAAAGACCGAAGAGCAGTTGCAGCGTCATGTCGGCATAGAGACGAACATCGTGGAACAGTTTGAAATAACAAGCGCAGGCGATCAGGCCCAAGGGCCAGCACAGCATGCTGCGCCGGGCTGTCAGCCAGATCGTCAAGAAACTGATGATGACGGCGATGATTTCGAGAAGCGACATGAACCAGTCGAACCTTATTGGGCGTCGGGCGCGCAGATCAGCGGCAGGTGGGTGACAGCCGACCATTCCTGGAGGCTGTTATCGTAGAGGGCGACATTATCGCGACCGGCGACGACGAGACCGAGCGCCAGATAGGCTGCGGAAATGCCGCCGCCACAATAAAGAATGAGCCGCTCGCGGCGCCCCGCCTCGGCGCCAAGACGCGCCGAAAACAGGGCATCGAGCGTATCGGGGCTGGCCAGACGGCCGTCCGGCGTCTTCAGATCGCGTGCCGGCAGGTTGCGGCTGCCCGGAATGGCGCCGCGCCGCGCATAGCGCGTGGGCTGACGGCCGGCAAAGACGGCCTCGGACAGTGCGCAGACCAGATGATCGGACGATGCACCAGCCACGATCCGCTCGACCTCCTCACGCTCGACCCACGCCTCCGGCCACGACCGAGCCGCCGGCGGGGGCGAAGACGGCCAGCGCGCCGGAACGCCGGCCGCGCCGCTTTCGACAGGCGCCCCGATCGCCTGCCAGGCCTGCCAGCCACCATCGAGGACCATGACCGGAACCCCCGCCGCCCTGGCCATCCACCAGAGCCGGGCGGCCCAGAAGCCATCACTTCGGTCATAGACGACCGTCGGCCGATCCGCCGTTACGCCGAGATCGGCGAGGCTGGCGCGCAGCCCGTCGGCTTCCGGATGGCGAAAGCTGGTGAGCGGATGGGGAATGCTGAGCGCGTCGACAAGATCGGCGTGCCGGGCGCCGGGGATATGCGCCGCCTCCCAGCCGGCGGCGCCACTCGCCACCCGGTAATCGCCATCGAAGCGCGGCGCCGGCAATTCCACGGTGGCGTCCAGCACCGTCACCGTGCCCAGATGCGCCGCCAGCCACGCGGCCGACACCAGCGGCAGCGGCCGTCCTTCGTGGCTCATGCCGCCACCGCCGATTCCAGACCGGCCAGCAGGGCGCGGCCCGGCGCAGTCCGGAACCATTCCGCATGACCCAGCAGATAGCCATACCACGCCAGATCGGCGTCAGCCTCGCGTGCCTGCACGCCGTAGAAATAGTCGATTTCGGACAGCGCGAATTCGATATGAACAAGCGGCAGCAGGCCGATCAGGATCGCGCGGCTCGCGGGATCGAGCGGGCGGACATCGGCATAGCCCTGCAACAGCGATCGGGCCAGATCGGGCTCGGCGATGTCGACGCCGCCGCCCGCATCCAGATCCAGCCACCGGATCGCGGTCCGCTCCAGCGCCGTCGCCAGATCGGCAAACGCACAGGTCCGGTCCGCGAGCCCGAAATCGAGGATCCGGGCCACCGTGCCCCCGGCGGACCAGAGCAGATTGGAGGGGTGCCAGTCATTGTGGGTCCAGAGCGCGCGCTGCGCGACGAGCGCCGCGCCGACCGGTCCAGCATCGTGCGCCGCAAACAGTCGCGACAAAGCGTGGCGCCACGGCTTCCCGGCAAGATAGGCCGACAGCGCCGGCCGGGCCTCGACATAGGATTCCGCGGCCGCGAGCGGATCGCGCGCCGGCAGGATGGTCAGGCTCGTGACCAGTGGCTGGACCGGGCGTGCCGGTTGGTCAAACCCCTCGGCGGCATCATGCAGCCGCGCCAGGGAGGCCCCGGCCGCTTCGGCATGGCCGGCGGTGAGGAAGGGCGTCCAGGACTGGCGATCGCGGTACAGATCGAGCCCTTCCGCCTTGCGGTGAACCTCCCAGGTCCAGTCGCCAATGCCGATCGCCGTCTCGCCGCTGTCGGTTTGCAGAATTTCAGCGACCGGCTGCCCGCGCGCCGCGAGATGGCGAATGAAGCGATGCTCGGCGGCCAGATTGGTCGGGGTCCGCAGCCGGCTCTGGTGGCGTTTGACGAAGATGTCGCCGCTCTCGGTGCGGGCGAGAGCCGCCGACGAGAATGGGCGGGGCGAATGCCAGTCGAGACGATCGAAACGGCCCGCCTGCGGGAACAGGGCAAGCACCGTCGCGGCCTCCGCATCGGAAATCGCCGGCCAGCGCGGCGCTTCCAGATCGCTGCCCATGCCATGCACCAGATAGGGCACCTCGTGCATCGCCGTCAGTCCAAAAAGGCGTTGGTGGTGGCCGTTTCCCAAATCGCCGCATCCGCCAGGATGCCGTGGCTGGCGAGCCATGCCGCGTAAGGCGCCAATTTGTCGGCTCGCTGGACGCCCCAGCGGCCGTCCTCCAGCCAGGTCGAGGCGATCAGATCGAGCGATTCCGCCAGCATGGCCTGCGGGAAATAGGGAATCACCGCCTCGTAGAGCGGCAACGCGGCCCGTGGCTCGGCGGCGGCAACCAGATAGCCTTCGCGGGTCGCCCGGACGAAGGCGCGGGTTAGTTCGGGATCGTCCGCCGCGAAGGCTTCGCGCGTGCCGAGCAGGTAGGAGTGATAAGGCGGCGCCCCGATCTCGTCGACCGGCCACTGGATGCGATCGCCGGCGGGCACCTTGCTCGGCAACAGCGCTTCCCACGCCCAATAGCTGCCGAAGCTCGCATCGGCGATGCCATCGCGCAGCGCCTCGGGATTGAGTTCCCGCGCGCCGCTGTCGACGATCGTGACGCGATCCGCATCGCCGCCGTCGCTCGTCACCAGATGGCGGATCATGGCGAGCCCACGCGGCGTCGGATTGAGCGCCACGCGCCGCCCGGCAAGATCGCGCGGCCGGGCGATGCCGCGCCCGGCGATCGCCTGCACCATCTCCAGCGCCCGATGATTGATCGCCGCAATCCCGATCAACGCCTCGCCGCGATCGCGGCGGACGAGCAGGCGGTTGCTCGGGAAGATCGCGAAATCCACGTCGCCGCGGGCCAGATATTGCAGCGCATCGCCCCAGGCCGGATCGGCGACGCGAAACTCGACGGCAAGGCCCGCCGCTTCATAGAAGCCCCGGTCGCGCGCCAGATAGAAGCCTGCCGAATTCGTCCAGGGGTGAAAATATTCGAGCATGACGGTCACACGGCGCATCGATGCCACTCCGATCAGAACTGGCGCGCCAGCGTCACGACGAACGCCCGGCCGCTGCCGATATAATAAGCCGGCGCCGATCCCGAGATGAGCGTGCCGTTGACGCCCACGGTATCGCGCGCGTTGGTCGAGATCGCCTCCACGCCGGACAGGACGTGCGGATTGGTGACGTTCAGGACATTGAGCCGGAGGTCGGTCCGCTTGCCGTCGATCCAGTCGCCCAGATGCGCGCCGATCGAGAGATCGAGCGTGGCATAACCGCGAATGCGCTCGTCATTGGTGAAGGTCGCATATTGGCGGCCGATATATTTCAAGGCAAAGCTGCCGAACAGACGCTTGCGGTCATAGGTGCCGCCGAGACCGAACTGGTGACTTGGGCTCTCGACCGCCTGCTTGCCCCGCGTCGGCAGATAATCGCCATCGACCGGAAGATTGTCATCCAGCCGGGCGTGGAGATATTCGGCGGAGGCGTAGAAGCTCACCCCGGCGATCGGGCGCCAGTCGATTTCGCCGTCGAGCCCATAGGACGTCTGTCGCCCGGCGTTGATCGTCGAATTGACCAGCGCGCCGTTCAGATCGACGATCGTCGCCAATTGCCTGTTGCGGAAATTATAGTGGAAGGCGGTCAGCGACCCGGAGAGCGTCGGCCCGGTGTAGCGATAGCCGACCTCTTCCGTGATCGAATATTCGTTTTTGAGCTTCGTCGTCCCCTGCCCGTACAATTCTCCGCCATAATAGCTGTCGTAAAGCGTCACCTCGTCAGGCGCGCGGAAATTGGTGGTGACATTGGCGAAAATCTGCTGACGATCATCGATCCGATAATGCGCCGCCGCGCGCGGCAACGCTGCGAAACTGTCGAAATGCACCTTGGTTTGCGGCCCGGGCAGATAATTCTCCCCGTGGTGGAGCACGTCCACGCCCTTGAAGCCGATATCCACCGTCAGACGGGGCGACAGCGCGATGTGGTCGGCCAGAAAGAAGCCCTTCACCACCGTGATCGTGCGGTAATTGAGATCGGCGAGCAAGCGCCCGTCCGCCGTGCGGATCGCATCATCGGCATAGCCCCAGATGTCCGTCGGCCGGCCGCGATCGTCGATCGAGGTGAAGCTCTCGCTGTCATGGTCCGTGCCATAATCCAGCCACAGGCCGGCGGTGAGCACATGCTTGCCGAGATGGTAGGTCAGCTTGGTGACGTCGCCGGTCCGCATCTGGTTGCCGATGTAATTGCCGGCAACAGTCGCGGTGCCGTCCACCGCACCCGGGAGCGAGAGTGGCTGGGTCAGTGCCTCGGTGCCGAGATAATTGCCGGTCGTGCTCAATTGCGTGCCGTAAGGCGAGTTGCCATAACCGAACTGTAGATAATATGTCGTGTCGAAGCTAAACCGGTCATCGATCTTGAGATGCACGGGTGCTGACACATATTCATTGCGAAACGGGCTACGATAGAGGCGCCAGTAATTGGTGTCGCCGGCGGTGTAGCGCTTGTCATAGTTGAACGATCGCCCATCGGCCTGCCAATCACTCAACGTCGGACTCGGATAGCTTGAGGTCTTTGCGGCATTGAATGAAAAGGCTAGGCTCGCGCGATTTTCATCGCCCCATTCCTTCATCAGTTTGGCGTCGATATGCTGGCGTTCATCATAGCCGGCTCCCCGCCAATTTTCGGCGCGGTTATTGGAATAGGACAGAAAGCCACGAACACCAGTCTGACCGATCTCGCCGCTGTCGGCGCGAACGAACACACGTCTCTCGTTATAGGAGCCGAGCGACCCGTCGACGGCCACACCGAAGTTGTGCCGTGGGTCATCGAGGCTCAGTGACAGCAGCCCGCCAGCACCGTTGACGATCGGCGAATCGATGTCGATCGAGCCTTGGCTCAGCGCGATCTGTTTCACATTCTCGGCATCCGCGAATTGGGACGGATAGGCGTAATAATAGCCGATATCGTTTTGCGGGGCGCCCTCCATGAGCACGCCGATCTCGTCCTGGCCAAGGCCGCGCAAGGTCAGGCTGCTGCTCGTCGACAGGCCGAACGGATCGCTCGACGCGACATTGGCTCCAGGCAGCAGGCTGACGAGCTGGAATGCATTGAGCGTCGGAGCCTGTTTCTCGATGAAGGCCGTAGCGATCGTGCTGGTCGACTTGGGCGCACTCTGAGGTGGTAAAAGCCCCTCCGGATCGGCATGACCGATCACCTGAATCGTCCCGTTTCCCGGATCGGCCACCGACAGGCTGCCAGATGAATCCTGCGCCAAGGCCATCCCAGGCAGGACCGCGGCGGATCCGGCCAAAAGACCCGCCGAAAGCACCGCGCGGCCAGGTTTCCACTGAACGAATGGGCCAGACGCGGCCAGGATGATCGGGCCCACGGAACGATGCTTGGCGCTTGGCATGACGTGACGACAACCTCAAAAATCTGAATTTCGGCGGGCCCACCCCGTTTCCCTACCAGGTAGGTAGGAAATCAAGGATGGCCGGTCCATTGACAAATAGTTTCGGAGCGATAACCAAACGGAATGAACATGACAGCTCTGCGTAGTTTTGTAGCCTTAGCGGAATGCTTGCACTTCGGTGAAGCGGCGCGTCGGCTAAATCTCACCCAGCCAGCCCTGACCAAGCAGATTCGACGCCTCGAGGACGATATGGGCGCCACGCTCTTCGAGCGTGGCGGCCGAGGTAGTAAACTGACGAGTTTTGGTGAGGTTTTTTTAAGTGAGGCGGCTCCCCTTGTCGAACATGCCCGTGCCGTATGGGAGCGTGGGCGGCGCGCGGCACGCGGCGAAGCGGGTCGCCTGGCCATCGGCTTCAGCTACTCGACGGTCGACATCGTCTCCCGCGCTATGCCGCAATTCCGTCACCGGTATCCTGATGTCGAAATCGAACTCGAAGATCTGTCATCAGCCACGCAGATGGATCGTATTCTTGCAAAGACACTTCATCTTGGGTTCGTAAGGCTCCCAAGCCGGGCTGGGCTTCGATTCGAGCCAATCGTAACCGATCGCTTGGCACTCGTAATTCCAACGAGCATGGCCGATCTCATCACAACTTTCGATCCCGCCTACCTTGCGGATCTTCCTTTCGTACTTCTCCACCGGGATCGCGCGCCAGGACTGCATGACTTCGTAATGCGTTTCTGCGCAGGTCACGGAATTCAGCCACGAAAAATTCATTACACGAATGAGACACTGATCGCGTTGTCATTGGTCGCGGCTGAAGTCGGGGTGGCTTTGCTCCACGAATCAGTTCTGATGGGGCTCTGTGAAGGTGTTGTTGTTCATCAGATCGTCGGCCGTGATGCGCAATGGGATGTAGGAATCAGTTGGGCGAATGAGGATGCAAATCCTCTAACTCAGAAATTCGTAGACCTCGTAATATCCGAAGTGAAAAATCTGCCGACAACCTAACAGTAATTATTGCGTTCATGTCATGAATCAAACATATACGTATATTGTCGTTGCGATCTGAGACGTTTTTATGATGACATTGGCATTATCCGACCTGACAGAGCCGATCCCGGGTTCATCATAGGCGATATTCTGATCCATGCTTTTTAGGCCGATCGGAGGTCGGCATGACATGATCTTATTGCCGGCCTCGATCGTCAAAAGCGCGGTGATCGACATCAAACCATCCAGCGAGTGCGATGAGCCGCTGTCGCCAGCTATTTTGCCACCGCCCCGGTTACCCCGGCGAGCGCAGCCAATCCCATAAGCGCAGCTTTCACCTTTTCGACGTGGGCGGCGAAATCCTTTGCAGGATCGACTTGACCATCGTCGGTCACGACCTTCTCCCTTGCCTGTCCGTCGTCAGAACATTTGGCGCAGATCGGGGCGTAGATTAGCGGAGAGCGGGCCTCGTCTGGGGGTTGATGTTAGGCGGCGAGCTTGCGGTGCTGCAAGCGTCGATGTTCGATGGTCTGTCGCTTGATCCTTTCACGCTGTTTGATGATGGCGGGCGCCCTGCCGAAGTAGGCGTCGGCGGGTGTCACGTTGGCCAGGCTCTCGTGGTAGCGCCGGTTGTTGTAGTGCTCGACGAAGGCCTCGATCTGGGCCTCGAGGTCGCCAGGCAGGAAGTAGTTTTCGAGCAGGATGCGGTTCTTCAGGGTCTGGTGCCAGCGCTCGATCTTGCCCTGGGTCTGCGGATGCATCGGAGCGCCGCGCACATGGCTCATCTTCCGGGCCTCGATATATTCCGCCAGTTCGCCGGCGATGTAGCTGGGGCCGTTGTCGCTGAGCAGTCTGGGCTTGTGCAACACCGTGGCGCTGTCGCAGCCGGAAGCCGCCAGGGCGAGGTCCAGCGTGTCGGTCACGTCCTCGGCGCGCATGTTGGTGCACAGCTTCCAGGCGATGATGTAGCGCGAGAAGTCGTCGAGCACGGTCGACAGGTACATCCAGCCCCACCCGATGATCTTGAAGTAGGTGAAGTCGGTCTGCCACATCTCGTTCGGCCGGGTGGTTTTGGTGTGGAACGCATCGGCCGCCTTGATCACGACGTAGGCCGGGCTGGTGATCAGGTCATGGGCCTTGAGCAGCCGGTAGACCGTCGATTCCGACAGGAAGTAGCGCTGCTCGTCGGTGAACCGCACGGCCAACTCGCGGGGGCTGAGATCGGTCGCTTCCAGCGCCAGCTCGACGATCCGGTCGTGGATCTCGGCCGGGATACGGTTCCACACCCTGCTCGGCGCGGATGGCCGATCTTCCAGCGCTTCCGGCCCGCCCTCGCGATAGCGGTCATACCACCGATAGAACGTCCGGCGGGCGATGCCGAGCTTGTCCAGCGTGCGCTTGACCGCAGATGGCGCACTCCTGAAGGGCCGCTGCTTGTACCCTGACCGGTAAATCGATGGCCGAACATGCCGTTTATCGCAGAACCAAAGCTGATTTGCTCGAGACCGAAATATCGAAACGGTCGAGCCGGCGTGACCGGGGAAATCAGCTGGTCCGCATAAGGCTGAAGGTGCTTCACCGACATGTGCGCGTAGCGGCGCACCATCGTTTCCAACTTCCAGCCACCCAACTCCTGACGCACTCAGGTTGGCACATCATTCTGCCGTAGCCAACTTGCCCAGTTATGCCACAGATCGTGCCAGCGAAAATTTTCGATCCCGCAGGCCTTCAATGCCGCAAGCTAGGTTCTGTTGTGCGCGTTGCGCAGCGGACGGCCACGCCACGTGAACACGTGCGTCGCATGCCTGCCCCGTTGCCGAGCCAATACGCCAAGGGCCACATCGTTCAGAGGAACGCCAAGCGCCGCTCCGTTCTTGGTGTCGCCATGCGGATCGTTGCGATGCCGCGGGCGTGTCGCCCGGTCCCATGTAAGACCCAATATATTTCCCTGACGACGGCCCGTCGCAAGCGCGAACAGGACCGTCGTCCTCGTCATGTGAGTGGCCAGCCGTGGTTCGGCAGAGCAGCACATGAAGACCTATCCACCGACCTGTATATGGTGTCCACGGTTGCGCCGACACGGTCGATGCGGAACGATCCACATCCTGACCATAACCATCAAAGAACACAGCGGGAGGCTCGATTGCCATGTTCGATCTCGTGCCGCGGGCCATTCCCATGAACCTTTTTCGTGCGGGTCATCGAAGACCGCTCCGGTCGTACGGTCTGCTGGCGTCTACCGTGCTGGCGGCATGGTCGCTCGGGGCTGTTCCTATCCACGCCTCTGCGCTCCCGCTCAACGAAAACGACATCGCCACCGAACGCTTCGGCAACGACGCTCCTTGGTACGAGGACAATATCCCCTTCTTCGAAGCGTCGGATCCGCTGCTGACCCGCATCTGGTATTATCGCTGGGAGCTCTTCCGCGCGCACCAGCGCGATCTGGGCGCACGGGGCTATATCAGCACCGAGTTCCTCGGCGATGTCGGCTGGCAGCGGGAACCCTATGCCAGCCTGAACGATGCCAGCGCCTTCCACATCGCCGAAGGCCGATGGCTGCGCGACCGGCGCTATACCGACGACTATGTGAATTTCCTCTATGAAGGCGGCGGCAACGACCGGCATTTCAGCGAGGGCATCGCCGGCGCGGTGTGGGGCCGGTATCTCGCTGATGGAGACGCTATGGGGGCGACCCGCCATCTCGATGCGATGCGCCACGTCTACAATCTGTGGGACGATCATTTCGACTTCGATCGCGGGCTTTATTGGATCGAGCCGCTGCTCGATGCGACCGAATATACGATCTCGTCGATCGACGCGTCGGGCGGCAAGGACGGCTTCCGCGGCGGCGATGCCTTCCGCCCGTCGATCAACGCCTACATGTTCGACAATGCCCTCGCGATCTCCCGGATCGCCGCGCTGACCGGCGACACCGCTACCGCTACCGATTACGACGCACGCGCCGTCGATCTGAAAGCCCATGTCGAGGCCGACCTGTGGAGCCCGACGCTCGATCATTTCGTCGATCGCTATCAGAAATCGACCGACTTCGTGCGGGCATGGCAGCCGATCCGGGGCCGCGAACTGGTCGGCTATCTGCCCTGGACGGTCGACATGGTAACCGGCGATCAGCGCTATGCGGCCGCCTGGCGGCATTCCCTCGCCCCGACCGAACTGGGCGGTGCCAAGGGTTTGCGCACTGCTGAACCCTCCTACCCTTATTATATGCGACAATATCGCTACGACGCGGCGACGGGCGCGCGCGAATGCCAGTGGAACGGCCCGGCCTGGCCCTTTCAGACGACGCAGGCCCTCACCGGCATGGCAAACCTGATCGAAGGGCCTGCTCAATCGATCGTCACCCGCTCGGACTATGTGCGCTTGCTCCGCCAATATGCCGCGCAGCATATGCTGGGCGACCATCCCGACCTGCAGGAGGATTACGACGCGGACAGCGGCCGGCCGATCGTCGGCCTGGCCCGCAGCCATCATTACTTCCACTCGGGCTTCGATGATCTCGTCGTGACCGGCCTGGCAGGGCTCCGCCCCCGCGCTGACGACAATCTGGAGGTCGCGCCGCTGATCCCGGCCGATCCGGCCGATCCTGAATATCTGCGCTGGTTCGCGCTGCAGGACCTGCCTTATCACGGGCATCTGGTGACCATCCTGTGGGATGCCGACGGCACCCGTTACGGCCATGGCGCCGGGCTCAGCCTGCTCGTCGACAATGTGCCCGTCGCCCACACGGCACGGCCGGAACGCATCGTCGTGCCGCTGGCCCGCAAGGCACCGCCGCCGATCGCGCGACCGATCGACCTCGCCGTCAATGTGGTGCGATCCGCCTATCCCAGCGGGTCGGCCTCGGTGAATGCGGAGCCGGAGGCGCTGCACGGCGCGCTGGACGGCCGCGTCTGGTTCTTCCCCGAAACTCCCAATGGCTGGCCGACGACAGGCTCGGCGCACGACTGGGACTGGTTCGCCGTCGACTTCGGCGCACCGACCCGCCTCCATAGGGCCGAACTCGCCTTCTACGTGGAGGGCCAGGCGTTCGCGGTGCCGTCTGCCTACCGGCTGCAGATCGAGACCAGGCGGGGCTGGACAGATGTACCGGCCGCCACGCTTCCAGCCGCGGTGGCGAACGGCGTCACCCGTATCGAGTGGCCGGCGACGACGGGCCGCCGCCTGCGCCTGCTGGTGAAACGGCCGGCGCAGGGCGCGGTGCGGCTGGTAGAGCTCAAGGCGTTCTGAGGCGAGCACCCTTGCTAAAACCCTCATCCTCGAGGGGAGGGTTTTAGTAAGAAGCGGGTTTCAAGCGGCAGGCGGTTCGGAAGAGCCCCTGCTCACTTCAGCCCCAGCACCACCACCGATTTCGCCGGCAGCGTGACGGTCAGCGTATCGCCGGCCAGCTGCGCCCCATCGAACGGCTGCGGTCGCACGGTGTCCGGCCGATCGAAGCTGTTCAAGGCGTGCATGTCGGGCGCGGTAATGATCTGGCCGTTCGCCGTCGTCGCCCCGACGCCGGCAATCTTGACGCTCACCGTCATCGGGCGGTTCGGATTGGCATTGGCCAGCGCGACATGAACCTGTCCTGCGACATCCTTCACCGCTGACGCGCTGACCGCAGGGATCGCGAACTCATCCTTGTCGTACCAGGGCGAATGGAGGTCAATCGGGATCACCGTCGCGTCCTGCCAGGGCTTGTAAAGATCGAACACCCAATAGGTCGGGGTGCGGACCATCTTCGGCCCGTCGGTCAGCAGCATCGCCTGCAATACGTTCACCATCTGCGCGATCGACGTCATCTTCACGCGATCGGCGTGCTTGGCAAAGATGTTGAGGTTGATCGCCGCGACCAGCGCGTCGCGCAGCGTGTTCTGCTGGTAGAGGAAGCCCGGATGGGTGCCGGGCTCCACATCGTACCAGGTGCCCCACTCGTCGACCACCAGCCACACGCGCTTGGCGGGATCATATTTGTCCATGATCTCGCCATGCCTGGTGAGCAACTCGTCCATCTTCCAGGTGTTGGCGAGCGTCGAGGCCCAATGATGCTCGTCAAACTGGGTGGCCGAGCCCTTGTCCTCCCATTTGCCGGGGAAGGTGTAATAATGCAGCGAAAGACCGTCGATCTGCGTGCCGGCCTCCCGCATCATCACCTCGGTCCAGTGATAATCGTCGATATTGGGGCCGCTGGCGATCTTCATGATCTTCTGGTCGGCAGGCGCTTTCACGAAGGTCGCATAGCGCCGCGTCAGATCGGCGGCATAGTCGGGCCGCATGTTGCCGCCGCAGCCCCACAGCTCGTTGCCGATACCGAAATAAGGCAGTTTCCACGCTGCCGGGTGGCCGTTGGCGGCGCGTTCCCTAGCCAGCGTCGAGCCGCTCGGCGAAGTCATATACTCCACCCACTCCGCCATCTCGGCCGGGCTGGCGTCGCCGACATTGCCGGCGACATAGGGCTCTGCGCCGAGCAACGCCATGAAGCCCATATATTCATGGGTCCCGAAGCTGTTGGGTTCGGTCACGCCGCCCCAGTGCGTGTTGATGCTGACCTTGCGGGCCTTCGCCGGCCCGATGCCGTCGCGCCAGTGATATTCGTCGGCGAAGCAGCCGCCCGGCCAGCGCACGACCGGCACCTTAATCTCGCGCAACGCCTCGATCACGTCCTTGCGATAGCCGTCGATGTTGGGAATGGGCGAGCCCTTGCCGACCCATATGCCACCGTAGATGCCATGGCCGAGATGTTCGGCGAATTGCCCGAAAATCTGTCGATCGTAGCGGGGGCCGACTTGGTCCGCATGGAGGGTCAGTTCGGCCGCTCCCGCCTGCGCGTTCAGCGTCGCCGGCATCGCGGCTCCGATCATCAGAGCGCACACTACATGTCTGAGCGATCGCGCGAGACTTGGCATCGTCCTCCCCTTCTTTTTTGTCAGACATAACAGCTACAGCCGGAATTTATCACAATCAAGCGGCCGTCATGATCTGGACAGTACTCGACGCGAGTCGATAAGTGGCGAGAGAGCAAAAACGAGAGGACATGGCGCTCGTCAAAGATCGAACCGCTCACACATCGGTGTCGCTCCAGGTCGATCGGTGGCCATGGGCGGCAGGGAGCGGCCGCGCGCGATCTTGGCACCGGCCACCGTCATCGGCCTCACCAGCATAGCGCCAGCCTCTTTAGGACCCTTTCATTTGCCCAACAATTGTAGGCTTCACGAGAGGCGCCTGGCGACGCGATGCAAATCTCGCGCGCTGCGCGGTGATCAAGCTGGCACACGTCGCCTTGCTCGACATGCAAGGCTCGAACGGTTTTCTCACCGGCCGGAACGCTCGAGACCACGACCGAGGACAGGGCAATCGTAATGGACAGTAATCGACGCATGGTGTTGGCAGGCGGGATGGCAGGCCTCACCGCCGCATCGTTGAGCGGCGCGGCGGCGGCGCCCGGGGCGCGCCTTGCGCCGCGCCCGCCGATGGGCTGGAACAGCTGGAACAGTTTCGCGACCACGATCAACGAGGCGCAGGCCCGCGAGACCGCTCAGATCATGGCCCAAACGCTACTGCCCTTCGGCTACGAGATCTTCACGATCGACATCCAATGGTATGAGCCCGGCGCATCCGGCTACGCCTATGCCGCAAATCCGGTGCCTACGATCGACGGCCATGGCCGGCTCCTCCCCGCCCCGAACCGTTTTCCATCGAGCGCGGGTGGCCGCGGTTTCGCGCCGCTGGCTGCGGAAATCCATGCGCTGGGCCTGAAATTCGGCATCCACCTGATGCGCGGCATTCCCCGCCTCGCGGTCGATCGCAACCAGCCCATCCTGGGTACCGAGCACCGCGCCGCCGACATCGCCGATCGCGACAGCATCTGCTCGTGGAATCCCGACATGTACGGCGTCGACATGACGAAGCCGGGCGCGCAGGCTTATTATGACAGCGTCTTCCAGCTCTATGCCGATTGGGGCGTCGATTTCGTGAAGATGGACGACATGAGCCGCCCCTATGACGCGCATGTGCCGGAGATCGAGGCCGCGCACCGCGCCATCGTCGCAACGCGACGCCCCATCCTGCTCAGCCTGTCACCCGGCGAAACCCCCGTGATCCGCGGCGATCATGTCCGCCGCTTTGCCCAGATGTGGCGGATCGCGGACGATTTCTGGGACGAATGGCCAATGCTGGAGGCACAATTCGTCCGCCTCGAAAACTGGACGCCGTATCGCGGCTTGGGCGCGTGGCCTGATGCCGACATGCTCCCGCTCGGGCGACTTGCGCTCGGCCAGCGCGACAGTCGCTTCACGCCCGACGAGCAACGGACGCTGATGACGCTGTGGTCGATCGCCCGCTCACCGCTGATCATGGGCGGTGATCTGCGCGATCTGGACGCCGACACACTCGCCCTGCTCACCCATCGCGACGTCCTTGCGGTCAGCCAGACCAGCACGGACAATCGCCCGCACTTCGTCGAGGACGGCGCGCGCATCTGGTCCGCTCGGCCGCAGGCCGGCCGTGGTCGTTACCTTGCGCTCTTCAACACCACGGACCAGCCGAAGGACGTGGGTATCAATCTTCGCGATCTGGGCTTTTGTGAGTCGGCCGACGTGCGCGACCTCTGGGAAGGGCGCTCACTGGGCCGCTGCGCCGGGCGTATGTCCCGGACGCTCCCCGCACATGGCGCAGGCCTCTATCTGCTCTCCGATTGACTGGCCATCGTCTTGACTGGCCATTGTGGACGGCCATTGCCGACGGACGAACGAAGCCGAGCCTACCAGACGCGCCGTCGACCTCGCTGCAGCGCAGCAATCATTTCAAAGAAGAACTGATTCGCTTTGAAATAGCATCAGCCACGTCATCCGTTCCATAATACTGCGTTCACGCAGACTGTCCGGTCATGCGAGCCGACCCGGACTACTCGGTCGACGCGACAGCTTGCCGTTCAGCTGGAAACCGGAGGATCCCAGGCGAATCCGACCCGGCTTCTCACATTGATTATACGCTTATTTCTCCATCCCAAGATGCTGCTTGGCAAAGCTCTTGCCAGCACCATCCGGGTTCGATAGGAATTGTCTGAGTAAATCACATCGATGCCGCAGATAGCGGTGCGAATTATAGGGAGGGGATGGAATGGCTTCCGTTCGTCATACGCTGTTGTCCGCATGTTCGGCACTCGCGCTCGGCATGATCGTCGGGCCCGCCTTTGCGCAGGATCAGTCCATTCAGACCGACGGTTCTGGCACAGCCGCCTCCGCCGCCACCGTCGATCCGGGTGCTGCGAGCCAGGAAATCATCGTCACCGGCGTCCGCGCCAGCCTGTCGAGCGCACAGTCGATCAAGCGCAACGCGCCGCAGATCGTCGACTCGATCGTGGCCGAGGATATCGGCAAGTTGCCGGACAATACCGTGGCCGACGCACTCCAGCGTGTCACCGGCGTGCAGGTGATCCGTGGCAATGGCGAGACCACCGGCGTCGACATCCGCGGCCTGCCCAACGCCGCGACGCTGCTCAACGGCCGCGAGGCCTTTACCGGCACCGGCCGCGGCGTCGCGCTGCAGGACATTCCGGCCGAGTTGCTCGCCGGCGTCGATGTCTACAAGACCAGCACGCCGGACATCATCGAGGGCGGCGTTGCCGGCGTGATCGACATTCGCCTGCATCGCCCATTCGATTTCAAGGGCTTCACGATCGCCGGCGACGGCCGCGCCGTCTATTCGGATCAGGCGAAGAAGTGGAGCTATCTCGGCGGCGGCCTGGTCTCGGACCGGTGGGACACCGGCATCGGCGAACTCGGACTGTTGATCGGCGCGTCTTACAACAAGCGCAGATATGAGGATCAGGTTGCCTTCGATTTCGATGCGAGCGGCACGCCGGTCGCGACGCCCGATACCGTTGGCGGCACATACACGGATGGCAATCGCCGCCGGATCGGCCTCAACGCGTCCGCCCAGTGGCGCCCTTCCGACAAGCTAGAATTCTACGCCGACGGTACCTACACCCAATATAAGGAGCGCTACGGCGTCAATTTCTTCATCGGTCTACCGAAGGCCGGCAATGTCGTCTCCATCACCCCGCGGTCCGACAGCCCGTCGCTTGCGCAGGGCGCGACGACGCTCAACGATTATACGCTGACCAGCAAGCAGGCTTATCAAAACAAGACGCAGACATATCAGGGTGACCTCGGCGGCAAGTGGCACATTGATGACCAAACCACGCTGACCGGCGAGTTCGTCTATAATTACAGCAAGATCGTCGATCGCAACGCTATTCTCGATACCTCGTTCAACGCACCGTCCGTCACCTATGATTTCGACAATAACGGCACACCCAACGTGGCGATCAGCGGCGTGGACATCACTGATCCGTCCAACTTCTACATCCGCACGCTGTTCGACAATCACAGCCTCGCGACCAGTAAGCAATATGCCTATCGCGCCGATCTGCAGCATGATTTCGAAGGCGGCTTCCTGCAGAACTTCAAGCTTGGCGCCCGCTACACCAATCGCAAGGCGAACTCGCAGGCCACCGCCTCGATCGGCCAGGCCAATCCCGATCCCGATGGCACGCAATTGACCAGCATTCCGGGCCTCGCTTCGTTGTCACCCGGCGGCCTCGTCGACGGCAAGCTAGGCATTGATCAGTTCGCGCTCAGCGACACTGATTTCCTGCTCGATAACACCGACACGATCCGCCAGATATTCGGCTACACCGGCGCACGTGCGTTCGATCCGACCCTGGCTTTCTTCGATAAGGAGAAGACCTATGCGGCCTACGCACAGGTTGGTTATCATCTCGATGCTGGCTCGATCCCGATCGATGGCATCGCGGGTGTCCGCGTCGTCAATACGGTCGAGCAACTCAACGGCGACGGGGTGAACGCCCGTGAGAATTATCTAGACTGGCTGCCCAGCGCGACCCTGCGCGCCAAGCTGACCGATAAGCTCCAGGCACGGCTCGCTTATGGCAAGACGATCACGCGCCCGGAATTCTCCGCGCTCAATCCGCTGGTGACTTACACCCCGAACGGCGCGACCGGTGGCGACAGCTATTACGGCACCGGCGGTGGCGGCAATCCGATGCTCACCCCGATCAAGTCGCAAGCCTTCGATGCGTCGCTGGAATATTATTTCAACCGGACCTCATCGGTCACCGTCGCCGGCTTCTATCATAAGCTGAAGGGCTATATTCAGACCTACTCTGCTCCGGAGGTCTATGGCGTCGACGGCAACGGGGATCCCGCTACCTATCTGGTCAGCCGCCCCCGCAACACCGGCGACGGCAAGCTCTACGGCGCGGAAGCCGCCTATCAGCAATTCTTCGATTTCCTTCCCGGGGCACTCTCCGGCTTGGGTGCCCAGATCAACGGCACCTTCCTGATCGGCACAACGGCCGATCCCAATACCGGTGCGCAGGAGCGGCTCGTCAACGTCTCCAAATATTCCTACAACGCGATTCTGATCTACGAGAAATACGGCATTTCGGCCCGGCTTGCCTATAATTGGCGCTCGAATTTCATCGACAGCTACACCTCCGGCGGCTCACAGGGCGGCACGATCCGGGTGAGCCCGGTTCAGCAACTGGATTTTTCCGGCAGCTACTCGCCGATCCCATGGCTGACCCTGACCTTCGATGCCACCAACCTGCTTGATCGCACTTATCATGATCGCTTCGTCGGTGTGAGCCAGACCACCGGCCTTGCCTCCAACACCCCGCGCGACACCCGCATGTACGACCGAACCTTCGAGTTCGGCGCGCGCTTTAAATTCTGATCGGGAGCCGTTCGATGCGTCGTTTCACCAGGTCCGCCCTCGCCGCCTCCTTCGCCGTCTTCGGGATGGCGGCAGCACCGGCCCCGCCCTCGTCGGCCAATGCTTCGATCAATGCAGCGATGGTCGGCGATCTTGTGCCCACCCATGATCCCGTCATGATCAAGCAGGGCGATAAATTCTACGTCTACGGCACCGGCACCGACAAGGCGACCGGCCGCCATATTCTGTCGCGTACATCGACTGATCTGATCCACTGGACCGCGCAGGGCGGCCTGTTCGCGGGCATCCCGGACTGGGGCGCGAAGGCGATCCCCGGCACCGAGGAATATTGGGCGCCCGACGTCCATTTTTTCAACGGTCAATATTATCTCTATTATGCGCTTTCGACCTTCGGCAGCAATCGCTCGGCGATCGGGCTGTTTACCAGCCCGACGCTCGATCCCCAGTCCTCCGATTATCACTGGACCGACCAAGGGCTGGTCGTGATGTCGACCGCGCAAAGCGACTTCAATGCGATCGATCCCAATCACTTCATCGATCGCGACGGCAAGCACTGGCTGTCGCTCGGCAGTTTCTGGAGCGGGATCAAGCTGTTCGCGCTGAATCCGAAAACCGGGAAACTGCTCGATCCGAACGAGAGGCCGATCTCGCTGGCCAAGCGGCTGGCCCCGGCCGGCGCGGCCGCGCCGATCGAAGCGCCCTATTTGTTCAGCCATGGTGGCTGGTATTATTTGCTCGCCTCCTACGACTATTGCTGCAAGGGCGTGAACAGCACTTATTATACCGTGGTCGGCCGCTCGAAGGATATTCGCGGGCCTTATCTGGGCGAAGATGGCAGTCGCATGCTCGATGGCCAAGGGACCGTCATCCTGAAGGCCGACCTGCAGGAAAAGCAGCGCTTCCGCGGTCCCGGCCATTCCGCCTATCTTTCGGACGGCGGCAAGGATTACATCGTCTATCACGCCTACGATAAGGAGCACGATGGCGCTCCGACGCTGCGCATCTCGCAGATCAGCTGGACCGCCGATGGCTGGCCACGCGCAGCGCTCTGATCCGCGGGCGATCGAGCGCCCGCGATTATAATGCCGCATGTCGGAAGTCGACGATGCCACCGCGGGCAATGATCGTCCCTTCCTCATGGCCCTCAGTCCGCCAAGGATCTGATAGCAGCGCCGTTATTGATCTGACCTCCTCTAGCATTACAGTTGCATTCTAGTTTTGAGATGAGCTCGTCTGGCAGCGGCTTGGTGCGCGCGTCGCCAGCATGACCAGGCGATGATGTACGCGGGCCGTATGCGGCGCTGAGCGAGCTTGTTGGCGATCCGCCGAACTTCCTGGATCGACCAGCGGATCAGATCCTGACGGTCCGCGTCCTCGATCTTTTTGGGGGCGTCACGGCATTGGCGCGGTATCGGATCACCGCCATCATGGCGAAGGCGAGCATGACCAGAGAGACGTGGCGATGCCAGCCATGCCACGAACGGCTTTCGTTATGATCGAGGCCGAGTTCGTTTTTGGTGGTCTCGAAGCTATCTTCAATCGCCCAACGACGGCCTTCGACAGCGACGAGTGTCTGGATGTTGGTGCCGGCCGGGCACCAGGTCGTGAAGTAGGCCAGGTCACCGTCGCTGATGTTACGGCGGATCAGCAGGCCCCGGGTCCACACGCCTGATTTCGTCTCGTCATATTCATCGGCATCGAGATCGGCGAGCTCGCAATATGCCCAGTCATGAAGACGGGCGCCCTTTGTGCCCTCACCAGCGGACAGGCGTTTCCATGCGTCTGCATCGAGGTCTTGTGCGATCTCCTCCGCCTTGCCTGCGACCGGGGGCTTGTCGCCCCAAGAGCCAAAATAGTGATCCGACTTCACGCCGAGAACGTAGCCCTTGCAGGCTCGACGCAGGGCCTGCTCGACGTCACCGACCCCATATACGGCGTCCGCCGCGACCCATGAAAATGGGACCTTGGCCGCCAAAGCCCGCTGTATCATCTGAACAGCCAAAGCCGGCTTGGTGGCGAAGGCTAACGCTTCAGGGACATGGGTTGCGGCAAGTCGTGCGGGATCACCCGTCCAGCTCTTTGGAAGATACAAAGCGCGATCGATAAACGCGTGCCCGCGAGCCGATACATAGGCCACGAATACACCGATCTGGCAGTTCGTGATCTTGCCAGCCGATCCGGTATATTGACGCGCAACGCCACAGGAAGCCTTGCCTTGCTTGAGGAAACCGGTCTCGTCGATGACCAGGACTGCCTCGTCGGTCGCAAGGCTCTCAACAACATAGTCTCGTACGATGTCGCGAAGCTCGTCTGCCTCCCATCGCCCGCGGCCCAAAATAGCCTGTTGCCGCCAAGGCCCCGGATCCCCTGCAGCCTCGGCGCGCATCCAACCCGTCTTGCGGCGCTCGTCACTCAGCAAGCCGTCCAGAAACAGGTTCGCAGACGCCGCAACGCGCTCCTGCGTGAACAACCCGCGCATACGGCTCTTCACGTCCCGCAGCGAGGACGCCCACAACTCCAGTGTCGCTTCTATCGATGCACCCGTCATCCACGGCCTCCTTACCATGGAGACCTATTGATTCAGAGTTCCGCTTGATATGCAACTGTAATGCTAGTGCTACAAACCCGCGGTCTGGGCGCGCAAATCGGAAACGCCTTCTCGGTCGGCCCGATCGCGTCGATCGCCGGCTCACTCCTGCTCGGCATGGCGGCAGCACGCTACCTCAACCCGCGCATGCTCCTCGTCGTGCTACATCTCGTCGGCGCAGCGATCCTGTTGGCATTGCCGCGTCTGATAACCCCTGCCGCCGGCGGCAGCTTCGTCTGGCTCCTGCTCGGCTATATGATCCTGTACATGCCGACCGTAGGGCTCGCCAACACGATCGCGCTGAAGAGCTTTGGCGGACGCGTCGATCGTTTTCCACTGGTCCGCGCGTTCGGCACGATCGGCTGGATTGTCGCAGGACTCGGCATCGGCCGGGCGGGACTCTCAGCCAGCCCGCAGGTCTTCACCATTGCCGCGATCGCGTCGCTGGTACTTGGCCTTTACAGCTGCACGCTGCCCGACGTCGCCGCCGATGCGCCGCGCAGCGGTAGCCTGGCTCGGGAGATCTTCTGTGTCGAGGCGTTTGCGCTGTTGCGGCAACGATCGTTCTGCATCTTCATCGTCTGCGCGACACTCATCTCGATCCCGCTCGCCATGTATTATGCCTATGCATCACCTTTCATCGGTGCGACCGGCATTGCCAATGTCGGTGGAACGCTTGCGATAGGGCAGATGTCGGAGCTCGGCTTCATGCTGTCGATGCCATGGCTCTATCGCCGGTTCGGGGTGAAGGCCCGGTCGGCCGAAGCGAGCGCACCACGGTGATAATATTCATAGGCCGCGAGGATAAGGGCGGAAGCGACCGCCAGATCGTGCTCGAACGCCTCGGTGCGGATACGAACGTGGGCTTTCTGGACGATGTCGATATCGTCTGGACCGCGCCGAGCGGAGGCACATGATCGCGGACGGTGGTGGGCTGGTACCGCCATGCTAGGCTCTACCGTCAGCGGCAGTTTTTCAGCGGGCATTATCCGTCACGCCAGCATCGTAACGCCGGGATTGATACCTACAGGGTCAGGGCGCGTCCGGGCGACGCATTCCTCCTCCCCGAAGAAGAAAGGACCTTAGCCCTAGGTCATGGTGACGGCTGGAGCGGTCACGCCTCGCACCGGAAGATCGCAATCGTCTGGTCTCCGAACTCATGGCCGCGCGACGAGACGTCGGAAAGAAGACCGTGATGCCGGAAGATCCGGCGGAGCGCGTCGTGGCGGGCGCCTGTGCGCTCTCGCCCAATCTTGGTGAGCGGATGATTGCGGCGAAGCTGCTTGGAAGGCCCGTCGTGCTCCGCGAGCTTGCCCCACAAGACCTCAAGATCGAGGTCGACCAGTTCTCCCGGAAGGAAGCGATCGAGGCGGCGACCTACCTTGCCTACGTTGTCGGGATCGCCCACGCGCGCCAGCTGACACCGGACCAGCGCCTGACCTGGCGGCAACAACTGGTGTCGGGACAGGAGGGCGACCTCGATGCGCCATCCTGGCTCTGGCGGAGCATCATCGATCTCGCGGGCGCGCACGAGACGGAGTATCTCGAACATTGTCGGCGCTTCGCTCTCGGCACGGAGCACGCTTGATGGGCGCGCATCTCGACGAGAAGTGGATGCGGCTCGCCATCCAGACGGCCACCCAGGATGGATCGGACCCCGCGAAGTCCCCAATCGGCTGCGTCATCATACTCGATGGGAAGGTATTCGCCGCGGAGCGAAACCAGACCGAGCCGCTGAACGATGCGACGGCACATGCGGAGATGATGGCGATCCGCAAGGCCGGCGCTGCCCATGGCGACATGGAATTGCGCGGAGCAACGCTCTACTCGACGCTCCAACCCTGTGGCATGTGCACCATGGCCTCGGTCTGGTCGAAAGTCGGGCGCGTCGTCTACGGGGCCGAGCGTGAAGACGTTCATCGGATGTATTTCGAGGCTCACCACGTTGACACGCTCGGCTTCGTGCGGTCCGCCTATCGTGACGACCTTGAGATAGAAGGCGGCTGCCTGCGCAGTGAATGCGCCAGGCTCTATTATGGTCCTAACGACGAAGTACCTGCCGACGATCAGGGGAATCTGTAGCAAGTGAAGCCTCGCTATCGGCGCGTCATGAAGTCGAATGACCACCGCAGATCGATACTGCACTGCACAATGCCTGAGTCACCGAAAGGATGCCGCCGATAAGCCGATCGGTTTTACGCCGGACCGATCGCCGCCCTTTGCGACCTAACATCACCGGCCGAGACCAGGCGTACCGGGCCGAGATCATCGGCCCGGCGATCACACGCCGGGAAAAGGACGCCGTATCAATTTTTTGCGGGTTTTTGATCTTCGTGCACGCCTTCCTCGTTACCTTCGGTAACTACGCCCCCCTCATCCTCACCACCCTCTCCCGCGCCGTCTTCATTGTTTGGCGGCATGTCCGTTCCACCTTCCTTGGAGCCCGTCATCTTTTCGATCTTATGAGGATCATCCTGCTTTGGGACTTCGGACATGTTAATCGCTCCAACAAATGGGTATCGAAGGGGATCGTCTTTCGACGGCTTTCTTGGACTGGCGCTTTGTCGATCCGAGCGTCCGGTCACACGAATGCCGCTCGAGATAGGTACTATTTCGAGCTTTTATGGATTTGCCTGCGCCGAACGACACTTCTCCACAGTACATAGAATATGGAAATTTGTTAGCGTTGGTACTAATGTAGATCATTAAATGCACTTTTTGCGATAAATCCGAACTTAATTTCTGATTCTTCGTTCGCAATAGGAACGTATCGTCGCCGCATTCGCTGAACGCATAATCCTAAAACAAGGAAACATGCATGTTCATGCACAACAAGCGCCTGCAATATACTGTGCGGGTCGCCGAGCCGAACCCGCGTCTCGCCTGCATGATGCTCGAGCAATTCGGCGGCGCGGATGGCGAACTTGCGGCAGCGATGCGCTATTTCACGCAGGGGCTCGGCGAGATCGATCCTGGTCGCAAAGACCTCCTGCTGGACATCGCGACCGAGGAGTTGAGCCACCTCGAGGTGATCGGTTCGATCGTCGCCATGCTCAACAAGGGCGTGAAGGCACAGCTCGCCGAGGGTGCGCTCGAAGAGGCCGAACTTTACAACATGATCGGCGCGAGCAGCTCGAGCGCCAAGGAAGCGCTGCTGTTTGGCGGCGGTCCATCGCTGACCGATTCCGCCGGTGTCCCTTGGACCGCGGCCTATATCGATAGCCGGGGTGACCCGACCTGCGATCTGCGATCGAACATCGCTGCGGAGAGCCGCGCCAAGGTCGTCTACGAGCGGCTGATCAATATCACTGATGATCCCGGCGTCAAGGAGGCGCTTGGCTTTCTGATGACGCGTGAGATCGCGCATCAGAAGTCGTTCGAGAAAGCGCTCTACGCGATCGAGGACAATTTTCCGAGCGGCAAGCTCCCCGGGATCGCGGCCTATGCCAACCTTTACGTCAACTCCTCGCAGGGCGAGGGTGATGTCGAGGGGCCGTGGAATAGCGGCGCGCAGTGGGATCGGATCGACGATCTCGAAAAGACGATGCCGATCGACGATGGTGACGGAACAGCGTCCGTGAAACTCTCGGCCGCCGATGAGGCCGTCGCGACGAAGCTCGCTCTTCGCACCGCATCTGATCGTTCGACCGATCCTGAAACCGGCGTTGATCTGGGCGCAGGTCCCGGTGCCGGGTTGATCTCGGGCGAAGATATGGGCGCCGCGAAGGATATTGGCGAAGCGATCAAAATGGCGGAAGACCTCTGACGAAGCCCGGCCGGCGCAAGCCGGCCGGGTCCGTTCAGGCTACCATCAGAACTGCCAATCACGCGCAAGGTCCCCGGCCATAAGGGCCGGAAGACATCATATAATGTCCGTAATCGAGCACTAAACATCGGCGATTGACTAATGTTTAAACACGATTGGCATGATTACATGCGTCGTACACTTAGAATATAAAATGGAGCGGATTATGCAGCGTATTTTGATTGCAGTTGCCATGGTGACTGCGCTTCCCACGGTCGCGTCCGCGCAGATGGCCAGCCCTCACAATCCGGCGGTGACTGATCCGTCACCCCGAGCAACGAGCAACGCGGTGCAGGGGCGTAACTCCTTCACGCAATCCCAGGCGCAGAGCCGTATCGCCAAGGCCGGGTATAGCAAGGTCGACAAGCTCGCCAAAGACGAGAATGGAGTCTGGCAGGGCAAGGCGATGAAAAACGGAAAACCCGTCACTGTCGCGCTCGATTACAATGGCGACGTCATGACGCGCTGAACAGCCCTTTTAGAGAGACAGTTATGACCCAGACAATCACGCGGCTGTTCGACAGCTATACCGACGCCACTTCTGCCGTCCGCTCGCTGGAGACAGCCGGGACGGCGCACGACGATATCAGCGTCATCGCCAACAATGCCGATGGCACCCACGCGGAGCGCGCCAATGATGGGGTCGACACCCGCGACGGCGTCAACGACCATGGCGACGTAACCCGGGGCACATCGACTGGTGCGGTGCTCGGCGGTGCTGGCGGGCTGCTCGCCGGCCTCGGCCTTCTCGCCATCCCGGGCCTCGGCCCGATCGTTGCCGCAGGCTGGCTTGCTGCCACGGCAGCTGGTGCCGGCATCGGTGCTGTCGGAGGTGCCGCGACAGGCGGCATCGTCGGCGCGCTCAAGAATGCCGGGCACAGCGACGAGGACGCGCATGTCTATTCCGAGGGGGTTCGCCGCGGCGGGACGCTGGTGAGCGTTCGTGCGCCAGAAGACCGCCGTGCCGCGATCGAGGCAATTCTCGACCAGAATGGCTCGGTCGATGCGGCGTCGCGTGGCCAGGCCTATCGCAGCTCCGGCTGGAACGGCTTCGATGCGGAGGCACCCGCCTATGATGCATCGCAGGTCCAGGGCGAACGCGCGCTCTATGCGCGGGATACCACGCGCGTCTGAACATCAAACCGCAACGGGCTTGCTTGAAGCTGAGCGGGTCCGTCGGTGGCGTACGACACACTGTCCGGATCGGATCACGTATGAAACAACCCATTCTTCTGGCTTCGGCCTTCGCGCTTCTCGCCTTTGCCGCCCCCGTCTCCGCCCAGGATCCCACCTCGATGACGGGATCAATGACTGCAGCAGACGTCGGCGCGTCCCCGATGACGAGCACGTCTGCAGCCGACTATGTGAAGCTCGCTGCCGACGGCGACAATTACGAGATCCAGTCGAGCAAGCTTGCCGAGATGCGCAGCAAGCGCGCGGACGTGAAGGCGTTCGCCAAGCAGATGATCACCGACCATATGCAGACCAGCAAGTCGCTCATGGCGGCGCTCAACAACGCCGACCGCAAGATTGCGCCGCCGTCGTCGATCTTGTCCACGGCGAACATGTCGAAGATCCAGTTGTTGAAGCAGGCGCCGCGCGCGAGCTTCGACGACCTGTATCTCCAGCAGCAGCTTCAGGCCCACCAGATGGCCTGGTCGGTGCACAAGGGCTATGCGAAGACCGGCACCGATCCGGCGCTCAAACAGGTCGCCTCCACGGCCGTCCCGGTCGTTGAGATGCATCTCCAGCATCTGAAGGCGATGGCTGGCGCAATGAGCGCCAACTGAACGCGATCGCAAAACCTCGGAACGTCGGCTGAGCCGGCACATTATCGGAGACTGAACGATGCGTGCACTGTGCTGGCACGGCAAGGGCGATGTTCGCGTGGACACCGTGGCCGATCCCGAGATCAAACATCCGCGCGACGCGATCATCAAGGTGACCGCATGCGCGATTTGTGGCTCCGATCTTCATCTGCTCGATGGCTATCAGCCGACGATGGAAGCCGGCGATATCCTCGGTCATGAGAATATGGGCGAGGTCGTGGCGCTCGGATCCGACGTCACCAACCTCAGGATCGGGGACCGCGTCGTCGTCCCGTTCACGATTAGCTGCGGTGAATGCTGGTTCTGCCAGAAGGGTCTGTTTGCAGCGTGTGAACGCACCAACCCCAATGCCGAGATGGCGATCAAGGCGATGGGTCACTCGCCTGCGGGACTGTTCGGCTTCAGCCACATGCTGGGTGGCTATTGTGGCGGTCAGGCGGAGTATCTGCGCGTGCCCATGGCCGATATCGGGCCCATCAAGGTGCCGGACAACGTCACCGACGAGCAGGCGCTTTTCCTGTCGGACATCTTCCCGACCGGATACATGGCCGCTGAGAACGCGCAGATCGAACCGGGCGATACGGTCGCTGTTTGGGGCTGTGGTCCGGTCGGCCAGTTCGCTATCCGCTCGGCGCTAATGCTGGGCGCTGGTCGGGTCATCGCGATCGACGAGGTGCCTGAACGGCTGGCCATGGCAGTAGCGGGCGGTGCCGAGACGATCAATTTCGCCGAAACCGATGTCTATGACGAGCTTCAGGCGCGCACCAAGGGGCGCGGCCCCGACAGCTGCATCGATGCCGTCGGCTGTGAGGCCTCCGGCCACGGCGGAGCGGACGCGATCATCGATAAGATCAAGGCGGCGACCATGCTCGCGACCGATCGGGTCCACGTCCTGCGCCAGGCAATCATGAGTTGCCGCATGGGGGGCACAGTGTCGATCCCCGGTGTCTATGTCGGCATGGGCGACAAGATCCCGCTTGGTGCGATGATGAACAAGGGGCTGACGATCAAGACCGGCCAGACCCACGTTCAAGCATACACCAAGCCGCTGCTCGCCCGCATCGAGGCCGGCGACATCGACCCGAGCTTCGTCGTGACACACCCTGCAAGCCTCGAAGACGCGACGGAGATGTACGCCAAGTTCCGCGACAAGGAGGACGGCGTCATCAAGGTCGTATTGCGGCCGGGCCTCTGACCTTATCCTCCTCGGTGGCGGGTTGGCGGTTCGCTTCAAGGCAGTCTGTAAAGCGGCATCTCAGCCAGTTCCTCCGGGTCTACCGACGCGGGTAGAAAGCTCCACCACGAAAAGGAATTATTAAGTCGACGCCCGAAGACCTCAAGGAAGTCTACACGGAAAGCCGAGCTGGAGAACGGCGACCCGTCATGGACGACAGACAACGGCCCCGCGAATGAACTCGCTGGAATCTCGGTGGTTCATAGCGGGAGAGGAGACGGACGATGGCAGACGACAAGACGAACCGCGGCCCGCAGGACGCTTCGCGGATCAACATCCACGAGGATTACGAGGTCGAATATTGGACCAAGAAGTTCGAAGTCAGCCGCGCGGAATTGGAGGCGGCCGTCGGAAAGGCGGGAGTGAGCGCGGACGCAGTCGCCCGTGAACTGGGCAAAGCGCCCGCTTGAATTCCACATAACAAAAAGGGCCGCTCCCGAAGGGGCGGCCCTTCCATTGTCAGCCGCTCGACATGCGGCTCAAAGACGACGTGCGGCTCGCTCCAACGAGCCTGCCGTCAGAGGCACCTCAGGCGCCGAACGCTCCGAAGAAGCTGTCGCTACCCTTGATGTGCCGGTCGAGCGGCATAGGACAATGAGACATTCGACCACCTCCTTTCGCGTTGTTGAACTCATGTCGAATATGGGAGTGTTTGATCGAATGAGAAGTGCCTCCGCTCAAATCCTTGCGACGAACCGGTAACTGACCTGGCGCAAACCCAGCGCGCGAAGGAAGCCGTTGGCGTTTCTTATCTCGATGTCGCTCATGCCCTCGATGAGCCCGACCTTGCGCTTACCAAACTCCTCGACCACCGCCTCGTAAAGCGCCTTCCCGACACCATCGCGACGGTCATGCTCGTCCACAACGACGACGGATATGCGACCCACGGCACCCGCCAGGACGTCGGCGATGACGGTCCAGGCCAGGATACCTATGACGTCGGCGCGCTCCGCGACGAGTATCGGCTCCTTTCGCGCATTCGCAGAGGCGATCGCCTTTCTCGCGCCAGACGCGTCCCCTTCGAAGCCGACGGTCGACAGGAGTCTCCCCACCGCCTCCGCATCGGACGCGCGCGCTTGCCTGATCGTCAGCTTCGGAACCGGCGGCGGCGCTTCGGGCGCGGTCCGCATGGGCCGACGTTCGGAGCGGGTTGCCTCCTCGTCATTGGTTCGAGCTTTTGCCTGGTTGGCAGACGCTCCCGCATCTCCCGCCGGTTGGCTCACCGCAGACGATGCTCCGCTGCGACGCGGTCGCGGTCGGATCGCGGATAACGTTGCCTCTGGAATGTCGTCCTTACTGGCCTTCGCTTTGCTGACGGCCTGCGGCGTGAGCCATGCTGATCACGTCCAATCGCAGCGTGGGGGAATGGGGAACGGTTTTTGGAGACCCGGTTGTCGCGACGGCGAATGTCCTTGAGCATGCAGCCTGTCCCGTCTCGCGATCCCGACGCGTTGCGCCGGCGGTGTTGTAAAGGAGCCGGCATCTCGATCGCAAAACCCGATGCTCATTACGGAAACGGAACCGTCACGTGGGTGGGCGGTTCCGGTCGCTCGTTCAGCCGTGGCGCCTTTGTCGCCATGGCTGATCCGCAACTTGATCGGCTCGTGCCGATGGCAAAGCAGCAGGACGATATCGTGGAAGAGAATGACGCGCCCATCGCCAAGCCCGGCACCTATAGACAGGGTGGAAAGCTGGCGATGTCGCGCGCGCAGCTCCGCGCGAGCCTCTTGGCCGCAGCGATCCTGTTCATCGCCGGCATCATCACGCTGAAGGACTTCCTGCCGGCGCTCGGCTGGACAGCGATTTTCGCGATCGCATTATGGCCGATCTACGTCCGTCTGTCGACGCGATGGCCGCAGCACCGCCGCGGCGCGGTGCCGGCGCTGCTGGTCTGCGGAATTCTGCTGGCCTTCGTGGTGCCGTTGCTGATCGTCGTGGTGCCGCTCGTCGCCGACACCCATGCCGTGATGCAATGGGTGTCGCAGACCCAGCAGAATGGCATCCCCGCCCCCGCCTTCCTGTCGAGCCTGCCGTTCGGCACGAAGCTGGTGCCGCTCTGGCAGAACGAGCTTGGCCAGCCCGGCGGCTTGGCCGGGCTCGCCCATCATGCCGTGCAAGCCAGCGGTGCGGGCCTGGGACGAAAGATCGCCGGCGAGGCCGTTCATCGCCTGGTGTTGATCGGGTTCATGCTGCTGACCCTGCTGTTCCTGCTGCGCGACGTCGGCGATGTCGTCGACGGCCTGCGCATCGGGAGCCATCGCGCATTCGGGCCCGCGGGCGAAAGTGTCGGGCGCCAGCTCATTCGCGCCGTCCAGGGCACGGTCAACGGGCTGGTCTTCGTGGGACTTGGCGAAGGCGTGCTGATGGGGATCGCCTATGCGGTTGCAGGCGTCCCCCATCCGACATTATTCGGGCTGCTGACCGCCATATTGGCGATGGTCCCCTTCGGAGCGGCCCTTGCCTTCTGTGCGGCCGGGATCGCCCTGCTGGTATCGGGAAGCACGGTCGCCGCGATCGTCATCGTCGTGCTGGGCTTCGCCGTGACCTTCATCGCCGATCATTTCGTGCGCCCGGTCCTGATCGAGGGAGCGACGCGCCTGCCCTTCGTGTGGGTGCTGCTCGGCATTCTTGGTGGGGTCGAGGCCTGGGGCCTGATCGGCCTCGTCATGGGGCCGGCGATCATGGCCGGGCTGATGCTGCTCTGGCGCGAGTGGATCGGTTCGCAGAAAGGGCCGATCAACCCGGCGCGCGGGGTTTCGGCCGAGGCCGGTGCCGGCATCGAGCAGGGTAGCGTTAGATCCTGACTGTCCTACCATCGGGTGATGCGGCGATAGGCCGGGCACGCCGACGACCTGGCGATGGCCTGTTCGCCGCTTCCCTGACCGCTCATGCGTTCGGATCGCATGGCCCATAAGAAGCCCCACCTCCCGACAAAAACGTGCGTCGTCTGCGGCCGTCCCTTTGCCTGGCGCAAGAAGTGGGAGCGGGACTGGGACAATGTGAAATTCTGCTCGGACCGATGTCGGACATCGGCAAAGGCAGATCCCCCCAAGCCATGACGACCGGGCCGGCCCAACTGCCGGTTGCGCTTCGAGACAGGCGAGTACTGTTCCGATGCGCATGGGAACCCGCCGGCAACAGACGAATAATCGGGGGCCGGACCATTGAGGCCGCTCGTCTGTTCAGCGTCCGGATCCACCACCCTTGCCATGGGATTCTCGATCATGCCTGACCGCTCCACCTCCCCCGTCCTGCAGCCTGTCACGATCGGCGACCTGCCGTTGAAGAACCGCATCGTCATGGCACCGCTTACCCGGAGCCGCTCCGACGATGCTGGCGTTCCGCCTCCCTACGCTGCCGACTATTACGCCCAGCGCGCCGACGCTGGCCTCATCGTGACCGAGGCGATCAATATCTCGCCGCAGGCGATCGGATATGCGCTGACGCCCGGCATCTGGACGGACCAGCAGGTCGAGGCATGGCAACCAATCGTCCAGGCCGTCCACGATCGCGGCGGCAGCTTCTTTCTCCAGCTCTGGCACACCGGCCGCATCTCGCACCCGGACCTGCAGGACGGAGCGCTGCCGGTCGCGCCTTCCGCGATAAAGCCGGTCGGGCAGGCCTTCACCAAGGACGGCATGAAGGACCATGTCACGCCGCGTGCGCTGGAGACCGACGAGATTCCACTGATCGTCGAGGATTATCGCCGCGCGGCCGCCAACGCCAAGGCGGCGGGCTTCGACGGGGTCGAGGTCCATTCCGCCAACAATTATCTGCTGGAACAGTTCGTCCGCGACAGCACCAACAAACGTGACGACCGCTATGGTGGCTCCATCGAGAACCGCCTGCGCTTTCCGCTGGAGGTGGTCGACGCGGTGGTCAGCGTCTGGGGCGCCAACCGGGTGGGGATCCGACTTTCGCCGGCAACGACGATGCCGGGCGAGACACCGCTCGATAGTGCGGTCATGGAGACGTTCGGCACCTATGTCGATGCGCTGTCCGCACGCGGACTTCTTTATATCCATGATATCGAGGGGGTGACGCAGCTGACGCGCGAGGCTCCGGACGACGTTGATTTCCCGGCGCTTCGCCGGCGCTTCTCGGGCGCCTACATCGCCAATAACCAATATACGCTCGATCTGGCGGAACAGGTCCTGGAAAAGGGCGATGCGGACCTGTTCAGCATGGGCCGGCCGTTCATCGCCAACCCCGACCTGATCGAGCGCCTTCGCCATGGGGCGCCGCTGGCCGAGGCGCCGAAGCAATATTGGTATGGTGGCGGGTCGGTCGGATATTCGGATTGGCCGCCGATGCGACCCATCACGCCGGCAGGCTGAAGCCTCCATCCGGCAACTCCAATCAAGGATGTGGAGAGAAGCTCGCGCTTATCTCAATCCATGATCGTGCGGCGGGTTCGATGGGAGACGATGGTGGAGGCCACCATCGTCTCCCATCGTTTGTAGATAGATACCTAGGCTGTGGCGGAATACGGCCTGCCGAAACTCGGCTTCCCCGGGCGAACATCGTCACGCAGGCGATCGAGATCGTCGGACCAATGCTGCATCATGCCGACACGCTCGCTCCAATATTCGCCGCGCGTATAGGCCCTGCGGACGGCGTTGTTCTCCATATGCGCAAGCTGGCGCTCGATCGCATCGGGATTGAACCTGCCCGATTCGTTGAGCAGCGTCGCGGCCATCGCGCGAAAGCCGTGGGCCGACATCTGATCCTGGCCGAAACCGAGAACCCGCAAGGCTGCGTTGACGGTGTTCTCCGACATCGGGCGCCGGGGCGACCGGAATGACGGAAAGCAGTATCGCCCGGTGCCGGTCAGGTCGTGAAGCTGCTCGAACAGCTTCATGACCTGACGCGAGAGCGGGACGCGGTGCGGCCGGCGCATCTTCATCTTCTCGGCCGGGATGTCCCACAGGCAGCGATCGAAATCGAATTCGCTCCACTCCGCCTGCCGAAGCTCACCGGGGCGGACGAACAGATGGGCTGACAGGCGCAGCGCGAACAGCGTGACCGCGTGGCCGGTATAGGCCTCGATCGCGCGCATGAGATCGCCCGCCCCTTTCGAGGTCGTGATGGCCGCGAGATGCCTGGCCTTGGGCACGGTGAGCGCGCCCCTGAGGTCACGTGCCGGATCCCGCTCGGCGCGGGTGGTGGCGATGGCGTAGCGGAAGACGCGGCTGAGCACGCTGCGCATCCGCCGCGCGCTTTCGTAGCGGCCGGTTGCCTCGACGGCGCGCAGCACGGCGAGCACCTCCTGCGCCGTGATCTTGGCGACGGGCCGGTTGCCGATCCTGGGATAGGCCTTGGCGAGCAGCCAGCGGATCTTGCTGAGCGTGATCTCGGCCATGCCTTCGCGGGCATTCTTCGCAACCCATTCCTCGGCGACGAGCTCGAACGTGTCGTCCTCCGCGACCTTCGCTCGCGCGGCATCGAGTTTCTGCTGGTGGCAGGGGTCCACGCCCGAGGCGATCAGGCGGCGCGCCTCGTCCCGGCGCGTCCGCGCGTCGGCGAGGCCGACATCGGGCCATGCCCCGAACGCCAGGGTCCGGTGTTTTTCGAGATAGCGATAGTTGAGGCGCCACAGCTTGGCGCCATTCGGCCGAACGAGGAGATAAAGGCCACCGCCGTCGGAAAGTTTGTAATCCGCATCCCTGGGCTTGGCGCTGGCGACCGTCGTTGCGAACAGCGTGCTCATCGAGGTATCGTCCTTGCTAGGACGGAGAACGGATACCCTCGGATATACCCTCATTGTTCCCGATTGGTGCCGTATCCGCCCGGATTTGACCGGACGGTTATAGCACAAGAAACGGCTGAAATCAGCCATTTCCGGGACGTCCACGGACGTCCCCGGAAGAACAAATGGTGCCCAGAAGAGGACTCGAACCTCCACGGCCTTGCGACCGCCAGCACCTGAAGCTGGTGCGTCTACCATTCCGCCATCTGGGCACGGGGTAGGCCGCGGCGGATAGCGGCGGGTGCGCTCCCTTGTCAACGCCTTCTTCCACTCTTTTTGTTGAACGCTTGTTTTCCCGCCCCCGCGGAGGCAGAGCGACACCCGACGGATTTCGCAGATGAGGATGGTGCGACGATGGTTGAGCTGGTGACGCTCTTCGGCGGCGGCGGGTTCCTGGGGCGCTATGTCGCGCAGGCCCTGCTGCAACGCGGCATGCGCGTGCGGATCGTGGAGCGCGATCCCAAGCGCGCCTTCTTCGTGAAGCCGCTCGGCGGCCTCGGCCAGACCCAGTTCATCGCCGCGGACGTCACCAAGCCCGCCACCGTCGCCCGCGCCGTGCAGGGCAGCGATGTCGTGGTGAACCTCGTCGGCATCCTCTCCGGCAAGTTCGAGGCGGTGCAGGTCGAGGGCGCCCGCAACGTCGCCGAAGCGGCCCGCGCGGCGGGCGCGAAGGCGCTGGTCCACGTCTCGGCGATCGGCGCCGACGCGGCATCGGACATCCCCTATGCCCGCACCAAGGGCCAGGGCGAGGCGACGGTGCGCGAGGCCTTCCCCGCCGCCACCATCGTCCGCCCGTCGATCATCTTCGGCGCCGAAGATGATTTCGTGAACCGTTTCGCCGGCATGATCCAGTCCGCCCCGGCGGTGCCGATCATGAGCCCCGACACCCGGTTCCAGCCCGTCTATGTCGCCGATGTCGCCAAGGCGATCGCGGAGACCGCGTTGTCGCCGGAGCGCTTCGGCGGCCGCACCTTCGAACTGGGCGGCCCGGAGGTGATCAGCATGGCCGACCTGATCCGGCGCACGGCGGCGATGATCGGCGCGACGCCGCGCTTCATCACCCTGCCCGATGCGCTGTCCGGCCTGATCGCCAGCTTCGGCTTCCTGCCCGGCGCGCCGATCACCCAGGATCAGTGGCGGATGCTGAAGCAGGACAATGTCGTGACGCCGGGCGCCGACAACCTCGCCACGATCGGCGTGCGGCCGACGCCGATCGCCACGGTCGCGCCGTCATGGCTGGTGCGATACCGGCGGCTGGGCCGCTTCGGCGCCGAGCGCAAGGCCTCCTGATCGCGGCAGGCCGGCGGCGGGCGCCCGCCCGCCCCCGCTTTCCGCATCCACCGCTTGTTCATGGGCAAGAATTAACCGGCGGGCATCTTCCCTTGTGCGCCGCGATAAGGGAGACAGGCCCGCATGATGATCATCCAGCCCATTCTCCTCGGCATCGTCGAGGGGCTCACCGAATTTCTGCCGGTCTCCTCCACCGGCCACCTGATCCTGGCCGGCGCGCTGCTCGGCTATGACGACAGCCAGTGGCAGGTGTTCGACATCGTCATCCAGCTCGGCGCGATCCTGGCGATCGTGGTGCTCTACTGGCGGACCTTCTGGGCGGTGCTGGGCGGGCTGCTGGAGCGGCGCCCGACATCGTGGCGGTTCGTGCGCAACATCCTGCTCGCCTTCCTGCCGGCGGCGGTGATCGGCCTCGCCCTGCACAAGCAGATCGAGGCACTGCTCAGCAAGCCGGAGCTGGTCTGCGTCACCCTGATCCTCGGCGGCATCGCGATCCTGATCATCGAGCGGCTGGCCAAGCGCCAGACCATCGTCGGCGTCGCCGACATCCCGGTGAAGACCACGATCGGCATCGGCTTCTTCCAGTGCCTGGCAATGGTGCCCGGCGTCAGCCGCTCGGGCGCGACGATCATGGGCGCGCTGTCGCTGGGCGTCGAGCGCCGCACCGCGGCCGAGTTCAGCTTCTTCCTCGCCATCCCCACGATGATCGGCGCGACGGCGCTGGAACTGGTCAAGAACCGGCACACGCTGGCGACGCCGGGCGCGGTCGGCGTGCCGGAGATCGCGATCGGCTTCATCGTCTCCTTCCTCGTCGCGATCCTGGTCGTGAAGGCGTTCGTCGGCATCGTCACCAAGCATGGCTTCGGCCCGTTCGCCTGGTATCGGATCATCGCCGGCAGCGCCGCCTTGATCTGGCTGATCAATAAATAGGACCGTAACGGACTTATCATGATCGATCGACAGTCGATCAGGACGAAGCGAGCGAAAATTCCGACATATCCACGTCAGCAATGCTGACCTATCGCCGAATCCTTTCGTGACTCACCCCTGAATCTATGCTTTTCGCGTCTTCCGAGTGGAGGGCGCGATGGCAGCTGAAAATCCGATGTTGAAGTTCGTGGGGACGGGCCAGGCCTATCCCGAGAAGCGCGCGCCCGAAATCCGCGCCGAGGACTTCGCCGAAATCACCCAGGCCTATCTGGCGGCCAAGGCAGAGGAGCAGGCCGGGCGCTGTTCGCAATGCGGCGTGCCCTATTGCTCGACCCATTGTCCGCTGCACAATCACATCCCGGACTGGCTGCGGCTGACCGCCGAGGGTCGCCTGCGCGAAGCCTATGAGCTCTCCGCCGCGACCTCGACCATGCCCGAGATCTGCGGCCGCATCTGCCCGCAGGATCGGCTGTGCGAAGGCAATTGCGTCATCGAGTTTTCGGGCCATGGCGCGGTCACCATCGGTTCGATCGAGAAGTTCATCACCGATACCGCGTGGAAGGAAGGCTGGGTCGAGCCGATCGTGCCGGCGCGCGATCGCTCCGCGCAGTCGGTCGGCATCATCGGCGCCGGCCCCGCAGGCCTCACCGCCGCCGAATATCTGCGCGGCCACGGCTATGACGTGCATGTCTATGATCGCCACGATCGCGCCGGCGGCCTGCTGGTCTATGGCATCCCCGGCTTCAAGCTGGAGAAGGAGGTGGTCACCCGCCGCTTCGAGCGGCTGCGCGACAGCGGCATCCAGTTCCACCTGAACTTCGAGGTCGGCCGCGACGCGACGATGGCGGAGCTGCGCCAGCGCCACGATGCGCTGCTGGTCGCCACCGGCGTCTACAAGGCGCGCGCGATCAAGGCGCCGGGCGTCGGTTCGCCGGGCGTGGTCAAGGCGCTCGACTATCTGATCGCCTCCAACCGCAAGAGCTTCGGCGATCAGGTGCCCGACTTCGAGAGCGGCGCGCTCAACGCGCAGGGCAAGCATGTCGTCGTCGTCGGCGGCGGCGATACCGCGATGGACTGCGTGCGCACCGCGATCCGCCAGGGCGCCAAGTCGGTGAAGTGCCTCTATCGCCGCGATCGCGCCAACATGCCCGGCTCGCAGCGCGAGGTCGCCAATGCCGAGGAGGAGGGCGTGGAGTTCGTCTGGCTCTCCGCCCCCGATGCTTTCGACGCGGAAGAGCGCGTGAAGGGCGTGCGCGCCTCGCGGATGCGCCTCGGCGCGCCGGACGCCTCCGGCCGCCGCGCGCCCGAACCCGATCCGGGCAGCGATTTCCGGCTCGATGCCGACCTCGTCATCCAGGCGCTCGGCTTCGATCCGGAAGACCTGCCGCAGATGTTCGGCACGCCGGAGCTGTCGGTGACGCGCTGGGGGACGCTGCGGGTCGACCACAAGACCATGCAGACCTCGCTCCCCGGCGTGTTCGCCGCCGGCGACATCGTCCGCGGCGCCAGCCTGGTGGTGTGGGGCGTGCGCGATGGCCGCGACGTCTCCGAGCGGATGCACGCCTGGCTCAAGGCCAAGGCGAAGGCCGCGAAGCCGGCCGAGACGGTGGCGGCGTGATCCGGCGCCTGCTCCTCGTCAGCGCGGTCGGCGCACTGGCCGCCGCTGCTTTGCCCGCCTGGGCGGATGTCGCGCCAGCACCCGCCGCGCCTGCGGCAGCCACGCCCGACGCGGCGACGATGGCGGCGGCGCGCGCGCTGATGCGCGCCACCGACATCCAGGCGCAGATGCGTGCGATCGGGCCGCGCATGGGTCAGGCGGTGACGATGCAGCTCCAGCAATCCTTCGCCGACCATCAGCTTCCGACCGAGCTGCAAAGCCAGATTGCGGGCGCGATGCAGGACTTCGTGGGATCGATGGACACCATGTTCACCCCCCAGCTGATCGATCAGATGGCCGCCATCTACGCACGCCATTTCACCGCGGCAGACCTGCAGCACCTCAGCCAGATGATGCAGGATCCGGCGATGGTGCGCTTCCGCAAGGTAATGCCCGACACGCTGGCCGAGATGATGCCCCTGATCATGACGGCGATGCGCCCCCAGCAGGACGCGTTCCAGGCGCGCATCCAGAAGATCGTTGCGGACTGGATCCAGCAGCACCCCGAAGACCAGGCGAAGCTCCGCTCGCCCACCGCCCACTAGGATGACGATCATGTCCTACGCGCACCTGACCCCCGAACATGCCCGCCTCGCCGAGCATGGCATGTACCGCCCCGAGTTCGAGGGCGATGCCTGCGGCGTCGGCCTCGTCGCCGCGACCGACGGCCAGTCCTCGCGCCGCGTCGTCGCCGCCGCGATCGATGCGCTGAAGGCGGTATGGCACCGCGGCGCCGTCGATGCCGACGGCAAGACCGGCGACGGCGCCGGCATCCATGTCGAGCTGCCGGTCCATTTCTTCGACGATGCCATCGAGAATGGCGGGCACAAGCCCGGTTCCGGCCGCCTCGGCGTCGGCATGATCTTCCTGCCGCGCACCGATCTCGGCGCGCAGGAGGCCTGCCGCACCATCGTCGAGAGCGAGATCATCGATTTCGGCTATGCGATCTATGGCTGGCGCCAGGTGCCGGTCGATATCGCGGTGATCGGCGAGAAGGGCCTCCAGACCCGCCCCGAGATCGAGCAGATCATGATCCAGGGCCCGCACCCGGATTCGGTCGATGCGGCCGAGTTCGAGAAGAATCTCTACCTCATCCGCCGGCGGATCGAGCGCAAGGTGATCGAGGCCCAGATCCAGGGCTTCTACATCTGCTCGCTGTCGTGCCGCTCGATCATCTACAAGGGGCTGTTCCTCGCCGAGGAGCTGTCGGTCTTCTACCCGGACCTGATGGACGAGCGCTTCACCAGCCGCTTCGCGATCTTCCACCAGCGCTATTCGACCAACACCTTCCCGCAATGGTGGCTGGCCCAGCCGTTCCGCACCCTCGCCCATAATGGCGAGATCAACACGGTTCGCGGCAACAAGAACTGGATGAAGAGCCACGAGATCAAGATGGCGGCGATCGCCTTCGGGGAACATTCCGAAGACATCAAGCCGCTGATCCCGGCCGGCGCCTCCGACACCGCGGCGCTCGACGCGGTGTTCGAGGCGATCTGCCGCGCCGGCCGCGACGCGCCGACCGCCAAGCTGATGCTCGTTCCCGAGGCGTGGCAGAACGCCACCACCATGAAGCCCGAGCATCGGGACATGTACGCCTATTACGCCTCGGTGATGGAGCCGTGGGACGGCCCGGCCGCGCTCGCGATGACCGATGGCCGCTGGGTGGTGGCCGGCGTCGACCGCAGCGCGCTGCGGCCGCTGCGCACCACGCTGACCGCCGACAATCTGCTGATCGTCGGCTCCGAGACCGGCATGGTCGTCGTGCCGGAGAGCACGATCATCGCCAAGGGCCGGATCGGGCCGGGCGAGATGCTGGCGGTCGACCTCGACGAGGGCCGGCTGTTCACCGATGGCGAGCTGAAGGATCGCCTCGCCGGCGAGCATCCGTTCGGCGACTATGTGAAGGACTTCAAGACCCTCGCCGATCTCCCCGTCCCCGAGGGCGACCATGCGGTGCGTTTCGAGCGCGCCGAGCTGATCCGCCGCCAGGTCGCCGCCGGGCAGACCATGGAGGATATGGAGCTGATCCTCGCGCCCGCCGTCGAGGACGCCAAGGAGGCGATCGGATCGATGGGCGACGATACGCCGCTCGCCGTCATCTCGGACAAGCCGCGCGTGGTCAGCCAGTTCTTCCGGCAGAATTTCTCGCAGGTCACCAACCCGCCGATCGACTCCCTGCGCGAGACGCGGGTGATGAGCCTCGCCACGCGCTTCGGCAATCTGGCCAACATCCTCGATACCGGGCCGGTCCAGTCCAATGTGCTGGTGCTGCCCTCCCCGGTCCTCACCTCGGCCGACTGGGCGACGCTCAAGGCCCATTTCGGCGCGAGCGCGGCCGAGATCGACTGCACCTTCGATCCCGCCGGCGGGCCGGACGTGCTGCGTGCCGCCATCGCCGAGATCCGCCGCCAGGCCGAGCAGGCGGTGCGCGAGGGCCGTTCCGAGCTCTTCCTTACCGACGAGAATGTCGGGCCGGATCGCTGCGCCATCCAGATGGTGCTGGCCGCCGCCGCCGTTCACACCCACCTCGTCCGGCGCGGCCTGCGCTCCTACGCCTCGATCAACGTGCGCTCCGCCGAATGCCTCGACACCCATTATTTCGCGGTGCTGGTCGGCGTCGGTGCGACGACGGTGAACCCCTATCTGACCGAGGCCTCGATCGCCGACCGCCAGGCGCGCGGCCTGTTCGGCGAGCGGACGCTGGAGGAATGCCTGAAGCGCTACCGCAAGGCGATCGACGACGGCCTGCTCAAGATCATGGCCAAGATGGGGATCTCGGTGATCTCCTCCTATCGCGGCGGCTATAATTTCGAGGCGGTCGGGCTCAGCCGCGCGCTGTGCAACGATCTGTTCCCAGGGATGCCCGCCAAGATCTCCGGCGAGGGCTATGCCTCGCTGATGGTCAACGCGCTGGAACGGCACGAAAAGGCGTTCGACGCCTCGGTGGCGACGCTGCCGATCGGCGGCTTCTACCGCCAGCGCGCCGGCGGCGAGACCCATGCCTATTCGGCGACGCTGATGCACCTGCTGCAAAGCTCGGTCAGCACCGACAGCTATTCGACCTATCTGCAATTCTCGCGCGGGGTGCGCGATCTGCCGCCGGTCTATCTGCGCGATCTGCTCGAGTTCAACTGGGCGCGCGAGGCGATCCCGATCGACGAGGTCGAGGCGATCACCGAGATCCGCAAGCGCTTCGTGACGCCGGGCATGTCGCTCGGCGCGCTCTCCCCGGAAGCACACGAGACGCTGGCGATCGCGATGAACCGGATCGGCGCCAAGGCGGTCTCGGGCGAAGGCGGCGAGGACAAGTCGCGCTACACCCCCTATGAGAATGGCGACAACGCCAATTCGGTGATCAAGCAGGTCGCGTCCGGCCGCTTCGGCGTGACGGCGGAATATCTGGGATCGGCCGAAGAGCTGGAGATCAAGGTCGCGCAGGGCGCCAAGCCCGGCGAGGGCGGCCAGCTGCCCGGCTTCAAGGTCACCGAGTTCATCGCCAAGCTGCGCCACTCGACGCCCGGCGTGATGCTGATCTCGCCACCGCCGCACCACGACATCTATTCGATCGAGGATCTGGCGCAGCTGATCTACGACCTCAAGCAGATCAATCCGCGCGCGCGGGTGTGCGTGAAGCTGGTGTCGTCGGCCGGCATCGGCACCGTCGCGGCCGGCGTCGCCAAGGCGCACGCCGACGTCATCCTCGTCGCCGGCCATGTCGGCGGCACCGGCGCCAGCCCGCAGACCTCGGTCAAATATGCCGGCACGCCGTGGGAAATGGGGCTCACCGAGACCAACCAGGTGCTGACCCTCAACGGGCTCAGGCATCGCGTCAAGCTGCGCACCGATGGCGGCCTGAAGACCGGGCGCGACATCGTCGTCGCCGCGATCCTCGGCGCCGAGGAGTTCGGCATCGGCACGCTCAGCCTGGTCGCGATGGGCTGCATCATGGTCCGCCAGTGCCATAGCAACACCTGCCCGGTCGGCGTCTGCACGCAGGACGACGCGCTGCGCCAGAAGTTCGTCGGTACGCCCGAAAAGGTGATCAACCTGATGACCTTCATCGCCGAGGAGGTGCGCGAGATTCTCGCCCGGCTCGGCGTCCGCTCGCTCGACGAGATCATCGGCCGCACCGAGTTGCTCCGCCAGGTCAGCCGCGGCGCCGAGCATCTCGACGATCTCGATCTCAACCCGATCCTCGCCAAGGTCGATGCGCCGGACGACCAGCGCCGCTTCTCGATCCCGACGCATCGCAACGAGGTGCCGGACAGCCTCGACGCGCAGATGATCCGCGATGCCGCCCCCGTCTTCGCGCGCGGCGAGAAGATGCAGCTGACCTATTCGGTGCGCAACACCCACCGCGCGGTCGGCACCCGCTTCTCGGCCGAGGTCACCGCCAAGTTCGGGATGAGCCATCTGGCGGACGGGCACGTCCATGTCCGCCTGCGCGGCTCGGCCGGCCAGTCGCTCGGCGCCTTCCTGTGCAAGGGCGTGACGCTGGAGGTGTTCGGCGATGCCAATGACTATGTCGGCAAGGGGCTGTCGGGGGGCATCATCGCGGTGCGGCCGACCGTCTCCTCGCCGCTGGACAGCCGCAAGAATGCGATCGTCGGCAACACCGTGCTCTATGGCGCGACATCGGGCCGGCTGTTCGCGGCGGGCCAGGCCGGCGAGCGCTTCGCGGTGCGGAACTCCGGCGCCGACGTGGTGGTCGAGGGCTGCGGCGCCAATGGCTGCGAATATATGACCAACGGCAACGCCGTGATCCTGGGTGCAGTCGGCGAGAATTTCGGCGCCGGCATGACCGGCGGCATGGCCTTCGTGCTCGATGAGGACGGCCATTTCGAGCATAACGCCAACCCGGAAAGCATCCTCTGGCAGCGTTTCGCCTCGGCCCATTGGGAGGATGTCGCCAAGTCGCTGATCGAGGAACATGCCCGGCGTACCGACAGCAAGTGGGCGCACACCGTGCTCGCCGACTGGGCGCACTGGCGCCAGCGCATCTGGCAGGTCTGCCCCAAGGAGATGGTGACGCGGCTGAAGCAGCCGCTCTCCGACGAGGAGACGGCGGTGGCAGCGGAATGAGCATGACGCTTCCCGTCGTCACCCCACCCTCGATCGCGATCGCCGGATCGGCGGAGCGCTTCCCGGTGCGGCGCATCTTCTGCGTCGGCCGCAACTATGCCGATCATGCCCGCGAGATGGGGCATGATCCCGATCGGGAGCCGCCCTTCTTCTTCACCAAGCCCGCCGATGCCGTGTGCGCCGGCGGCGCCCTGCCCTTCCCGTCGCACACCGCCGACCTCCATCATGAGGTCGAGCTGGTGGTGGCACTCGGCGAGGGGCTGGCGGTGTTCGGTTGCGCGGTCGGCCTCGATCTCACCCGCCGCGATCTCCAGGCCGAGGCGAAAAAGCTCGGTCGCCCGTGGGACATGGCCAAGGGCTTCGATCGCTCGGCCCCGATCGGCCCGCTCCGCGTCGGCCCCCTGCCCTCGGCGAGCGCGGCGATCAGCCTGACCATCGACGGCAAGACCCGCCAGAGCGGCCATCTCGCCGACATGATCTGGTCGGTGCCGGAGATCATCGCGACGATCGCCGGCTATGTCACGCTGATGCCGGGCGACCTGATCTTCACCGGCACGCCCGCCGGCGTCGGCCCGATCCGACCGGGCGAGAGCGTGGTCGGCACGATCGACGGCCTCGATCCGATCGAATTGCGCTTCGACTGAGCGGTTCTCCGCCGGGAAAGCTCGGCTGTCGCCCATATCTCGTCACCCCGGGGCTTGATCCGGGGGCCAGCTCCTTGGATTTTGGCGGGACACGCAAGCAGCGGGATCCCGGATCAAGTCCGGGATGACGGAGAAGATGGAATAACTGCTCCCGCCCAGATGCGGACATTTGATTATATCGTCACCCCGGCCCTGAGCCGGGGTCCAGCTGCTTTCAGGCGAACGTGGCGAACAGATCTTGCCAGTCTGGATTCCCGCTTTCGATCAATGCAAACTTCCAGTCTCGCCGCCAGCGTTTCAGCCGTTTCTCATGTGCGATGCAGGCCGTTATGTCGTCGCCACGCTCGGCCCAGACGAGGCGAGTGAGGTCGTAGCGTCTGCAAAAATCGGATCCGTCACCGCTGCGATGCTGGCCGACCCGCGCACGAAGGTCGGCTGTGACGCCAACGTAGATCGTGCCGCGATAACGACCTGCCATCATGTAGACCCAGCCGCCGGTCGTCATATCCGTTCCCATCCCTCGCATGGAAAGCGAAGACAAGCTGGACCCCGGGTCAAGCCCGGGGTGACGCGACCGAGATCAATCGCTATCCACCACGTCCCGTCATCACCAGCGCGCCTTCGCACCGGCGATGAGCATACCCCCACATCACCCTTCGCGACGACCATCCGGCGATGACCCCATGGCCCACAACGCGCCCCCTTCCCCCCCGCCGCGCTCGCCCCTAAGCAGGGCTGACCATGTGGCAACTTCTTCAATTCCCATTATGCCCCTTCTCCCGCAAAGTCCGGCTGATGCTCGGCGAGAAGGGCGTCGGTTACGAGATGGTGCGCGAATCGCCGTGGCTGCGCCGCGACGAGTTCGTCGATCTGAATCCGGCCGCGACCACGCCGGTGATGGTGCAGGGCCAGCTCAAGCTCTGCGACAGCTGGGCGATCTGCGAATATTTCGAGGAGACCATCGATCGCGCGCCGATGATCGCGGGCGATGCCGCCGCGCGCGCCGAGATCCGCCGCCTCGTCGCCTGGTTCGACGAGAAATTCTATGGCGAGGTGGTGAAGCCGCTGATGGACGAGCGGATGCTCAAGCGCCTCGTCCACCGCACCTCGCCCGACGCCAAGATGCTGCGCGAGGCGATGAAGAACGCCAACGGCCATATCGACTATATCGACTGGCTGCTCGATCACCGCCGCTGGCTCGGCGGCCCGGTGCTGAGCCTCGCCGATCTCGCCGCCGCCGCGCATATCTCGGTCGCCGACTATCTCGGCGGGATCGACTGGCGCGGGCATGAGCAGACCAAGCAATGGTATTCGGGCCTCAAGAGCCGCCCCTCCTTCCGCCCGATGCTGTCGGAACGGATGGAGGTGATCAGCCCGCCCGCCCACTACGACAAGGTCGATTTCTGGGAATGAGCACCGCCGACGCCCCCGCGATCCCCGCGCTCGAATATCAGTCCGACCGCGCCTTTCTCGGCCATCCGCGGGGGCTGGGCTATCTCTCCTTCGCCGAGGCGTGGGAGCGCTTCTCCTATTACGGCATGGCGACCCTGCTGGCGCTGTACGGCAAATATCAGCTGTTCCAGCCCGGCCATATCGAGCGCATCTGGGGCTTTGGCGGCTTCCGCGCGATGCTGGAGGGGCATTATGGCCCGCTCTCGCCGCTGACGATGGGCGGCGCGATCGCCGGGCTGTATGGCGGCTTCGTCTATCTGACCCCGATCGCCGGCGGGATCATCGCCGATCGCTGGATCGGCCGCACCCGCGCCGTCACCATCGGCGCGGTGCTGATGGCGTTCGGCCATTTCTGCATGGCGTTCGACCAGACCTTCCTGATCGCGCTGGCCTGCCTGCTGGTCGGCGTCGGGCTGTTCAAGGGCAATATCGCCGCGCAGGTCGGCGATCTCTACGCGCCGGGCGACCTGCGCCGGGCGGACGCCTTCCAGATCTACATGATCGGTATCCAGATCTCGGTGGTGGCAGCGCCGCTGGTGTGCGGCGGCCTCGGCCAGAAGGTGGCATGGCATTTCGGCTTCGGCGCGGCCGGCGTCGGCATGCTGATCGGTCTGATCGTCTATCTGTCCGGCCGCCGCTGGCTGCCGGCCGAACCGGCCCGGATCGCGGGCAGCCTCGCAGAGCCCCGGCCGAAACTGGTCGCCGGCGAGGGCAAGCGCATCGCCGTGCTCGCCCTGCTGGTGCCGGTGCTGGCCTTCACCGCGGTCGGCAATCAGCAATTATTCGCCGCCTACGAGCTGTGGGGCGATGCCCATTACCAGCTGCGCTTCTTCGGCTGGGAGATGCCCTCCACCTTCCTAATCTCGTTCGACGCGGCGATGTCGTTCGTGACGATGGTGGGATCGGTCGCCTTCTGGCGCTGGTGGGCGACGCGCCGCAAGGAGCCGGACGAGCTCACCAAGCTGACCATCGGCAGCATCATCGCGACGCTGGCACCGGCGACGCTGGCGCTCGCCTCGCTCCACGAGGCGGCGACCGGCGAGAAGGTGAGCTTCGCCTGGGCGGTGGCATTCCACTTCTTCAACGATGTCGGCTTCGCCAACATCTTCCCGGTCGGTCTCGCCCTCTATTCGCGCGCCAGCCCGAAGGCGATCGGCAGCACGATGATGGCGGTCTATTATCTCAACCTGTTCATCGCCGGGCTGATCGTCGCCCAGTTGGCGACGTTGCTCGACCGGATGAGCGGCTTCGAATTCTGGGGCCTCCATGCCGTGCTGATGGCCGCGGCGGTCGTGGTGCTGCTGGTCGTGCGCGGCGTCGCCGGCCGCCTGCTCGCGCCGGCGATCGATCCGGAGTCCCCGGCGACCGCCTGACGGCGATCGCTACGCTTCGGTCGGATTCGCATCCTGCCCCCGTGGATTGTCCAGCCTCACTCCGGCTGCACGATCCCCAGCGCCATCTCGCCGAGCGGCCGCCCGCTCGTGCGATCGACCACGATCGGGTAGACCGCCATACCCGTCGCCGTATCGATCGCGCGATGGATCCCGCCCTCGCCATGATGCTTCGCGCCCCAGGCGCCGATCGCCAGCAGGATCGGGAGGAAATCGCGCCCCTTGTCGGTCAGCACATAGTCGTCGCGGGGCGGCCGTTCGGAATAGCGGCGCTTCTCCAGCAATCCGGCGTCGGTCAGCGCCGCCAGCCGGCGGGTGAGGATGTTCGGCGCGATGCCGAGCGAGGTGCGGAACTGATCGAAGCGCGTCGCCCCCTGCCCCGCATCGCGCAGGATCATCATGCTCCAGGCGTCCCCCACCTTCAGCAAGGCCCGGCCGATGGGGCACGGCCCGGCGGAATATTTCTCGATGTCCATTGCACAATGATAGCGACATAACTATCAAAATGCAAGTGACTCGTCGGATCGAGTCGAGCAGGAGATACGGACATGAGCACATTCACGGGCACCGCCCTGATTACCGGCGCTTCCAGCGGCATCGGCGCCGTCTATGCGGATCGGCTGGCGAAGCGCGGGCATGACCTCGTGCTGGTCGCCCGCGACACCGCACGGATGGAGACGCTGGCCGAACGCCTGCGCGCCGAAACCGGCGTTGCCGTCGAGATCCTCGCCGCCGACCTCACCGCCGATGCCGACACCGCCAAGGTCGAAGCCCGCCTCGCCCAGGGTGATATCGCGCTGCTGATCAACAATGCCGGCATGTCGCTGAACGGCGGCATCCTCGACAATGGGCCGGCCGAATTCGCCCGGATCATCACCCTCAACATCACCGCGCCGACGCGGCTCGCCTCGGCCGCAGGCAAGACGTTCGTCGCCCGGGGCGCCGGCGCGATCGTCAACATCGCGTCCGTCCTCGCCTTCGCACCCGAGATGTTCGACGGCATCTACAGCGGCACCAAGGCCTATGTGCTCAATCTCAGCCAATCGATGGCGGCGCAGTTGGCCGACAGGGGCGTCTATGTGCAGGCCGTCCTGCCCGGCGCGACCCGCACCGAGATCTGGGAGCGTTCGGGCAAGGACATCGATGCCTTCCCGGCCGAGATGGTGATGGCGGTCGACGATCTGGTCGATGCGGCGCTGGTCGGCTTCGATCGCCGCGAGACGGTGACGATCCCGCCGCTCGCCGACGAGGGCCAGTTCACGGCGCTGACCGCCGCGCGGCTCGCCATGGCTCCCAACCTCTCCAAGCGCGACGTCGCCCCGCGCTATCGGGAGACGGTGGCGGCTTAAGCCGCCACCACCGCCATCAGATAATCCATGCGGATGTCGTTCGAGAGGATGAAGCCCTTCATCGGATCGAACGACAGCCCGCGCGTCTCCACCACGGTCAGCCCGGCACCGGCCAGCAATGCCTCCAGTTCGGCGGGCTGGAGGAATTTGGACCAGTCGTGCGTGCCCCTGGGAATCTGCCCCAGCCCCTCGCCGACCGTGATCAGCGCGAGGCGGGACAGCGCGGTGCGGTTCGGCGTCGACAGCAGCATCAGCCCGCCCGGCGCCAGCGCGCGCGCCAGCCCCGCGACGAACGCCGCCGGATCGCTGACATGCTCGACCACCTCCATCGAGCAGACCAGATCGAAGCGCTCGTCCCCGCCCAGCGTCTCGACGCTGCCGGCGCGATAGTCGATCGCCAGACCCTGCCCCGCGGCATGGACCTGCGCCGCCGCGATATTTTCGGGCGCCGCATCGAGCCCGGTCGCCGCCGCCCCCATCCGCGCCAGCGGTTCGGTCAGCAGACCGGCGCCGCAGCCGACGTCGAGCGCGCGCTTGCCGGCGAGCGGCCGCCGCTCGGTGCGGTCGCTCCCGAAATGGCGATCCACCATCTCGCGCACGAAGCCGAGCCGCACCGGATTCAGCCGGTGGAGCATCGCGGACGAGCCCTTGGGATCCCACCATTCGGCGGCGAGCGTGCCGAAATGCGCGGCCTCGGCCGGGTCGATGGTGGTGGTGGGGGAGCCCGTTACGGGGTCTGTTACGGGGGCGGTCACATGGCTTGCGTCGGTCATGGCTTCCCCCTAACAGGGCGCCGCTTTCTTTCCCAACGGCAATTCCCGCCGCAACTTTCGAGCAGTCGCATGGCCCGTATCGTGATGAAGTTTGGTGGCACGTCGATGGCGGGCATCGAGCGCATTCGCAACGTGGCGCGGCAGGTGAAACGCGAATGGGCCAAGGGCGAGCAGGTCGCCGTCGTCGTCTCGGCGATGTCGGGCGAGACCGACCGGCTGGTCAATTTCTGCCGCGAGGCCTCGCCGCTCTACGATCCCAAGGAATATGACGTCGTCGTCGCCGCCGGCGAGCAGGTGACCTCCGGCCTGCTGGCGATCGCGTTGCAGGCGATCGGGGTGCCGGCACGCAGCTGGCTCGGCTGGCAGCTGCCGATCCGCACGTCGGACGCGCACGCCTCCGCCCGCATCGCCACGATCGATACCGACGCACTCGACGCCAGCCTCGCCCAGGGCGAGGTCGCGGTGATCCCCGGCTTCCAGGGCCAGACCGAGGATGGCCGCGTCACCACGCTGGGCCGCGGCGGGTCGGATACGTCGGCGGTCGCCGTGGCGGCGGCGATGAAGGCCGATCGCTGCGACATCTATACCGACGTCGATGGCGTCTACACCACCGATCCGCGCATCGTCCCGCGCGCGCGCAAGATCGGCAAGATCACCTATGAGGAAATGCTGGAGCTCGCCTCGGTCGGCGCCAAGGTGCTCCAGACCCGCTCGGTCGGCCTCGCGATGAAGGAGAAGGTGCGCGTCCAGGTGCTCTCCTCCTTCGGCGATCCGGACCAGGAACCCACCCCCGGCACCTTCGTGGTCGGCGAAGACGAACTTAGGGACGAGATCGGAGATTCGAACGTGGAACAGCAGCTCATCACCGGCATCGCCTATGATCGCGGCGAGGCCAAGATCACGCTGGTGGCCGTGCCCGATCGCCCCGGCGCGGTGTCGTCGATCTTCAATCCGCTGGCCGAGGCCTCGATCAACGTCGACATGATCGTGCAGAACATCGCGCACAACACCGGATCGACCGACGTGACCTTCACCGTGCCCGGCGCCGAACTGGCCCGCTCGCTCGACGTGCTGGAGAAGGCCAAGGCGACGATCGGCTATGAGAAGCTGATTTCGGACCCGGAGGTCTGCAAGATCTCGGTGGTCGGCGTGGGCATGCGCAGCCATGCCGGCGTCGCCGCCACGATGTTTCAGGCACTCGCCGCGCGCGGCATCAATATCCTCGCAATCACCACCTCGGAGATCAAGGTCTCGGTGCTGATCCACCAGGATTATACCGAACTCGCGGTGCGCGTGCTGCACACCGCCTACGGGCTGGACGCCGACGACGCGGCGTAAAGACCGAGCTTAGCTGGTCAGCTTTTCTTCCGTCATCCCAGCTTCCGCTGGGATGACGAGATGGTTATGGACGCTTCCATGACAACGCTCGAAACCACCGCTCCTCCTGCCGCCATCGGCCATGACCGCCTCGCCCGCCTGATGACGCGCGGCACCGAATTCCTCGGCAGCGAGGTCGCGATCATGGCGGGTGCGATGTCGTGGGTGTCGGAACGCCATCTCGTCTCGGCGATGTCCAATGCCGGCGGCTTCGGCGTGATCGCCTGCGGGGCGATGACGCCCGAACTGCTCGATGCCGAGATCGTCGCGACCCAGGCGCTGACCAGCAAGCCGTTCGGCGTCAACCTGATCACCATGCACCCGATGCTGTCCGACCTGATCGACGTCTGCGCGAAGCATGGCGTCACCCATGTCGTGCTGGCCGGCGGCCTGCCCCCGGCCGGCGCGATCGATCGGATCAAGGCATCCGGCGCCAAGGTGATCTGCTTCCCGCCGACGCTCGCCTTCGCCAAGAAGCTGATCCGCTCGGGCGTGGACGCGCTGGTGATCGAGGGGATGGAGGCCGGCGGCCATATCGGCCCGGTCTCGACCAGCGTGCTGGCGCAAGAGATGCTGCCCGAAATCTCGGACAAGGTGCCGGTCTTCGTGGCGGGCGGCATCGGCCGGGGCGAGGCGATGGCCGGTTATCTCGAGATGGGCGCGGCCGGCGTACAGCTCGGCACGCGCTTCGTGTGTGCCACCGAATGCATCGCGCACCCCAATTTCAAGAAGGCGTTCATCCGCGCCTCGGCGCGCGAAGCGGTCGCCTCGGTGCAGATCGATCCGCGCCTGCCGGTGATCCCGGTGCGCGCGCTCAAGAACGCCGCCGGTGAGCTGTTCACCGCCAAGCAGCGCGAAGTCGCCCAGCTGCTCGACGAGGGCAAGGTCGAGATGATCGAGGCCCAGCTCCAGATCGAGCATTATTGGGCGGGCGCGCTGCGCCGCGCGGTCATCGAGGGTGACGTCGAGAACGGGTCGGTGATGGCCGGCCAGTCGGTCGGCATGGTCAGCCAGGAAGAGCCGATCGCCGATATCCTCGCCCGCCTGATCGATGAGGGCGCCCATGCGCTGGAGCGCCGCTCGGGCGGCTGAGCCATCATCTGGCCGGCCGGATTCAGGGCGCGGCGCTGGCCACCGTGGTCGGCGTCGCCTGATCGTCGAGGATCGGGGCGGACGGATCGGCCGGGGCATCCTGCGGCGTCGCCGGGAGCGCGTCCGCCATGGTGGTGCCATCCTCGGTGATCGCGACCACCGCGCCGAGATCGGTCTGCCCGTAGAGCGCCTTGGCGAAGGCGACCGGCATATGCACGCAGCCGTGCGACTCGCGATAGCCCGGCACGCCGCCGGCATGGAGCGCCACCCCGTCCCAGGTCAGCCGCTGCATATAGGGCATCGGCGCGGCGTTATAGAGGTTGGATTTGTGCTCGACCTGCTTCTGCAGGATCGGGAAGGTGCCGAGCGGCGTCTCGTGCCCCTCCCGGCCGGTGGAGACGGTGGTGATGCCGATCAGCGCGTCGCCGCGATAGACGAACGCCACCTGCCGCTGGAGATCGACCACCATGCCGATCGGCCCGGCCGCCGCGACCTCCGGGTGCCACAGATAGCTGCCGGGTTTCAGCGTGTCGGCATCGGCGATGGTGAGCGGCGCCGCCGACGAATCCAGGCTGCTCGGCGCCGCATCCTGCGCGACGGCGGCAAATAGAGGCGTGGCGGCCAATAAGGGCACGGCAAGAAGCAAGGCGACCCGGCGCATGGGCGATCCCCTTCGATGAAGAACGACGGCCAGTATTCGCGGGAGCAGATCTCCCGGCGTCATGCCGATCGTCGTGATGATGAACTGGGAACCCAACGCGGCGATCGGCGATAAGTGCCGCATTGCAGCGGACATGAAGTCGATTTTTGTTGACGACCGCGAAATGTCGTCTGGGTGCTGTCAGCGCGCGCCGACGCGCTCCGCAATGGCGGCATAGGCGGCCAGCCGCGCAACCGCCGCGTCGTGGATGCCGGGCGCGGTGACCAGCACGCCGAAGGCTTCGGCGCTCGGCGTGTTGAAGGCCAGCGGCGCGCCCAGCGCATCGGTGATCGCCGCGCCGGCCTCCGATGCGATCAGCACCGCGGCGGCGATGTCCCATTCATGCCCCCAGCGCAGCGTGGCGACCAGATCGGCCTCGCCCGCCGCCACCATTGCGATGCGCAGCGCGATCGAATTGGGCTTGGCGACGGCAACCAGATCGCTGTCGCGCCGCGGCAATTGGTCGGCCGGCACCCGCGATCCCGCCAGGGCGTCGCGCGGGCTTACCGCGATCGGCAGGCCGTTGCGCCGCGCGCCCTCGCCCGCTTGCGCCGTCCAGCGTTCACCACGCGCCGGCGCATCGAGGATGGCGAGGACCGGCTGCCCCGCCTCGACCAGCGCGATCGAGATCGCCCAGCCGGGCCGGCCGCGCAGATAATCGCGGGTGCCGTCGATCGGATCGACCACCCAGCAGCGCTCCGCCGCCAGCCGCGCCTTGTCGTCCACGCTTTCCTCGGACAGCCAGCCGGCCGCCGGATCGATCGCCGTCAGCCGCTCCCGGAGCAGCTTGTCGACGGCGAGGTCGATCTCGCACACCGGCTCGCCACCGCTCTTCTCCCAGCGCGCAAATCCCTGCCCCGATCGCGCGAGCGCCAGGGCGCCCGCCTCGGCGGCCACCGCCGCCACCCGATCGAGGAGGGTATCAGGCACCGGCGACGGTCATCCCGTCGATGCGGATGGTCGGTACGTTGGTGGCGCGATCGAAGGTCAGGTCGCTCGCTGGCACCAGCGCCCGGAACATGTCCTTGAGGTTGCCGGCGATGGTGATCTCGGCGACCGCCGGGCCGATCTCGCCATCCTCGATCAGGAAGCCGGAGGCGCCGCGCGAATAATCGCCGGTCACGCCATTCACGCCCTGCCCCATCATCTCGACCACATAGAGGCCGCGCTTGACGTCCTTCATCAGTTCGGCGGGAGAGAGCGGCCCTGCTTCCATATAGAAATTGGTGATGCCGACGCCGGGCGGCCCGCCGACGCCACGCTGGGCGTTGCCGGTCGGCTGGAGGCCGAGCTGGCGGGCCGAGGCGCTGTCGAGCAGCCAGCCGGTCAGTACGCCGTCCGCGATCAATTCGCGCCGCGCGGTGGGCAGGCCCTCGCCATCGAACGGCTTGGAGCCGAGACCGCGCAGGCGCAGCGGATCATCCACGATCGACACGCCATCGGCGAACACCTGGGTCTCCAGCGCGTCGAGCAGGAAGCTGGTCCGCCGGGCGATGGCGGAGCCGGTGATCGCGCTGGCGAAATGGCCGAGCAGGCTGGCGCCGACCCGCGGATCGAACAGGATCGGCATCGCCCCGGAAGCCAGCTTGGCCGGATCGAGCCGCGCCACCGCCCGCTCGCCGGCACGGCGGCCGATCGCTTCGGCCGCTTCGAGGTCCGCCAGATAGCGCGCCGATCGGTGCGCGTAATCGCGCTGCATCGATCCGCCCTCGCCGGCGATCACGCTGGCCGAGCAGCCATGGCCGCTGGTCGAATAGCCGCCGGTGAAGCCGTGGCTGGTGGCGAGGCCGACGATGGTACGGCCGGCGCTGGCGGATGCGCCCTCGCTGTTGGTGACGCCGGCGACCGCCCGCGAGGCGTCTTCCGCCGCCAGCGCGCGTGCGCGCAGCGCCTCGGGGGAGACATGGACGCCATCGTCGCCATCGACAGAAGGGGCCGCGCCGGTGAGCAGCCGATCCTCGGGCGCGAGGCCGGCATAGTGATCCTCGGGGGCTTCGCGCGCCATCGCCACGGCGCGATCGACCAGGGTGGCGAGCGCATCGGCCGACAGATCGGAGGAGGAGACGCTGGCCGAGCGACGGCCGACGAACAGCCGCAGGCCGATCGTCTCGCCCTCCGAACGCTCGACATCCTCCAGCGCGCCCAGCCGCACCGAAACGGCGGTCGATTCGGCGCAGACATAGAGGCTGTCGGCAGCGTCGGCACCGGCGCGCTTGGCCTGGGCGACGAGATCATGGACGCGGGACTGGGCTTCGGCAACGGTCAGCATCCCCGGCACTTAGGTAGCCGGTGCCGCTCCGTCTACCCCACCAAGCCTGACGTCTACCCCGCGCTGCCCACGACCAGCGCCGCCAGCGCCATCAGCACGCCGGCGTTGCGGTTCGATCGGAAGCGCCGGAGCGCGCCGACGGCGTCGGCCACGTCGAGCGTCGCCACCTGCCAGATCAGGTGCAGCGCCAGCGGCAGCAGCGCCAGCAGCGCCAGCGGATCGGGCCGCCGCAGCCAGAAGGCGCCGGCCCACAGCAGCAGCGCCACGGCATAGCATCCGGCGACGCCGGCGCGGACATGCCGCCCCATCGCCCGCGCCGACGATTTGACGCCGGCCAGCACGTCATCCTCGATATCCTGCAGGGCATAGATGGTGTCGTAGCCGACCACCCAGGCGATCGCGCCGCCGTACAGCAGCAGCCCGGCCGCCGGCACGGCGCCCGCCACCGCCGCCCAGCCGACCAGCGCCGCCCAGGAGAAGACCAGCCCGAGCCAGACCTGCGGCCACCAGGTGATCCGCTTCATGAACGGATAGCAGGCGACCGGCGCCAGGCTCGCCACCGCGATGATCCGCGCCGGCCAGTTGAGCGCGACCAGCACCGCCAGCCCGATCAGGCACAGCGCGATCAGGAAGGTCCATGCGCCGCGCAGGCCGACCCGCCCGCTCGCCAGCGGCCGATCGCGGGTGCGCGCCACCCGTGCATCGAGATCGCGATCGACGATGTCGTTATAGACGCAGCCGGCGCCGCGCATCGCGATCGCGCCGACGCCGAACAGCAGCAGCAGCCCCCCGGCCTGCGACAGCGGGCCGCCGGCGAGCAGGATCGCCCATGCGCCGGGCCAGAATAGCAGCCATGCCCCGATCGGCCGATCGAAGCGCGCGAGCGACGCATAGGGCCGCGCCGAGGCCGGCAGCACCGCCAGCAGCCCGCGCCGCTCGGTATCGGGAACGGCGCTATCGGGGCCGGCATGATCGGCAACGGAGGTATCGGACGGGATCATCGCGGACGGATGGCAGACCCGACCCGTTTAGGAAAGCCGGAAGCGCGCCGCGCCGGACCATCGCCCCCGCGCCTGCGCCCACCGGCGTGCAGGCCACGGGCCGGGCGTGGCGGTGGCTCCAGATGCCGTCCCGTGCGTTGATCGGCCATGGCATGGTCGACAGCAGAGACGCGCAGATATCAGGGTTCCTTGCGAGAGAGGCTGGTCGCCGCCCTGATATCGGCCCTGATCGTGACGCTGACCGGCTATCTGCTGGTCTACGGCCTGACCGTCCCGCTCGGGCATGTCCGCGATCGTGCGATCACCCTGCTCGCCTTGCATTCGCCCGCGCCGCCGCCGCCGCCGAAGCCGCGTATCGAACGCGCCCCCTCGAAGGCCACCAGGCGCGCACCATCGGCCCGCAACCTGCATAATGAGGCGACCAAGGTGGTGGTGCCGCCGCCGATCATTCCTATTCCCGCCCCGCCACCGATCATCGCCGCGCCCAAGGCCGGCATCGGCATGGCCCCCTCCAACGGCGCTTCCGACCGCGCCGGGCCGGGACAGGGCGCCGGCGGACAGGGCCACGGCACGGGGGGTGGCGGCACCGGAGAGGGCGACGGCGACGATATCGCGCCGCGCCAGATCAAGGGCAGATTGTCCTTCTCGGATCTGCCCGCGGATATCAAGGCGGCGCACCGGGGCGCGTCGCTGGATGTCCGCTACCGGGTGGGAATCGATGGCCGGGTGAGCGGATGCACCGCCACGAGATCGAGCGGGAGCGCGGAACTGGACCAGCTGGCCTGCCAGTTGATCCAGCAACGCTTCCGCTTCAGGCCGTCACTGGATCCGGACGGCCGCCCGGTGCCCTCTTTCGTTGAGGAGACCCATAGCTGGTCCATCGATCGGAGCCCCGAAGACTCCGATCGATGATCGAGACGATGACCGGCTCAGCAGCCGTTTTCGCGGTTCTGATGCTGATCATGCTTCTTGTCGAGATGACGGCCGAGCAGCGCGCCGCCGCCGGCGCCGGCCAGCGTGCCGACCGTGCCGCCGCCGAGCAGATTGCCGGCGAGGCCACCGCCGACCGCACCCGCGATCGTGCCCGTCGTGCCCTTGCTCTTCTTGCAGCGATAATGATAATCGCCGTCATTGCCATGATAGTCGCGGCCATTGGCGTCGCGATCGTCCTGATGCTGGGCGAGCGCCGGTGCCGGCACCGCTACGGGCACGGCGAGCATGGCTGCGAGCGCCGCCAAAGTGATTGTCTTGGTCATCAAACTCTCCTTCATATCCCCGGTCCAACGAAAAAGGAGCGAAACGGTTTCGGCCTGATCGCCCGATCACCGGCTTGAACCGCCCCCGGTCGAGCGCCTAAGCCTCGCGGATGCCCGCACTCCCTGCCTGGCCGCCCGAAAGCGCGCCCCGCCTGTTCATCGATCAGCCGTTGTCGGAAGGCGCCGAAGTGACGCTCGATTCCGGGCAGGCCAATTATCTCCTCAACGTGATGCGCCTGAAGGCCGGCGACGCGGTGCGCTGCTTCGACGATCGCAGCGGCGAATGGGGGGCGGAACTGTCCTCCGCCGGCAAGCGCGACGCGCGGCTGCGGATGGTGCGCCATCTCGCGCCCCGCGAGCCGGTGCCCGATCTGTGGCTGGTCGCCGCGCCGATCAAGCGCCAGCGGATCGACTGGATGGCGGAGAAGGCCTGCGAGCTCGGCGTCGATCGCTTCATGCCGGTGCTGACCCGGCGCAGCGTGGTCGACAAGCTCAACCTCGAACGGCTGCGCGCCCATATGATCGAGGCGGCCGAGCAGTGCGGCCGCACGGCGCTGCCCGGGCTGGACGAGCCGGTGAAGCTCGATCGACTACTCAGGGACTGGCCCGAAGATCGCACCCTCTATTTCGCCGACGAGACGGGCGGTGAACGGTTCGCCCCGGCTCCCGGCCCGGCGGCGATCCTGATCGGCCCCGAAGGCGGCTTCGACCCCGCCGAACGCGCGGCGATCCGGGCCTTGCCGCAGGCGCGCGGCGTCTCGCTCGGCCCCCGGATCCTTCGCGCGGAAACCGCCGCGCTGGCGGCCGCGGCGGTGTGGATGAGCATGGCCGGCGATTGGGCGCTGAGCGACAACTAACACCTCTTTTCATACCAATCGGTAACCGCTAGGGCGCGGCGATGTCGACCCGCACCTCCTCCGCAGACGCCGATCCGATCATCGAATCGCGCGACGACCTCCTCGCCATCTTCGCGAAGGGCGAGAAGCCGAAGGACCATTGGCGGATCGGCACCGAGCATGAGAAGTTCGTGTTCTGGAAGGGCGATCACCATGCCCCCTCCTATGAGGAGAAGGGCGGCATCCATGCCCTGCTGATCGGCCTGACCAAGTTCGGCTGGGAGCCGGTCTACGAGGGCGAGAACATCATCGCGCTGTCCGGCGCCGATGGCGGGATCAGCCTGGAGCCGGCCGGCCAGTTCGAGCTGTCCGGCGCGCCGCTCGACAATCTCCACGAGACCTGCGCCGAAACCGGCCGCCATCTGGCCCAGGTGAAGGAAATCGGCGACAGGCTCGGCATCGGCTTTCTGGGGCTGGGCTTCTGGCCGGACAAGACCCGCGCCGAGCTGCCGATCATGCCCAAGGGCCGCTACGACATCATGCTCCGCCACATGCCGCGGGTCGGCACGCTGGGCCTCGACATGATGCTGCGCACCTGCACCATCCAGACCAACCTCGATTATGCGAGCGAGGCGGACATGGTGAAGAAGTTCCGCGTCTCGCTGGCCCTCCAGCCGCTCGCCACCGCGCTGTTCGCCAACTCGCCGTTCACCGAGGGCAAGCCCAACGGCTATCTCTCCTACCGCTCGCACATCTGGACCGACACCGATCCGCAGCGCACCGGGATGCTGCCCTTCGTGTTCGAGGACGGCTTCGGCTATGAGCGCTACGCCGATTACATGCTCGACGTGCCGATGTATTTCGCCTTCCGCAACGGCGGCTATGTCGATGCGGCCGGGCTGTCGTTCCGCGATTTCCTGAAGGGCGAGCTGTCCGTCCTGCCGGGCGAGAAGCCGACCAAGGCCGACTGGACCGATCATCTCTCCACCGCCTTCCCCGAGGTGCGGCTGAAGAGCTTCCTCGAAATGCGCGGCGCCGATGGCGGCCCGTCGGACACGATCTGCGCGCTGCCCGCCTTCTGGGTCGGGCTGCTCTATGACGACCAGGCGCTCGATGCGGCGTGGGATCTGGTCAAGCATTGGACGGTCGAGGATCATCACCGGATCCGCGAGCAGGTGCCGCGCATCGCGCTCGACACCAAGGGGCCGCGCGGCCGGTCGTTCCGCGATCTCGCCCGCCAGGTGCTGGATATCGCCCATGGCGGCCTGTCACGCCGCCGGCGCCTCAACGCGGCCGGCGACGACGAGACCGGCTTCCTCACCCCGCTGCGCGAGATCGTCGACAGCGGCAAGGTGCCGGCGCAGCGGCTGCTCGATCGCTACCATGGCGAATGGGCGGGCAATCTCGATCGCATCTATGACGAGATGGCCTATTGACGCGCGAATCGGGCGCGCGTCTCCCATCGCTTTCCATCCGGCCGTCGTCCATCGCCAGCGCAGCCCCGGAACGCGGCAGGGTGACGGGTGGGGAAAGACGAGGCGGAGAACCGCGCCCACGGCGGCCTTATTCCGGCGCGCTCACTTGTTCTCCGGCGCCCGGTTGAAGAAGGCGATCGGGATACGCGCCGGGATACGATTCATGTCTGTCCCGTCGATATTCGCCACCCGGACCCGAAATAAGTGGGTCAGCGACAGCGCCGCCGCGCCGAATCCGTAATCGCGCGGGGTCTCGCTCAGAACGTGGCACCGTTTGGCCCGCGCATGATCGTCGATCAGGCAGGACAGCATGACGAAGCCCGAGACGTGATCGAGCCGCGCCCGGAACGGATCGACCTTGGCTATCTCCGCCTCAGTGGGTTTGCGGATCCAGTCTGCCGCCGAAAAGGAGAACGGCGCCGATCCGTCGCCTCGTCCGTCGCCCGCGGCTTTTCCCGGCCCGCTTCCCGAGCCGGCGCCGTTATCGCCGATCTGGGCCGGAGCGGACGGCCCGACAACCGCCGACGTCGTGGAAAGCGGCATCACGGGCCGGTCTATCGATAACGGCACGACGGGAAGATCGGGCACGTCGGCAACGACCGTCCGGCGATCATGATTCGGCGGCGCCGAGCCCTTGGAGAGCGGCCTCGCGACCGGTCGGGGCCGATGCGGCACGATCGGGGGAGGAAGCGGCGGCCGGGGAACCGGCGGCGGGGGCAGCAAGGCGAACTCATGCTCCACCGTGACGGCCTCCGGTTCGGGAACGACGGTGAACCGGACGATGAGGCTCTGCAGAAAGGCAATCAGGATGATTGCCCAAACGAGCGCGGACACCAGCAGACTGACGACTTGCGACCTCGTCAGACCGGCGCGGCGATCGGGAGGGGCGCCGTTCACGAACCGACGACGCCGCGCGCTCCAGTTATCCGGCATGCCGCCATGAAAGACTGCTCCGCAACACGAGACACACTATAGTTAGCCAGGATGGACCCCCCGATCCAGTCTAGAATCCTCGCCGCAAAGCGCAAGCGAATGGACCCCGCGGTGTCCGATCGACATGGCCGCGAAGCCTCACGGAATGCCGAGCGTCTCGATGGTTGGATCGCATAGACCTGGAGCAAGTCCTCGCTGAGCGTCGATGCCACCGCGTCGTTCGTCCCGCACCACGCGCCGGTCGCTGGACTTGCGGATCAGGATCTCCACCCCGCTGCGCGAGATCGTCGACAGCGGCAAGGTGCCGGCGCAGCGGCTGCTCGATCGCTACCATGGCGAATGGGCGGGCAATCTCGACCGCATCTATGACGAGATGGCCTATTGATCGGGTGGATCGATTGCGGCGGAGCGACGTTGGCTTGCCGCCATTCACTTCGAGGATAGACACCATGCGCAAGACCCTGCTGATATCGGCCACCATGGCGGCGATGCTGAGCCCGGTGGCGGTCTCCGCCCCGGTCGCTGCGGCCACGAATACCCACAGCTATCGCGGCACGGACGGCCATTATCATTATCGCTGCCACCGCAGCAAAGGCACGACCGGCCTGCTCGCCGGTGCCGGTGCGGGTGGCCTGGGTGCGGCGGCGCTGGGTGCCGGCCCGGTCGGCCTCGCGGCCGGCGTGATCGGCGGCGGCCTGCTCGGCCGTCATATCGACAAGCGCAGCAGCGCCGCGCATAATCGCAAGAACGGCTGCTGATATCGCGATGTCGCTGGCCCTGCGGCCAGCGACATCGCCCTTAATCCGCCGCCCTTAATCCCCCCTAATCCACCGGAGCCGCCGAGACATTGTTCGCGGCCCGCATCGTCCAGAGCCTCGCCGCGCGCGACAGCCATTTGGTGATCGCGCCGCGCTCCGCCATCCAGTCGGCATAGGCCCGATAGGCGGGATCGGCGCCGAGCAAGTGCCGCTCCTCGGTCTTCGCCCGCCAGACATAGACCCCGCTGATCAGCGCCAGGATCGCCGTGTTGCGCACGCCGTCGGCCCAGCCGGTCGAGGTCAGCATCGGGATCGCCGCCAGCCACCAATAGAGATTCTTGGCGAGATAGGCCGGGTGCTTGGTGAAGCGGTACGGCCCGTGGGTGAGAATGCCGCGATAGGTGAGGTTGGAGAAACGGATGCCGAACGCCACCGTCGCCCAGGCATAGCAGGCGGTGAGGAAGATCAGCGCGAACGCCCAGATCGGCAGCAGCAGCGGATGATCGGACAAGATCCGCTCCCACCCCATCTGGCCGGGGCCGTAATCGAGCGGGCCGCCGCCGTTCATCAGGATGAAGGGCGGATAGCAGATCAAGGCCGCCGTCCAGCCCTGCATGAACGGATTGCCCGAGCGGATATGCGCGTCGAGCGGCCGCAGCGTCAGGATATAGCCGACCGTGCCGATGCTGACATCGACCAGGAACATCAGCGCGATCGTCGCCTCGGCGAGCTTGACCGGATCGTCCCACATCTGCGCCGGCGAGGCGGCGATGGCCTCCCCCCAATTGCCCGGCAGGGTGGAGAACATGAAGGCGGTGAAGAAGCCCTTGATCGCCCAGCTGCGCGCATGTTCGGCGAGCTTCGGCTTGAGCGCCGGATCGAAATCGCGGCCGAACGTCATCAGCCAGTGGCCGGCCGCCCAGGCGCCATCCTCGCGATCGATCAGCCGGCGATCGAGCCACGGCACGTAGAGGATCGACAGGGCGACCAGCGGCACCAGCGCCGCCGAGAAGACCTCCATCGCGTAGAGATAGTCGCCCTGCCAATACCAGCGGCCGAGCGCGTAGCAGCAGGCCAGCACGCCCCATGTCGCCCACAGGCCGGCGAGCTTGACCAGCGCGGTATCGCAGGCGTCGCGCCAGCTGCGCGGCGGCCCGTCCCAATCGATCCCGGTCGACGGATGGCGATGGACCCGATCGATCAGCAGCGACCATGCGATCATCGGCACGCCGCAGGCGGCAAGGCCGGCGATCGGCACCCAGGGCGCATCGCAATGCCAGATACGGGCCGCGGCATAGAAGAGCGCCAGCCCGAGGAGACCGATCAGCCCGACGCCCGACGACACCGCCGATCGCGGTATCGGCCCCGAAGGCTGCGCGCTGAGCGGCTGGCTGGCGTCCATCATGCGATCCTGTCCCTGTTCAGGACAGGCTGCCTAGCGCATCAGCCGTAAGCAAGCGGTGAAGACGGGCGCTTGCCCCATGAGAGGACGGAACCCTGCCCCTCTTGTCCGCCGGGCGGAGAAGGGAATGCGACGCGGCCTAAGCCGGCCGGGAGGGCTCAGCCGATCAGAGCGGCGAGCGGGGCCTTGGCGCGCTGCGCCTTGAAGCTGGCCGGATCGACCTTCGCGGTGACCGCCTTCACCGCGTCCACGACCGCGCTCGACGCATCGGCGCTGTCGTCGGCAACGGGCTTGCCGCCCTTGCCGCCGTAGATGAAGCCATAGACCGGATAGCTGCTGGTGCCGAGATCATGGATGTTCTTGAACCAGACGCGGACCTTGCTCCAGTCGTTACCGGCGGAGACGTCCATCACCTCGACGTCGCTCTCGACCTTGCCGGGGCTCGACCAATTGGCGTGGGTCACCTTGATGATGCGATCGGAGACGACCTTGCTGACGGTGGCGACATGGCCGTCGCGCATCGAGCCGATCGCCTTGAACACCATCACCGCCCCCTCCTTGGGGGTTTCGCCGCGGCTATATTTGCCGACCGCCTGGTTCCACCAGGTCGCGGCATTGCCGAACAGCTGGATGCCGGAGAACATCCGGGCGAAGGTCACGCACTGCCAGAAGGAGCCGCCGGCGGCATCCGCAGGCGCCGAAACGACCGAGGCCATCGCGAGCGCGACGGAACACAATGCGATCTTCGACCGTTTGAACATGCTGCAGAAGCCCCGAAACCTTTTGCCCGAGGCCGGTGTAGCGGGCCTTCCTTATTAAGGAATGTTACCGGCGGCGACTCTTCGACCGGCCGATGCCGCAGTGCGGCGAACCGATGGCCGCACGGTTCATCGCACAGCAATGTCGCGGCGAAGCGAGCGGCAATCTTGCCAGGACCGCGAAAACCGCAGACAGGATCGCGCCATGTCCCAGCGCAGGCGGCCGAGCGACGGCGAATCATGAAGCATTGGTTCAAGGATGGCGTGTTTCGCGCCGTGCTGCGCAATGCCGGTTATCTGGGATCGACCAAGATCATCGGCGCGATCTTCGGCCTGATCGCGCTGATCCTGGCGGGCCACGCGCTCGATCGGGTGACGTTCGGCGTGCTGACCCTGGTCCATGCCTATGCGCTGGGTGCCGGCGCCCTGACCAAGTTTCAGAGCTGGCAGCTGATCCTGCGCTATGGCGGCCCGGCGCTGCAGCGGGGCGATGCCCGCACCGCCCGCGATTCGATCCGCTTCGCCTGCGGCCTCGATTTGACCAGCGGGTTGGCCGGGATGACGCTGGCGATGATCGCCCTGCCCTTGCTGGCGACGCGCTTCGGGATCGATCGCCCCCATCTCGCGCTGGCGCTGATCTACTGCACGCTGGTGCCCACCATGTCGGCGGCGACGCCGACCGGCGTGCTGCGCCTGCTCGATCGCTTCGATCTGCTCGCCCAGCAGCAATTGGTGACGCCGGTGCTGCGCGCGGCCGGCGCCGGCATCGCCTATGCCGGCGGCCTCGGCTTCGTCGGCTTCATCGTCGCTTGGTACATTGCCGACATCGCCGGCGACATCCTGCTGTGGGCGCTGGCGATCCGCGAATTGCGCCGCCGCGACATGGGCGATGCGCTCCGCCCCGGCCTGTTCGGCGTCGCGCGCCGGCTGCCGGATGCGTGGAGCTTCGTGTGGACCACCAACATCGCGGTCTCGCTCAACGCCTGCTGGGGCCCGATCAGCAACCTCATCGTCGGCGGCATTCTCGGGCCAGCGCCGGCCGGCCTCTACAAGATCGCCACCACCCTGCTCGATTCGGCCGGCAAGCCCGCCGACATGCTGACCAAGGGCTTCTATCCCGAGATCATGCGGCTCGATCCGTCGAGCCAGCATCCGTGGCGGCTGGGCATCCGCACCGGCATCATCTCGGGTGGGATCGCGCTGCTGGTGGTGATCGTGATCCTGCTCGGCGGCAAGCCGTTCATCGGCCTGTTCGGACACAAATATCTCGCGGCCTACGGGCTGCTGACGCTGATGATGTTCTCGCTGATGATCGAGATGGCGTGCTTCCCGCTGGAATCGCTGCTCTACATGGTCGGCCGGCAGCGGGCCGCGCTGGTGGCGCAGGCGGCGGCGACGATCGTCTATCTGGCGATCCTCTCGGTGCTGGCCCACGCCTTCGGGCTGACCGGGGCGGGCAGCGCCTATGTGCTGGGCAATGCCACGCTGGCGCTGTTCATGCTGGTGCCGGTGCTGGGCAGCTACCGTCGCCGCAGCGATTATGCGCCGGCGCCGCAGGGCAGCGCCACCGGCTGACACGAAATCGTAACACGGCATCGCGAGGGAGAGTGGAATGGCAAAGGATCGAACGATGCGACATGTTCTGGCGGGCTCCCTGATCCTCGCGCTCGGCGCGACCACCGCCGGCGCCCGGCTGGAACAGGTGCCGCGCAACGCCAAGCAGTGCATCAGCAAATCGGCGATCCGCGACCAGACCGCCGAGACCGACACCCACCTCATCCTCCATGTCGGCGGCAGCAAGGCCTATCGCAACTATCTGCCGACGCCGTGCGAGGGCCTCGGCCACATCAACAACGTCTCGACATTGCACTTCCACAGCGCCGATCCGGACAAGCTCTGCCAGGGCGACACCCTCGAACTGCTGGACCATTCGGGCACGCTCGGCATCGGCGGCGATCCCGAATCGGTGCGCTGCACCCTCGGCCGGTTCGAGCCGATCTCGGAAATGTCGCTGAGCGAGCCGCTCCGCCGCTGAGCGGCTGCGGCGCCAGCCCGGCGCCGCCTCTCCACCGCCCCCGCGTCACAGCAGCTGCGCCTGCGAACCGAACTGGTGGGAGGGCCGCGTTTCGACACGCACGGCGCGGCGGTTGACCGGGGCGAGCGGTGGCAGCTTCGCCCCGCCGCCATGGAAGATATCGGCCGGGGTCAGGATCTGGAGCCGCGGGAAGCGGCCGAGCTGGGTGTCGTGCAACCCTGCCGCCATCGCCTCGGCCAGCATCGGCCGGGTCGGTTCGTAGGCGGAGAGGAACAGCCCGAAGGGATAGGCGTCCCGCTCCATCACCCCGCGCAGATCGCGCACCATCGCGACGCCGACATGCTGCCCGGCCTTCACCGAGATCACCCCGGTCGAGGTCGTGCCGCCGCTCTCATAGGGGTAGAAATGGCCGTCGACGCCCCGGTCCGCGCCCTTGCGACCGCCGTCCAGCGGATAGCCGCCGACCTTGAGGCAGAACCAGTTCTGGAACTCGTGCGGCTTCTCGCCGGCGAGGCGTAGCGCGCTGTCGCGATCCTTGGGCACGCCGATCGTCTCGAAGCGGACGGCCTCGCCATAGCCTTCGCGCAGCCGCTTTTCGATCAGCCCGACGGCGAGATGGGTGACGTCGATCCCGATCCACTGCCGGCCGAGCTTCTGCGCCGCGTCCACCGCCGTGCCGCAGCCGCAGAATGGATCGAGCACGACATCGCCGGGGTTGGAGGAGGCGGCGATGATCCGTTCGAGCAGGGCCAGCGGCTTCTGGGTGGGATAGCCGAGCTTCTCGTCCGTGTTGTCGAGCCATTTCACATCCTGATCGATGCCGTCAGGCGTGCCGACCAATATCCCCCTGGTGCCGGGCTGATAGGCCCAGATATCCTGATGCAGCACGCCGTCCCCGGCTTCCAGATATTGCTTGTAGCGCGGCAGGGAACCGCTCCGTGCCGGATGCAGGATCAGACCGAGCGCATCCAGCCGGTCGAGGAGATGCTGCGGGCTGGCCGCGCCACGCTCGCCGGCCAGCTCCGCCAGCAATTTGCCTGGTAACGCCCAGTGCCGGTTCTTCGCGTTCGGATCATAACCGCGCCAGGGCTGTCCGCTGTCGCCCTTGCGCGACCCGGCGCCGGTCAGCACATTGGATTGATAGGGGCCTCGGGCATCTTCATGCGGGAAGGAATCCTTCACGTAGGACTTCGTGAAAGGGCGCCGACCGGGGTGGAAGATCATCCGGTCGGACACGCTGTAGAAGAAGATGATGTCGTGGATCGGCCCGAATTGCCGGCTCAGCTTGTTATGCGCGTTGGTCCGCCGCCACACGATCTCGTTGCGAAAATTCTCCGCCCCGAACACGGCGTCGAGCACCAGCTTGAGATAGTGGCTCGCGGTCGGGTCGCAGTGGAGATAGAGGCTGCCGGTCGGCTTGAGCACGCGATGTAGCTCGACCAGCCGCACCGCCATCATCGCCAGATAGGCCATCAGCGCGTTCTCGCCGATCGCAGAGCGCATCGCCTGCATCAGCATGTGGAGCTTGTGGTGGCCGCTTTGGGTGATCTCGATCAGCGCATTGGCCGCCGCCGGCCCCCATTGCCAGCTGTCGTCGAACGCCTCGATGCTGGCGTCGGTGCCCGCCCCCGACTGCGACTTGAACAGGATATTGTAGCTGGCGTTCGAGTTGAACGGCGGATCGAGATAGACCAGATCAACGCTCGCGTCGGCGACATGCGCGCGCAGCACGTCGAGATTGTCGCCATAATGCAACCGGTTCATCCTGCCCCCGCGTTGTGCCCCGGATCGCGAGACTAAGCGGCGCGGCGATCGCGGCACGAGCGCGGATTGATCCATATTGGTCGCAGCGGGGTTGGATGCGCGACCTGTCGTCCCCATTTCGGAGAGACCTTGCCCCTCCCGAACAAATATGGAACAGACTGAGCCCTATGCTGACTCATATTTCCGTCCGTGGTGCCCGCGAGCACAACCTCAAGGATGTCTCGCTCGATCTCCCGCGCGACAAGCTGATCGTGATCACCGGGCTGTCCGGCTCGGGCAAGTCGAGCCTCGCCTTCGACACCATCTATGCCGAGGGGCAGCGGCGCTACGTCGAGAGCCTGTCGGCCTATGCGCGCCAGTTCCTCGAACTGATGCAGAAGCCGGACGTCGATCATATCGAGGGGCTCTCGCCGGCCATCTCGATCGAGCAGAAGACGACGAGCCGCAACCCGCGCTCGACGGTCGCCACCGTCACCGAAATCTACGACTATATGCGCCTGCTGTGGGCGCGGGTCGGCATCCCCTATTCGCCGGCCACCGGCCTCCCGATCAGCGCGCAGACGGTCAGCCAGATGGTCGACCGGGTGATGGCGCTGCCCGAGGGGACGCGCGCGCTGCTGGTCGCCCCCGTGGTCCGCGGCCGCAAGGGCGAGTATAAGAAGGAGCTGGCGCTGTGGCAGAAGGACGGCTTCCAGCGCGTCCGCATCGACGGCACCGTCTACGAGATCGACGAGGCGCCGGCGCTCGACAAGAAATACAAGCATGACATCGAGATCGTCGTCGATCGCCTGGTGATCCGCGCGCCCGAGCCGGGCGACGACAGCAACGGCCTCGCCACCCGCCTGGCGCAGAGCTTCGAGACCGCGCTCAAGCTCGCCGAGGGATTGGCCTATGTCGATGTGATGGACAGCCCGGATTCCGTTCGTCCTGAGCCTGTCGAAGGACGTGACGCAGGCGAGGCATCCGGAGCACGTGCTTCGACAGGCTCAGCACGAACGGGGGGGATGAAAGGTCTGGTGCTCCCCGAAGGCATCTCGGAACGCATCACCTTCTCCGAGAAGTTCGCCTGCCCGGTCTCGGGCTTCACCATCGCCGAGATCGAGCCGCGGCTATTCTCGTTCAACGCGCCGCAGGGCGCCTGCCCGGCCTGCGACGGGCTCGGCGAGAAGCTCTATTTCAACCCCGAGCTGGTCGTCCCCAACGAGAATCTGTCGATCAAGCAGGGCGCCGTCGTGCCGTGGGCGAAGAGCAACCCGCCCTCGCCTTATTACATGCAGGTGCTGAGCAGCCTCGCCCGCGAATATGATTTCGACCTGGCGACGCCGTGGAAGGATCTCTCCGAGGAGGATCGCGACACCATCCTGCACGGCACCCGCGGCCGCGCGGTGACGCTGAAGTTCATGGACGGGCGCAAGAGCTACGAGGTCAAGAAGCCGTTCGAGGGCGTGATCGGCAATCTCGATCGCCGCATGTTGCAGACCGAGAGCGCGTGGATGCGCGAGGAGCTCGCCAAATATCAGTCGAGCCGCCCCTGCGAGGTGTGCGACGGCGCCCGCCTCAAGCCCGAGGCGCGCGCGGTGAAGATCGCCGGCGAGGACATCAGCATGTCGACCCGCCGCGCGGTCGGCCCCGCGCTGAAATTCTTCCGCGAGATGCCCGAGCATCTCAACGAGCAGCAGAACCAGATCGCCGAGCGCATCCTCAAGGAGATCGTCGAGCGGCTGGGCTTCCTCGACAATGTCGGGCTCGACTATCTCAACCTCGATCGCACCTCCGGCACGCTCAGCGGCGGCGAGAGCCAGCGCATCCGCCTCGCCAGCCAGATCGGCTCGGGCCTGTCGGGCGTGCTCTACGTGCTCGACGAGCCGAGCATCGGCCTCCACCAGCGCGACAATGACCGGCTGCTGGTCACGCTGCGCCGGCTGCGCGATCTCGGCAACACCGTGATCGTGGTCGAGCATGACGAGGATGCGATCCGCACCGCCGATCATATCGTCGACATGGGGCCGGGCGCCGGCGTCCATGGCGGCGCGATCGTCGCCGAGGGCAGCCTCGCCGACATCCTCGCCAACGAGGACAGCCTGACCGGCGACTATCTCTCCGGCCGCCGGAGCGTGCCCCTCCCGGCCCGGCGGCGCACGGGCAATGGCAAGCAGATCACCGTGAAGGGCGCGCGCGCCAACAATCTCAAGGATGTCAGCGCCTCGATCCCGATCGGCACCTTCACCTGCATCACCGGCGTCTCGGGATCGGGCAAGTCGACCTTCACCATCGACACCCTGTTCGCGTCGGCGTCCCGCACTCTCAACGGCGCCCGCATCCAGGCCGGGCATCATGAGAAGATCGAGGGGCTCCAGCATCTCGACAAGGTGATCGACATCGACCAGTCGCCGATCGGCCGCACCCCGCGCTCGAACCCGGCGACCTATACCGGCGCCTTCACCCAGATCCGCGACTGGTTCGCCGGCCTCCCCGAAAGCCAGGCGCGCGGCTACAAGCCTGGCCGCTTCTCGTTCAACGTCAAGGGCGGGCGCTGCGAGGCCTGCTCGGGCGACGGGCTGATCAAGATCGAGATGCACTTCCTGCCCGACGTCTACGTCACCTGCGACGTCTGCCACGGCCAGCGCTACAACCGCGAGACGCTGGAAGTGACCTTCAAGGGCAAGAGCATCGCCGACGTGCTCGACATGACCTGCGAGGATGCGGTCGAATTCTTCAAGGCGGTGCCCGGCATCCGCGACAAGATGGCGATGCTGGTCGAGGTCGGGCTCGGCTACGTCAAGGTCGGCCAGCAGGCGACCACGCTGTCGGGCGGCGAGGCGCAGCGCGTCAAGCTCGCCAAGGAGCTCTCCCGCCGCGCCACCGGCAACACCCTCTACATCCTCGACGAGCCGACCACCGGCCTCCATTTCGAGGATGTCCGCAAGCTGCTCGAGGTGCTCCACGCGCTGGTCGAGCAGGGCAATACGGTGGTGGTGATCGAGCATAATCTCGAAGTCATCAAGACCGCCGACTGGCTGATCGACCTCGGTCCCGAAGGCGGCGACAAGGGCGGCGAGATCGTCGCGGTCGGCACGCCCGAGGATGTGGTGCAGGTCGAGCGGAGCTATACGGGGCGGTATTTGAAGCCGTTGTTGGGGGGAGCGAATGTGGTGAGCGCGGCGCCGGTGAAGGCGGCGGGCAAGCGGAAGGTGGCGGCCAAGAAGGCAAAGGCGATGGCGGAGTAGTCGACGCTTGACTCCCTAAATGTTTCGGCTTTGCATAACGCCAAATCAATTGGGGGCATTCGATGGCGCGGATGATTAAAGTTTCTGGTGGCGTTCTAAACGTGAGACTCCACCCTCATCCATCTGGCGTTTACGGTCGTTTTATAGAGAGCCTTTATCGGCTGAGAAAACCAGTCAAGGTTCGCGGCGACCGCCATGCTATGATCTCTCTTTTAAACAGATCAGAGGAAGATGACGGAATTTACACGGGCTTCATCACAACGTTCATAAAAATTGATACCGATGAGCCATGGTTCGATGCCGGAGAACTCAAAGAGGCTTCAGACAATAAAGTTTCTGAAATCAGTATACCGGAAGACCTATACCCAAATTCCGCTGTCTTCAGCTTCTTATTCGATACCAATAATCATCGAATTTACGTTCAGACGTATTCCGGTGGGAAAACACTGACAATAAATTCTGCCGGTACGTTTTTTAGTCGACTGGCGGATGACCTAGGCATCACAGCAGAATTTGGCGATCCTAAAATTACTGTGGTGCAAAGCAAAGTTGGTCTCGAATCCGTTTTTTCGCTGCCAGTGATCAAGCGCGTGATAATAACGATCCAAGCGCCGAATGCGGATATTTTTGAGGACGATTTTGACGAAAAGGTCGAAGAATATCTTGGGAATTTAAATTCGAAAAAAATGACTGTCGTATTTGAAGCTGAGAGCGGCAAATCTATCAATCCAAATCAACAATTGCGTCGCTTGGGTGAGAGCGCCCTAGATCACGGATCGGTAAAAACGGAAGGCCGCGATCTACGCGGCGCGACGCAGCGCTCAACGGAGGATTTTCCGAAACTTCTTCACGATAAATTCGACCCGGATCGGGAAACAGAGCATCAAGCCTTTAGAAGAATCACGGGCAAGTAATGCCCGAGATTAAAACAGATATCGGTCAATTTCGGACCCTGCGTAGGAACCTTGGGAAATACCTGAGGGACTATGGAGGATGGAAATCCATAGCTTATTCTCCATTTTTATGGGGAGCCGTAATTCTCTCTGGCATTTCGTACAGATACATCATTTCTGCAGCGTGGGCTGACACGGCTCTCTCCGTTTTGCCTAATCTCCTAGGCTTTAGCCTTGGAACTTATGCCATGCTGTTCAGCCTTATGTCACCTAGATTAAAAAGGGCGCTTCGATCGCTTAGGAACAAGAGCGGCACGCCATACATCGACGAAATAAATGCGACATTTTTCCACTTTATATTTATTCAATGCGTATCAATCATATGGGCGTACTGTTATCAGCAAACTGCATTATTTGATGCAGCAAATTTAATTAAGTCATACGTTAAATATTCTCTCAATATTTTTAATATTCTATACTTTTTAGGCGGATTGATAGGATCAACCCTACTGCTGTATTCGATCTTTTTGATAATTGGGTCGTCTCTCGTTGTTTACAGATTGGCGAGACTGGTTGACCCGAACGAAGGCCAATAGGGCCATTACAACCCCAGCACCCCGCGCAGCGCCTCGTTGATCCGCGCCTGCCAGCCCGGGCCACTCTCGCGAAACCGCTCGATCACGTCGGGATCGAGGCGGAGCGTCACCTGCTGCTTAGCGCGCGCCCGCGCCGGTGGGCGGCCACGCACCACGACACCGCCTGGCCCGATATAGCCCGTCGCCGGGCGGATCACCTTGTCGCCGATCGAGACTTGGGCAGTGTCCCACATCTCCTCGGTCCATTCCGGCGCGTCGTCGGGATCAATCCAGTCGCTGTCGATAGCGCGCTTGCTCTCGGTCATTGCATTTCCTCATCGAAATGATGTGGCGCCCGCCCAATATGTCGGCCCATACCACCATCACCAGCCTTCCATCGAGCAGACCGTAGGTCTGGAAGCGCCTTTCGGGATAGTCGAAGCGCGCATCTTCCTGCGTGAACCCTGGCCCCTCGAAAACCTTGGGCGCATCCGCAAAATCGAGGCAGCGCCGCTCCAGCGTCAAAGCCCGCTTCACCGGATCGAAGCTGATCTCCATCGCTGCCTCACCCCCTATTTACGGAGTTACAGAAAGCCGGTCAATGGCTACGGGTTCGCCGCATCCTGCGATAAGAACAAAGCAAGATCAAACATCATTTTCCTACACATCCCTTTAATGCCATATGGGTTATCTCCGTTGAACAAGGGAGCCTATCATGCCCCGTCGCAGCACCGCCCCGGCCTCGTCCGCCATGCCGCGTCCGCGTCGCCCGCGTAGCGCCGCAACCGCAGCCGCTTCCGCCCCCGCCAGGCCGCCCGCCCCGCGCCACGACGGGATCACGCCCGAGCGCCAGCGCATCTTCTTCGAGACGCTCGCAGCCACCGCCAGCGTCACCCGCGCCGCCGCCGCGTGCGGGCTGTCGCGCCAGGCGCTCTATGCCTATCGCAACCGCGCCGATGCGCCCGCCTTCCGCGAGGCCTGGGATGTCGCGATGACCTGCGCGATCAACATCCTCGGCGACATCGCCTTCGATCGCGCCGTCGAGGGCGTCGAGGAGCCGGTGTTCTGGAAGGGCGAGCAGGTCGGCACGCGGCGGCGCTTCAACGACAATCTGCTGCTCACCCTCCTGCGGGTGCGCGATCCCTTCGCCTTCGCGCCGGAATCGGACCTCCGCCATTGGGCCGGCGCGCGCACCTACACCAACCGCCCCCGGCTCGACGGCGCGCTCGCGGCGCTGCTCGAGGAGGCGGCCGGGACGTTCGAGCATGCCTATGACGACGATCCGGGCGGGCCGCTGGATCGTCGGGACGGGCGTTGAGAGGGAGGCGGGAAAACGGGTGGGACAGCGGGCGGAAAAGCGGCCGGTGCGGGCGACGAAAAGGTCTTTTTTTCGGTCGGCCGACTGTCAACTTCGTCAACTTCGCCGGCCACCCGCCAATGACCGGCTATCACACGGGATTCACGGCGGATTCCGGGGGATTGCGCGCCGGATGCGGCGCCGATGGGCGGGCAATAAAAACCCCGCGACGGGCGGGCCGTCGCGGGGAGGTAAGCGGTCACACGCCGCGCAGAACGCGGCAGGAAAGGGGATTAGTTGGCGCCGAGCGCGGCGGTCTGCGAGTCGGCCGGGACTTCGGCGGTCAGGCGCGACACGGTGTCGGCGGAGACGGTGAAGGACACCGGGGTGTCGCCGACGCGGCCCGAGACATCGCGGCCGGCAACGCGCAGCGCGAAGGTGTCACCGGTCGTCTCGACGCGGCCGTTGACCAGCACGGTGCCGTTCGGCGCGCGCTTGGCGGTGTAGCTGTAGGTGTCGCCATCATTGGTGAAGCTGTTGGTGGGCGCTGCGGCGACGGCGGGAGCGGCGGTGAGCGCAAGCAGCGTGGCAAGAACGGTAAGACGCATGGCAATATCTCCGTGTGACCTGGGCGGGCGGGTGTGTCGCCTCGATGACAAGGAATAATGCTGCGGTGCAGCGATTCAAATGCGAAGTCCTGTTATACGATTGTTGACAGCGCAATCATCTGCCTGAAATGGGGCTTTTCAGCCGATCGCCGCACGGCTGCTCCCCGCCTTGCAGTGCAAAAAAAGCCCGGCACTGGCATCGGCCAGGCCGGGCGCGGCAGGGCGGGCGCCGCGACTCGCCGGCGCCGGCGCCGGCGCCGGGCGGCCGCTCACTCGCGGCCGGCGCCGCCGGCGCTGTCGGTCGCCGGTTCCTCGGGGGTGCCATGGCGGGTGCCGCCCGCACTGGCACCGGAGCCCTGCGCCTCGCCGGTTCGCAGCAATGCCGGCTGGCCGCGATGGGCGGCGTCCGGTTCCTCGGGCTGGCCCTGATCCGGCCCGCTCCGGCGGCGGGCCGCGGTGGAGCCGGCGGGATGATCCTAATGGCGCTCGGCCCGCTCCGGGCCGGCGCCCGCCCCGTCCTGCCGCTCGCCGATCGGCTTGGCGGGATCGGGCGGCGCCACCGGCTGCGCCGGCGGCGGCACCGGCTGGCCGACCGCATCGAGCGCCGGCGCTTCCTTCTTGCTGTCCGGGCGGCCCTTCTTGGGGCGATCGTCTTCGGGCTTGGCCGTGTGCGGATGGCTCTCCGTCATGGGAACGCCTTCTCCTTTCGCTAGAGCAACGACAGGATCAACGCGCGGGGCAGGCTGCGGTGCCCTCGAACCAACGCCGCGCTCGGACGTTGCGACACTGGACACCCCCACCCATCAGGAGAATATCCCATGATCCGTACCGGCTCCGCCCATTATGAAGGCCTCGGCAAGAGCGGCAAGGGCCGCATCTCCACCCAGTCCGGCGTGCTCTCCGATACGCCCTATGGCTTCAACACCCGCTTCGAGAACGAGCCCGGCACCAACCCGGAAGAGCTGATCGCCGCCGCCCATGCCTCCTGCTTCACGATGGCATTGTCCTTCGCGCTGGCCGGCGCCGGCCATACCGACGGCACGCTCGACACCAAGGCGGCGGTGACGCTGGAGAAGGATGGCGACGGCTTCACCGTCACCCAGTCGGCGCTGACGCTGACCGCCAAGATCCCCGGCATCTCGCAGAGCGAGTTCGATACGATCGCCGCCGGCGCCAAGGCCCATTGCCCGATCTCTAAGCTGCTCAACGCCGAGATCAGCCTGGATGCCACGCTCGAAGCCTGACACCGCCACAGGCCCGCGCCGCCCCGGCAGAAGGGCGGCGCGGATCGGAGGAGAGGAAGGCCCGCAAGACGCACCGCCAGCCCCCAGGAGCCCTATCATGCGCCTCCCCTTGATCGCCCCCGCCGACCTCTCCGACGACCAGAAGCCGCTCTATGCCGACATGAAGCAGGGCATCGGATCGGACTTCAACGCCTTCATCACGATCGCCCCCGACGGCAGCCGCGAGGCCGGCGCCCTGATGGGGCCGTGGAATCCGTGGCTGCACGAACCGCGCATCGGCGGCGCGGTGTGGGAACTGACCAAGGCGATGACGATGGAGGCGACGCTGCCCGATCCGGTGCGCCAGATCGCGATCCTCGTCACCGGCGCGCATTTCGATGCCGCCTATGAGATCTACGCCCATGTCGCCGGGGCCGAAAAGGACCGGATCGAGGATAGCAAGCTCGCCACCCTGGTGTCCGGCTCGCGACCGGAGGGGCTCTCGAAGGAGGAGGGCATCGCCTATGACGTCGCCTTCGCGCTGGTCAATGGCGGGGTGCTGCCGGAGCCGGTCTACCGCCTCGCCGTCGCCAGCTTCGGCCAGCATGGCGCCAACGAGCTGATCTATCTGGTCGGTCTCTATGCGCTGGTGTCGATGACGCTGAACGGCTTCAACGTGCCGTTGCCCGAGAAGGATTGAGCGCGCGCGTCCCACTCTCCGCCCATCGCTCTCCGCCGACCGCATATCGGAGCCCTCATGATCGTCGAAAAGCGTGCGCTTCAAATGGTGGTGGCGATCGCCTGCCTCGTTCCCTTCTCGGTCGCGATTCCCAGCGTGCTGCACGGTGCCACGACGCTTAAGGGCCTCCACGCGCCGGTGCCCCGCGATCTCGACAGCCATTTCCGCTATCTGTCGGGCATCTTCCTGATGCTCGGCATCGGCTTCGCCAGCTGCGTACCGGGGATCGACCGCAAGGGCCCGCGCTTCCGCCTGCTCGGCGCCATGGTGGTGACGGGCGGATTGGCCAGGGCGCTCTCCTGGGCGGAGATCGGTGCGCCCTCGCTGGGGCATCAACTGGGGCTGGTGATGGAGCTGGGCGTGGTGCCGGTGCTGATGCTCTGGCAGGCGCGCGTCGCCGATATCTGCATCGCCACATCGACCGGCTGAGGCCGGACGCGCCCGGTCTCAGGGATATTCGTGCGATATATCCTGCTTCAGGCCATGGAGGCGCACCACCCGCCCATCGATGCAGATCGGCGCGGCCGTCAGCCGCATCCAGCGTCGGCCGCCATCGGCCGGCCGGATCTCGGCGTCGAGCGTGAAGCCGCGCCGGTGCTTGATCGCGTAGGCCCGCAGCCGCTCCATCGCGGCCCGGGAATCCTCGCCATACATGGCGGCAGTTTCGGCGCGGGAGAGGCTCGTATCGCGCGGCAGCTCGAAGAGCGCGTAGACCCCGTCCGACCAGGTGAGCGCATTGTCGCGCAGATCGCATTCCCACAGGCCGACGCCAGGCCAGGCCGGCACCCGTTCACCGGTCGGCGCAGCCCGCAATGGCGCCCCGGCGGCATGGACATATCCGAGATCGAAGCGCTGCCCGCGTTCGAACAAGGGCCAGCTATGGTGGAGTTCCAGCGGCTGGGTTGGTCGCATATCCGATCTCTCCGACGAACGCGCAGGCTAAACCCGGCTGGTTAACAAGCGGTCAAGCCGTGGCCCCGCGCCAGAGGGCGGGACATCCGGCCGGAAGGCGGCGCCGCCGGCGATCGACATCGCCAGAATAGGATTTCGCCAGACAGAGAAAGACCACCGGGGCGGAGCTTGCCCCGGTGGTCTCGCATGGTCAGCGGCCGGAGGGTCCGGCCCGGGAGACCTTGGCCCCGCTAACCCGAAAGGTTAGCGAAGGGCCTCCCGAACGGACAGAACCGACCTCTTAGCTGAACCATGAGACATCGGATCACCTCCTTTCGCCATGTTGATGGTCCGAACAGTCTGATTCAAACCCATAAGGGATGCAACCCCTGATTTGCGCGCACCCCATCCGCGTGGCGAAAAAGCCATGGACGGTCTTCACCTGAGCTTGCGGAACAGCGCCAGCTTGTTCGCCTCGTGGCGCGCGATCGTTTCGGCATCGGCATTTGCACGGATGCGGTTGGGGGTGGCCGCCTCGCGATCACGCTCCAGAAGATATGCGCCGGTTTCCAGCTTGCGTACCATTTTCTCTCTCCTTGTCCGGAGAAAACGCACCGCGCGCCATGGCGTTGCCCCGGCGGCGGAGGCTCCCCGGCGCGGCGCCGGGGAGCGCCCAATCAGAGCTTCACGCCGACGCGGGCATAGAAGAACTGGCTCGGCAGATCATAGACCGCCGGATCATAGTTGGCGAGCGAGCAGCTGTAGCAGGCGGGCGGCGCGGTGCCGGCGATATTGTTGACGCCGACCGCGAAGTTGAAGGCGCGATCGCCGAGCTTGGTGTCCCACAGCAGCTGGATGTCACCATAGAGACGACGACCCATCTCATGCCCGGCGAAATCCCCGGTCGCTTCGTGGATCGCGGCGATGTAGCGGCCGGTGATCGAGGCGGTGAACTGCCCCAGCGACCAATCGAAGGTCGCGTTCGATTTATACTTCGGATAGCCCTGCGTGCCGGACTCGGTCCCTGCCCGCTTCACCGTGCTGCTGCCATCGGCCGTCGGCGAGACCTCGTCATATTTGAAGGTGAAGGTGTTCAGCCAGGTCAGGCCGACGGCGCCATAAGGGCCGGTCGGCGAACGGTAGGTGAAATTCACGTCCAGCCCGTCGGTCTTGATGCTGGAGATGTTCTGGAGGGTGCCGACGATCTGGGTGATCTGCCCCGATGCGCTGCGATGGATGGCCGAGCAGCTGAGCGCGTCGGCGGTCTGGGCGCAGCGATCGAGCAGGGTCGCCGGGTCGATCGCGCCGATCGCGTCCTTCACGCGGATATTATAGTAATTGACCTCCAGCGTCAGCGTCCTCGCCCAGTCGCGTGCCCAGGACGCCGAATAGACGCCGCCGCCGACCCAGCTGCGCGAGGTTTCCGGCTTCAGCCTGTCATTGCCGCCGGTCAGCACCGGCAACTGGCTGCCCTGCTGCTGGAAATCCCCGCTGGAGGGCGCGCCATTGGCGATGCAGTTCTGCCGGACGGTGCTGTTGAAGCCCGGCGCGTTGAGGCCGTTGCAGGGATCGTCCACCGGCGCGTCGAAGCGGGAGAGCGATCCGAACAATTCGCCGATCGAGGGGGCACGGAAGCCCTGTGCGTAGGTGCCGCGCAGCACCACGTCCTGCACCGGCTTCCAGTCGCCGCCGCCCTTCAGCGTCACCTTCGAACTACCGGTCGAATAATTGGAATAGCGCGCCGCGAACGAGCCGTTGAGCATCTGGAAGAAGGGCTTGTCCTTCAGGATCGGCACCGACAGCTCGCCATAGACCTCGTCCGAATTATATTGCCCGGCGGTCGCCTGCGCCGGGATATCGGCGCCGAGACCGGCCTGGATGATCGGATCGGGCGTGAACGACCCCTTGAGATCGCGATGTTCATAGCCGAACGCCACGCCGACCGGGCCGGCCGGCAGATCGAACAGCGAGCCGGAGAGGTTGGCGGTGCCGTCCCAGATCCGCTGCATCGAGCGGTCATGCTCGGTGAAGGCGATGTAGTTGAGCATCGCCGGCGTGATCGAGCCGGCGCCGCCGAACAGGTTGAGCGGCACGCAATCGCCGGTGCAGTCCGCGATCGGGCCGAGCGCCTCCTGGACATGGGCGGCGTTGACGTTGCCGGTGAAGGTCTGGCGCGCATGGCTGGTGCCGTAGACGCCGTTCAGATCCCAGAACCAGTCATGCCCGAGCAGCTGGAACTGGCCGCTGAGCGTCGCCGTGCCGTAATAGCTGTCGACCGTCTGGCTGTAGTGGCGCGGCCCGTTCTCGACGAGGCGCCGGGCCACGAAGGAATAATTGGCCGGGGTGCCGGCGGTGCCGGCCGACAGCGTGCCGAACGGGTTATAGGGATTGCTGCCGTCGATGGTGATCGTGTCGAGCAAATTGCCGTTACCCGAATCCGGCCCGATGAACAGCGGCAGCGGCGCCGCCTGGTTGGCGGACTCGCGGCGGTTGAAGAAGAATTTGCTGCTGAACTTGATGTCGCCCCCCAGGGGCTGGGTCAGCGACGCGAAAGCGGAATAGCGTTTATAGGGCGTCAGCAGATAGTTGAGCGGCGCGGTGTTGTAGCGATCGGCGTTGGAGAAATCCTTGAAGTCGCTGCCCGCCCCGGTCGGATCGAGGGGATCGAAGGCGGGCCGCCCGCCGACCGCGCTCTTGAGCGTCAGATCATTGTCGCCGACGATGAATCGCCCCAGCGGCGTCGCCGAGGAACAACTGCTGTCGCACGAGCTGATGAACGGGTGCGAGAACAGCGCGAAGGCGCGATCGGCCCGGAACACCGGCTTCTGCTGGACATAGCTGCCGCCGAACACGACCTCGGTGCCGGCCGACGGGATGCTGAAGCCGTAGCTCGCATCGTAATTGCGGGTGAAGCCGTCGCCTTCCCGGAACAGGCCGTGCTGGAGCGAGACTTCGAGCCCCTTCTGCTTGGTCTTGGTGATGATGTTGACGACGCCCGAGATCGCATCCGATCCGTAGATCGCCGACGCGCCGTCCTGGAGCACCTCGACCCGCTCGATCGCCGCCTGCGGGATCGAATTGAGATCGACCGAGCCGGGCACGCCGGACGCCGAGGAGGCGTTCACGAAGCGCAGGCTGTCGACCATGACCAGCGTGCGCTTGGACTGGAGATAGCGCAGGTCGATCTCGGAGGTGCCGGCGCCGACGCCGCCGCCATCCTGCGGATTGCCGAGATTGCCCGAGCTGTTGTTCTTGCTGTTGAGGCCGCCGCCGGCGCTCGGCATCCGCTGGAGCACGTCCGCGATCGAACTGAGGCCCGTGCGGTCGATATCCGCCTTGTCGATGAAGGTGACGGGCGACGGCTGGTCGAGCGGGCTGTGGCGTATGCGCGAGCCGGTGACGATGATCTCGTCGGCCGGGGTGGTCGCGGAGGAGGCCGTGGCCGTCGGATCGGCCACGGGTGGCGTGCCGCTCTGTGCGAAGGAGGCGTGGGCGGAAAGCGCGCAGGCGAGCGCAGCCGCCGAAACGAGGCCGGCGTGAGGCATGAGTCTCATGATGTGTCCCCTTGTTCGAGCCGTGGCACGGTTCTTGTCGGGAACGCGGTTCGCGCGTCGCCCCCGTTGCGCACCGCAGCAAGGTGACGGCCTTGAAATGATTCCGCAATATATGGAAAAATTTCCGTCGGTCGGAACACTCGTCCTGTCGCGCGGGGCGACAAAGATGAACTATCCGTCATCGCATTGCGGCAACCCCCGGCCCCCTGTAAGGCAAGGCGATATGCGTTCGGCGTCCTACCAACACTCCTCCTATCGTTCCGACGCATCGCTCCGCAGCCGATTCACCTCGTTCCTGCTCGCGCTGCTGATCGCCGCGCTGTTCCTGTTCATGCTGCTGGAACTGGGCGTGGTGCCGCTGCTGCCGCAGGAGAAGAACGACCCGATCACCGTCACCATGCTGGGCGGATCGAAATCGGCGACCCACAAGACGGTCAGCGTCAAGCGCGCCAGCCGCGGCGCCCAGAAGCCCGTCCCCAAGGTGACCAAGACGGTCGTCAGCAAGGCGGTGCCGACGCCCAAGGTGCCGCCGCCGCCCATCCCGTGGAACGTGATCCCGATGTCCAAGGAGGAGTTCGCGCAATCGGACATCTCCTCGAAGCCGACGCGCGCGGCCGCCGCCGCCGCCACGCCGGGATCGGACGGCGACAATGGCAATGACGACAGCAAGGACAGTTCGGCCACCTATGGCCCCGGCGAGGGCCCGGGCGGCGACCGGCTGTACAATGCCGAATGGTATACCAGGCCGACCGACGCGCAGATGGCCTTCTACATGCCCAAGAACGGGGTGGTCGGCGACGGCTATGGCGATGTCGCCTGCAAGACGATCCCCGATTTTCGCGTCGAGGATTGCCAGGAACTCGGCGAGACGCCCGGCTCCGGCTTCGCCCGCGCGGTGCGCGAGGCGGCGTGGCAGTTCCGCGTCCGCCCGCCCCGGATCGGCGGCAAGCCCCAGATCGGCGCGTGGGTCCGCATCCACTACACCTTCACGCTGACCCGAACGGCGCATTGACGGCGCATTGGCCGCCTGATCGGCCGACTCGCTTGCTCCCGATGGCGCACAGGGCTATAGGCGCGCGATCCAGCGGGCAAAGTCCGCGGTGGCAAGGTGCGATGGGGTGAGCGCAAGCTCGTTCCCGCGCGCCCCTTTTCGCTTGGAGCAAAGTCGTCGCATCGCGACGACCCCGGCGAGGATCGCGTCACCGCTCATGCTATCCGATGGACGCCGCGACGGGCATTCGGCCCCCGCGGCAGTTCGGCCAAAGACCTCCGGATTCAACCGGATGGCCGGAAACGACAGACTAGGAAACGCTCCTTTTATGGCGACCACTGCCAACCCCACCCGCGACGATTTCGCGGCGCTCCTCGACCAGACGCTCGGCAATGCCGATGGCTTTGAAGGCCGCGTCGTCAAGGGCACCGTCACCGGCATCGAGAACGACCTCGTCGTCATCGACGTCGGCCTCAAGTCCGAAGGCCGCGTGCCGCTGCGCGAATTCGCGCCCGCGCCGGGCCAGAAGGCCGATCTCAAGGTCGGCGACGAAGTCGAAGTCTATGTCGATCGCGTCGAGAACATGCATGGCGAAGCGATGCTCAGCCGCGATCGCGCCCGCCGCGAAGCCGCCTGGGACAAGCTGGAAGGCGAATTCGCCAACACCGCCCGCGTCGAAGGCGTGATCTTCGGCCGCGTGAAGGGTGGCTTCACCGTCGACCTCAACGGCGCCGTGGCATTCCTGCCCGGCTCGCAGGTCGACATCCGCCCCGTCCGCGACGTCACCCCGCTGATGGACATCCCGCAGCCCTTCCAGATCCTCAAGATGGATCGCCGCCGCGGCAACATCGTCGTGTCGCGCCGCGCCGTCCTGGAAGAGACCCGCGCCGAGCAGCGCACCGGCCTGATCCAGTCCCTCGCCGAGGGCCAGGTGATCGACGGCATCGTCAAGAACATCACCGATTACGGTGCCTTCGTCGATCTCGGCGGCATCGACGGCCTGCTCCATGTCACCGACATGAGCTACAAGCGCGTCAACCACCCGTCGGAAGTCATCAACATCGGTGACACCGTCAAGGTGCAGATCATCCGCATCAACCGCGACACGCAGCGCATCAGCCTCGGCATGAAGCAGCTCGAGAGCGATCCGTGGGAAGGCGCATCGGCCAAGTACCCGATCGGTGGCAAGTTCACCGGCCGCGTCACGAACATCACCGAATATGGTGCGTTCGTCGAGCTGGAAGCCGGCATCGAGGGCCTCGTCCACGTCTCCGAGATGAGCTGGACCAAGAAGAACGTCCACCCGGGCAAGATCGTCTCGACCTCGCAGGAAGTCGAAGTCGTCATCCTCGAAGTCGACGAGGACAAGCGCCGCATCTCGCTCGGCCTCAAGCAGGCCCAGCAGAATCCGTGGGAGGCCTTCACCGAGAAGCACCCGATCGGTTCGACCGTCGAGGGCGAAGTCAAGAACGCCACCGAGTTCGGCCTGTTCATCGGCCTGGACGGCGACGTCGACGGCATGGTCCACATGTCGGACATCGCCTGGGGCGTGACCGGCGAGGAAGCGCTCGCGCTTCACCACAAGGGCGAGACCGTGCAGGCGGTCGTGCTCGACGTGGACGCCGAGAAGGAGCGCATCTCGCTCGGCATCAAGCAGCTCGAGCGTGGCGGCGTTGCCGGCGGCACGAGCGCGGCCGGTGGTGCCTCGGCTGGCGGCGTGAGCAGCGGCTCGGGCGTCAACAAGGGCCAGACCGTCACCGTCACCGTGCTGGCGGTCAATGACGCCGGCCTCGACGTCCAGATCGGCGACGATGGCGCCCATGGCTTCATCCGCCGTGGCGACCTTGGCCGCGATCGCGACGAGCAGCGTGCCGAGCGTTTCCAGGTCGGCCAGAAGTTCGACGCGATGGTGACCGGTTTCGACCGCTCCAAGAAGCCGACCTTCTCGATCAAGGCGCTTCAGCTCGCCGAAGAGAAGCAGGCCGTGGCGCAGTATGGCTCGTCCGACTCGGGCGCGTCGCTGGGCGACATCCTGGGCGAGGCCCTCAAGGCCCGCCAGTCGGACCAGTAAGACACCGACAGCGGGTGGCTTCGGGCATCCCGACGATGGCCCCTTCCGCATCCGCGGAAGGGGCCATTTTCATTTCGGCCCAAAGGCCTCGTTTTCGTTTCTGTTGCGCAACGTATTCGATGAGTCGCGCGTGACATTGATCCAGTTTTATGGGATTGAATGTGCGGGGGAAGTTTCCAGGACCAGCGACGGGGCTTAACACGATGATCCGATCCGAACTGGTGCAGCGGGTGGCCGATGCCAACCCCGAGTTGCCGCTGAAGGACGTGGAGCACCTCGTCTCCGTCATCTTCGAGGCAATCAGCGCCCATCTGGTGGCGGGAGGCCGCGTCGAGCTGCGCGGCTTCGGCGCCTTCTCCACCCGGGCCCGCGATGCCCGCACCGGCCGCAACCCGCGCACCGGCGAGCCGGTCGATGTCTCGGCCAAGCGCGTGCCCTATTTCAAGCCTGGCAAAGAAATGCGCGAACGCCTCAACGTGGCATGACGACGCGCCAAAGGGCGCCGGGGCCTGACAGAGGGGCTTGACCCCCCTGCCCGCTTCGCCCTTTGTGGCAATCAGTGTGGGCGTGGCGGAACCGGTAGACGCGGGCGACTTAAAATCGCCTTCCCATGGAGTGCGGGTTCGAGTCCCGCCGCCCGCACCAGCCGCATCGGCCAGTCTCGGCCCGGTCGCCCGATCTTTCTCCCACGTGGATCGCCCTGGCCGGCCTCGGCCATATTGCGCTGCGCGGCCGGCCGTGTTTCAGTCCGCGCCACGGCCGCAGAGCCGATCCTTGGGGAAGGAGAGCATCATTCAGGAGAGCTTTGCATGATCGATCGCGTCGCCCACGCCATTCACGCCGCCGTGCCACGCCTTGCGATCAGCGGCGCGGTGCTGGCATGGGACGATCTGAGCGACGAGGCCCGCGCCGAATATCGCATCGCAGCCAGCCGCGCGATCGCGGCGATGCGCATCCCCACCGATGCGATGCTCGATGCCGGCGATCGCCGCGATCTGCCGCACGATGCCGCCAATATCTGGGAACGGATGGTCTTCACCGCGATGTCGGACATGCGCTGAGCCGGACAGCCGGACAGCCGGCCCCACCGCGATCGATGCTCGGCTCAGCGCCGCAGCGTCTTGAGCAGGGTTTCCAATTCGGCGATGTCCTGCGTGGTGAGGCCGTCATTCTCGGCCAGATGCGCGAGCAGCGGCGCAGCGCGGCCACCGAACAGCCGATCGACCAGCCTGCGCGATTCCCGCGCGACATAGGCGTTGCGGGTCACCATGGCGCGATAGAGATAGCGGCGGCCATCCTCCTCATGGGCCAGCACCCCCTTGGCCAGCAGCCGGGCCAGCATCGTCTTCACGGTGCGGTCGCTCCAGTCCCGCACGGGATGAATCCGCTCGGCAACCTCCAGGGCGGTGAGCGGCACCGCGCTGGCCCACAGCACGTCCATCACCGACAGCTCGGCCTCACCGATCCGTTCCGCCAAAACCCACTCCCCTGACTACGATAGTAGTCATAGGTAGGCTTCCGCGCGGTGGTCAAGCACGCAACGGCGGAAAACCGCGGGCTTCACGCCTGGAGCAGGCGCTCCACAAGCTCGGGTTGCAGCTTGCCGGCGAACTCGCAGCCCGCCGCGGTGCCGTCATACCAGACCACCCGGGCCATGAACGGGCCATGCCCGCCGACCTTCAGCCACACCACGCTCTCGGCCGCCAGCGGCTCGTCCACGACGATGCGGAAGCCCGACCGCGACAGATCGGTGACGACCCCCGATACGCTGTTCGAGCCGGCCGGCTCGATCTCGCCATCACGATGCGCGAAGTGGCGGGATTCGCGGCGCGGATCGTCCCGGCGCACCTCAATGACTGCCTGCATCACGTTCACCTTTCATCGGAACGACTGCCGGAGATAAGCAATGCCTGTAAAGCAATGGTAAATGCCATGTTGAGGCTGACGGCCGCCGATCCGGCGCCTAACATGGCCCGCCCATGATCCGCGCATCGCTCCTCGTCTCTGCCCTTCTCGCGCTGCTCGGCGGTTGCCGTCGACAGGAGGATGCCGGCCCGATCGCGGTCAGCGTCGTCGGGCCGGCGCTCGGCTCGGGCGCGGCGACGCCGGTTCGCGGCCAACTCACCGCCCCGGCCGCCGCGCTGATCGGCGCCACCGGGCAGGGGCTGCTGCGCTTCGACGCCGCGGGGCAGGTCGTCCCCGGCACCGCCGCCCGCTGGATCGTCAGCGACGAGGGGCGCAGCCTGATCTTCCGGCTGCCCGACGTGCGGACGCCCGGCACCACCGCGATCGACGCCGCCCAGATCGCCCGCCGCATCCATGCCGCGATGGCGGATGGCAGCGACAATCCGCTCAAGCCCCTGCTCGGTGCGATCAGCGAGGTCGATGCGGTGACCCCGCAGGTGATCGATATCGAGCTCAAGGCGCCGCGCCCGAACATGCTGCAACTGTTCGCGCAGCCGGCGCTGGCGATGGGCGGCGGCGGGCGCGGGCCGCTGGCGATCGTCTCCGCCCGCAACGGCGTGGTGCTACTGCGGCCGCTGCCCGATCCCCAGGCCGATCCCGACAATCCGCCACCGCGCCCGCCCAGGGTGCTGCTGCGCGGAGAGGCTGCCGGGCGGGCGGTGGCACGGTTCGTCGCCGGGGACACAGACCTGCTGCTCGGCGGGCGCTTCGAGGATCTGCCGGTGGCACATATCGCCGCCCTGCCGCGCGGCGTGCTGCACGTCGATCCGGTGAAGGGCCTGTTCGGCCTCGCCTTCGTCGCCGCCGATCATGGCTTCACGACGGAGGCCGGCAATCGCCGCGCGCTCGCCATGGCGATCGATCGCGATCGCATCGGGCGACTGCTCGATATTCCCGGCTGGGCGCCGGCCACCGCGACGATCACCACGCCGACGCCGGAGATTGATCGCCCCGCCGCGCCCGCCTGGACCGGCATCGCCCTGCCGGATCGCCAGACCCAGGCCCGCACCATCCTCCGGCACTGGCAGGCAGCCCATGGCGCGCTGCCGACGCTCAGGATCGCGATGCCGGCCGGCCCGGGGGCGCGGCTGCTGTTCGCCGCGATCGCCAGCGACTGGCAAGCGATCGGCCTGTCCGCCGTCGCGGTGGGACAGGAGGATCCCGCCGATCTGCGCCTGATCGACGACGTGGCGCCGGCCGAGGTCGCCAGTTTCTACCTGCGGGCCTTCGCCTGCGATCGGGGCGTGCCCTGCACCGCCGTCACCGATCGCCTGCTGATCGAGGCGCGCAACGCCAATTCGCTGGCGGAGCGCGCCGTGCTGCTGGCGCAGGCGGACGCGCTGATCACCGACAACGCGCCGTTCATCGCGCTCGGCAACCCGGTGCGCTGGTCACTGGTGTCGCCGGCGCTCGATCTGTACCGCGATTCCCCGCGCGCGATTCATCCGCTGAATGAACTGAGATCGCCCCTCAAGCGCTGAACGGCCTGAAGGAGCCTCCGCGATGCCCATGACCGACCATTTCGACCGCCTCGCCGATCAGATCAAGCTCGGCCGCGATCCCGCCTCGGTGCGCCGCCGGCTCGAACATGCCGAACGCCTGCTCGAGCGCCTGTTCGTGATCCCCGGCATCAACCGGCCGATCGGCCTCGACGTGATCCTCGATATCGTGCCCGGCATCGGCGACGTGTCGGCGGCGGTGCTCGGCGGCTGGATCGTCTGGGAGGCGCGCAACCTCGGCATGTCGAAATGGCAGATGGCGCGGATGGCCGGCAATGTCGGCTTCGATTTCGTGCTCGGGCTGATCCCGTGGGTCGGCGCGATCCCGGATTTCTTCTTCCGCTCCAACACGATGAACCTCAAGATCATCAAGCGCCATCTCGACCGGCATTATCCCGAAAGCGCAATCGTGGAGGGCGAAGCGATCCGCCGCTGAGGCGGCCGCCCCCTCCCGCCGGCAGGCAGGAGGGAGGCCGGCCAGTTCGCCGTCAGGGGGCCTGCACCTTCACCAGATCGCCGGGCTGCGCGCCACCCTGCCCGGCCGGGCAGGTCCGCGGCCGCTTGTCGAGGCCGAGGCAGAGCCAGACCTCTTCCAGCCAGCCATTCTTGTTGACGTTGAGCCGCATCATGTCCGCCCGCATCCCCGGATTGGCGGCGGCGAAGGCGGACTGAAACTGCCCGACGGTCAGCCCGCGCCGGTGCGCCAGGCTGGCCATGTCGGGCGCGTGGATGCCGGCATAGAGGCCATCCTCCAGCTGGAAATACTGGACCGGATCATCGGTCATGCAGCTGCCATGCTTGGCCCATTCATGCTGGAGCAGCTGGGCGGACGGGGTGGCGCCGATCCCGGTCGCGATCTGGCCGTCGGTCAGGATCGCCACCGGATGGCAAAATTGCGGCCAGCGATTGGGGCCGTCGCCATCCGGCCACAGCCCATGGAGCGTGAAGCCGGTGCGCGCGGAGCCGCTGCACTGGGGATCGCCGGTGCCGCCGCCATGCCTGGCATCCGCAAAGCAATGCTCCGGCGTCCAGATCATCGACAGCGTATAGCCGGTCGTCGGCACGCGGCGCGCCGGCTGCCCGGCACTGGGCAATTCGGCATGGGGCCGATCGGCCGCGGCCGCCACGCCCGGCGCCAGCAGGCCCGGCAGGAAGAAAGCCATGATCAGCAGAAGCCAGCGCATCGTGCGACTCTCCAAACAGAACATTAAGGGAACAATGTCATGCCAAATCCTACAGTGCAAGCGCATCCTGCGGCGTTGGTCGCGATCCGTGAATTCCGGTCGAGCCTTAGCGCCCGGCCCCGGCCTCAGGCAAGCGCGAGGTCCAGCCCGATGTCCGCCGCCGGCGCCGACTGGGTGAGCCGGCCGACCGACACATAGGTGACGCCGGTGCCGGCGATCTCGCGGATCGTCTCCAGCGTGACGCCGCCCGAGGCCTCGGTCGGCACCCGCCCGCCGACCAGCGTCACCGCCCCGCGCAGGATCGACGGGGTCATGTTGTCGAGCAGCAGGTGGGTGGCGCCGGCGGCCAGCGCCGGCTCGATCTGGTCGACCCGATCGACCTCGACGATGATGTTGGCGATCCCGGCGGCCGTCGCCCGGCGCACCGCTTCGCCGACATCGCCGGCGACCGCGACATGGTTGTCCTTGATCATCGCCGCATCCCACAGGCCCATGCGGTGGTTGGTCGCACCACCCATGCGGGTCGCATATTTCTCCAGCAGGCGCAGGCCGGGGATGGTCTTGCGGGTATCGAGCAGGATCGCGCCGGTGCCCGCGATCGCATCGGCATAGGTGCGCGCCATGGTCGCGACGCCGGAGAGATGCTGGAGCGTGTTGAGCGCGGAGCGTTCGGCAGTGAGCATGGCGCGCGCCCTGCCCTCCATCCGCATCAGCGCGGTGCCCTTGCGGACGCGATCGCCATCCGCGACCAGCCGCTCGATCGTCACGTCGGAATCGAGATGGCGGAAGAAAGCCTCGGCGATCGGCAGGCCGGCCACCGCGATCGCATCCCGGCTGACCAGTTCGCCGGTGAAGCGGGCGTCTGCGGGGATCACGGCGGCGGAGGTGATGTCTCCGCCCTCACCAAGATCTTCCGCCAGCGTCGCGCGCACGAAGCCGTCGAGATCGAAGCCCGGCAGGCTCCAGCTAAATTCGCTCATGCGTCTCTCCTGATGCGCAGCGTGCCGAGATAATCACGCTTCGCGAGCGGCAGCCCCTCCGCCCGCAGGATCGCGTAGGCGGCAGCGGCGTGAAAATAGAAATTGGGCTGGGAGAAGCTCAGCAGAAACTGATCCGCCGAGAAGGACACGTCGCGCCCGTTCCAGACGAAGATCATGTCGCGGTCGACAAACGCTTCCATCTCGGCCGGATCGATCGCGGCGAGCGCGGCCTCGGCCTGGCGCACCATTGCGCGCAATTCCGCGACGCTCGCTTCGATCGGATCGACGTCGGGCGTGAACCGCCCCTGCCGCACCGCCTCGATCGCGTCCGCGGAGTGCATGACCACCGATTTCACCTGATAGCGGAAATCCAGCATGTCGTCGGCCAGCCGCGCACCAAGCAGACTGGACTGACCGGCGCCGCGCTCGTAGCCGGCAAGCGCGGCCTTGTCGATCAGGCGGGCGATCGAACCCAGAATCTGGATGCACGACGGCACGAACGCCGCATGGAGGGACACGCCCATCTCGCTCTCCCCTCCTCATCGAGGCGGGCCGACCCCGCATCACGGGATCGGCTCATAGCATCGGGGCGGGCGCGATCAACCGGGGGCCGATCACGCCGTCACTCGGTCGCGGCGGCATCCTCGCCGGTGAGGGCTTCCACCGCACGGCGCGCGAGGAACTGCACGCCCCAGCCGATCGCGAAGGTCACCACCAGCGGCGCGACGATCTTGAGCGCACCCTCGGCCAGATAGCCGGTGATCGCGCCCTCGATGCCGCTGTCGCCGTCCTCGCGGTCGATCGTGGCACCGACCAGCATTCCCAGCATGTTGTTCAACGCAAACCTCCTCGCAGGTTGAGCCCGCTGAGCGATCGACGCGCGCTTCCGTTCCGTGCTTTTCGGGCTGGTGTCAGCGCGACCCGAGATCGCCCTTGCCCACCGTCCGGCCGGCCATCTCCAGCATCCGGTCGAGCGGCTTCTTGGCGGCGAGGCGGGTCGCCTCGTCGAGCTCGATGCGGGGCTCCATATCGCGCAGCGCGATGTAGAGCTTCTCCATCGTGTTCATCGCCATGTACGGGCACATGTTGCAGTTGCAGTTGCCGTCCGCACCCGGCGCACCGATGAAGGTCTTGTGCGGCGCCGCTTTCTCCATCTGGTGGATGATGTGCGGCTCGGTGGCGACGATGATCGTCTGTGCGTCACTCTTGAGCGCATAGTCGAGGATCGCGCGCGTGGATCCCACTTCATCGGCATGATCGAGGATGAAGGCCGGGCATTCGGGGTGCGCGGCGACCGGCGCATCCGGATATTGCGCCTTGAGCTTGAGCAGCTCGGTCTCGCTGAACGCCTCGTGGACGATGCACGCGCCCGGCCACAGCAGCATGTCGCGGCCGGTCTTGCGGTTGAACCAGGCGCCCAGATTCTTGTCGGGCGCGAAGATGATCTTCTGGTCCATCGGCAGCTGGGCGAGGATCCGCTCGGCCGAGGACGAGGTGACGATGATGTCCGAGTGCGCCTTCACCGCCGCCGAGCAATTGATGTAGGTCAGCGCGATATGATCGGGGTGCGCGGCGCGGAATGCGGCGAACTGCTCGGGCGGGCAGCTGTCCTCCAGCGAGCAGCCGGCATCCATGTCGGGCAGGATCACGGTCTTCTGGGGCGAGAGGATCTTGGCGACCTCGGCCATGAAGCGCACGCCGCAGAAGGCGATCACGTCGGCATCGGTCGCCGCCGCCTTGGCCGAGAGATCGAGGCTGTCGCCGACGAAGTCGGCAATGTCCTGGATGTCGGGGGTCTGGTAGTAATGGGCGAGGATGACGGCGTTGCGCTCCTTGCGCAGCCGGTCGATCTCGGCCTTCAGATCGAGGCCCTTCAGGCTCATCGCGGGGGCGTTCATGGCATCAACTCCTTGGTCGCCGCGTCCATAGGCACAGGCGAGGCGCTTGTCAGGGGAAATGGTGTCTGCCGGATCGGCGTCAATGGCGGTTGGCGATCACGTCCTGCCACGGCCTGGCGAAATCCATCGGGGTGAAGGGGGCTGGATCGGCGAACGCCTCGCCCTGGAAGCGGACGCGGACGTTCGGGTCCATGCCCGCCGCCTTGAGCGGCAGCGCGAAGCTCTGCGCCACCGCCTGCCGCGCCGCCTGCTTGGCGATGGCGACCGGCGACGGCTCGCGCGCCTGGCGGATCAGCTCCACCCGCGCCGCCTGCTGGTTGGTCTGGTCGAGCGCCTCGCCGCTGTCGGTGAGCTTGAGCAGCAGGCCGCCGCCGTCATAGGCCTTCATCCGCGCCGGATCGATCTCCGGCCCCTCGATCATCAGCGGCGGCAGCGTCACGTCGAGCATGTGGCTATCCTTGTGCCACACCAGGTCGCCGGGCTTCATCTGGCTGAGATCGACCTCGTAGCGCACCCGGCCCGGCATGATCAGGGTCCGCTGGGCGGACAGGCCGAAGCGATGCTGGGTGGAGGTCACCACCGCGACATAGGAGGCGACCAGTGCGGTCAGCCGGCTCTGCGCCTGCAATCCCTGCAAGCTGGCGCTGGCGACGCTTTCCGGATCGGGCGACCAGAAATGATCGAAGGCGCGCTTGCCGAGCAGCGCGGCACCACCGGCGATCAGGACGAACGCCAGCACCATGCCGAGCAATACCTTGAGGACGGTCTTCATCAGGCAGCCAGGCTCCAGATATCGGCGGTGGCGCGCACCCGGCCGCGCGCATCGAGATCGAGCAGATGGGCGAGTACGCTGGCGCCGGCCGCCTTCTCCAGCCGGGGATCGAGGCCCGCATACATTTGCGCCACCATCTCGGGCACCGACCGCGGCCCCTCGCCCAATATGCGCACGATCTGCGCCTCGCGCTGGCGGCGATGGCCAAGCATCCCGCGCAGCAATTGCTTCGGCTTGGTCACCGGCTCGCCATGCGCCGGGAAATAGATCAGGTCGTCGCGCGGCGAGAGCTTGTCGAGGCTGGCCATATAGGCGCCCATGTCGCCGTCCGGCGGCACCACCACGCTGGTCGACCAGCCCATGACATGATCGCCGGTGAACAGCGCCTGCGCCTCGGGTAGTGCGAAACAGAGATGGTTGGAGGTGTGGCCGGGGGTCGCGATCGCCTCCAGCGTCCAGCCGGGGCCGGAGACCGTATCGCCCTCCCCCATCACCCGATCGGGCGCATAGCTGTGGTCGAAGCCGGCTTCGAGGCCGGAGCCGTCGCGCGCCGGGATCGGCGCACAGCCCATCACCGGCGCGCCGGTCGCCGCGGCCAGCGGCTGGGCGGCGGGTGTATGATCGCGGTGGGTGTGGGTGCAGACGATCGCCACGATCGTCTCGCCGGCGGTGGCGGCGAGGATCGCCTCGACATGCGCGGCGATGGCCGGGCCGGGATCGATCACCGCGACCGCGCCATGGCCGACAATATGGGTCTGCGTGCCGGTGTAGGTGAAGGGCGACGGATTCTGCGCCAGCACCCGCCGCACCAAGGGATGCACCGTCTCGAAGAGAGGCTGGTCGGTCATGCTGCGATCACCCTGTCGGCCGATTTTACACATCCGATGCCGGCGATGGGGCCATTAACCACCGAGAGGCGCGGGAAAGGCAGCATCCGTTATGTTGGCACGGCATCTGCATGGTATTGGATGTTCCACGTTCCCGCGAACACCGGCGGGCCGGCGCGATCCACGCGACGGCCCGCCACCCCGCGGAACCGCCCCGGACATTCCCCGAAGCAGCCCGCCGAAATCGGCATTGAGGTTCAGGCCGCCTTGCTGGTGACGCCGGCCGTCTTCATCAGTTCGGCCAGTTCGCCGCTCTCGTACATCTCCATCATGATGTCCGATCCGCCGACGAATTCGCCCTTCACATAGAGCTGCGGGATGGTCGGCCAATCGGAGAAGGCCTTGATGCCCTGGCGGATGCCCTGATCCTGGAGCACGTCCACCGATCCATATTCGACGCCGAGATGGTCGAGGATCGCCACCGCGCGGCTGGAAAAGCCGCACTGCGGGAAGAGCGGCGAGCCCTTCATGAACAGCAGCACCTCGTTGGCGTTCACGGTCTCCGCGATGCGGGCCTGGACGTCGTCGGTCATGTCAATCACTCCAAAGTCGATCTCATGGGGTATAAATCGGTCCCACGCGCGGCAAATTCAAGCGTTCAGGCCAGAGTCAGCCTCTGGCCGGGCAAGCCCTCAGGGCGTGGTGGTGGTGAGCTGGAGCGCGTGCAGCACGCCGCCCATCCGCCCGCCGAGCGCCTCATACACCTTCTGATGCTGGCGAACGCGCGGGATTCCGCGGAACGTTTCGCTCACCACCTTCGCGGCATAATGATCGCCGTCGCCGGCGAGATCGGTGATCTCGACCTCGGCATCGGGGATCCCTGCGCGGATCAGCGCGATGATATCGTCGGCCGCCATCGGCATCAGATCGATCCCATCAGCTGGCGACGCGCCTCGACCTCGCACGCCTTCATCTGCGCGCGGATCACCGCTTCATCGGTCTCGACATTGGCGGAGACGAGATCGCCATAGAGCTTGCGCATCACATCCTCGTCGCCGGCCTCTTCGAACTCGGCCTGGACGACCGCCTTGGCATAGGCATCGGTTTCCTCGGGCGTGAGTTTCATCAACCCCGCCGCCCACTGGCCCAGCAGACGGTTGCGACGCGCGGTGACGCGGAAGGCCATTTCCTGATCATGGGCAAATTGATTTTCGGCCGCCTGCTCGCGATCATCGAAGATATTCATCGGTCAGTTCCTGTTATTACGCGCAAATCATACGGATCGGTGCCCGCACAAGCAACGGCGGCTCGATGTGTCGAAAATCTTTACAGCGCGACCTCATAGGGGGCGGTGGTCTTCGCGGCGATGTCCTCGGCGGTCACGCCGGGGGCGAGTTCGATCAGGCGGAACGGGCTGTCATGATCCTTGCGGCCGAACACGCACAGATCGGTGACGATCATATCCACGACATTCCTGCCGGTGAGCGGCAGCGTGCAGGCGGGGATGAACTTGGCGCTGCCGTCTTTCGAGACATGCTCCATCACCACGATGATCTTCTTGACGCCGGCGACGAGATCCATCGCGCCGCCCATGCCCTTCACCATCTTGCCGGGGATCATCCAGTTGGCGATGTCGCCCTCGCCGGACACCTCCATCGCGCCGAGCACCGCCAGGTCGATATGCCCGCCGCGGATCATCGCGAAGCTGTCGGCCGACGAGAAGTAGCTGGTCTGCGGCAGTTCCGAGACGGTCTGCTTGCCGGCGTTGATCAGGTCCGCATCCTCCTCGCCCTCATAGGGGAAGGGGCCGATACCGAGCATCCCGTTCTCCGACTGGAGCGTCACCTCGACGCCGGCCGGGATATGGTTGGCCACCAGCGTCGGGATGCCGATACCCAGATTGACGTAGAAGCCGTCCTGCAATTCCTGGGCGGCACGGGCCGCCATTTCGTCACGGGTCCAACCCTTGATATCCTGGGGCATCACTGAACCTCCTTCCGGGGCGTCGCCGGATCATGCCATTGCCTGTCGGCAGGGAAGATGTCGCCGGCCCCGCCCTGCAAGGCCGAACCGTAGACGGGATTGGGCATCACGAACCAGCCGCGCCCCCACAGGCCGGCGACAGCAGGCAGCGCGGTCTCGGCGCGGCGGGCGGGAACGCTCGATGCCTCGGCGAACAGATCGGAGAAATCGCCGAGTTGGTCGCCGCCCATCGCGATGACGCAGTAGCGGGCCGCGATGGTGGCGCGGCGGCCGTCCTTGCCGGAACCGTCGGCATCGTCTCCGGCGAGGAACAAGGTCGTGCCATGTTTCGCGGGGCCGATCCCGGCATCGTCGATCGCCTGCTCGGTCGGGCCGGCGTTGAAGGCATTGCGGTTGGTGTTGAAGATCACGGTCACGCCCATGCGGCGGAGCGCGTCCAGCGCCTCCTTGGCGCCCGGCGTCGGCGAGACGGCATGAACGCCGGTCTTCTCCCAGCGCGCCCAGCGATCGTCGAAATCGCGATGCGGGGCGCCGGTCAGGTCGTCATATTCGAAGCCCTGGTTGAGCAGCACCGTCTCGTCGACGTCGAACACGGCGGCCGCCGGCTTGCCGGCACAGGGCACGAATTTCGGATCATCGAGCGTCGCGCCTTCCGCCAGCACGACCGAGCGCCGGTCCTTCCCCTGCATCGCCTCGCCGACATAGAAAGTCAGCGCGCTCCACGCCTGACGGCTGATCGCGGCCGCCTCGGCGGAGCCGTAGAGATACTGCATCCCGGCCAGCTTCGGGTCTGCGGCAGGAGGGTCCGGCGGAAACGCCGGCTTGGCGGTGCCCGCGCACCCCGTCATCGCCAGCGTCAGCAGGAGGACAAGCCGCTTCACGCCGTGTCCCGCTTCCGAACCGTGCGGAACTCGATCCGCTTCTCGTAGGGCGCACCGCAGATCAGCCGGTTGACGTAGATGCCCGGCAGATGGATCGCATCGGGATCGAGCGATCCGGTCGGTACGATCTCCTCGACCTCGGCGACGCAGATCTTGCCGCAGGTGGCCGCCGGCGCGTTGAAGTTGCGCGCGGTCTTGCGGAAGATCAGGTTGCCGGCCTCGTCCGCCTTCCAGCCCTTGATGATCGACAGATCGGCCCGGATGCCGCGTTCCAGCACATATTCCTCACCGTCGAAGACCTTGGTTTCCTTGCCCTCGGCGATCAGCGTGCCGACGCCGGTCTTGGTGTAGAAGCCCGGAATGCCCGCGCCGCCGGCCCGCATCCGCTCGGCCAGCGTCCCTTGGGGCGTGAACTCCACCTCGAGCTCGCCGGAAAGATATTGCCGCTCGAACTCCTTGTTCTCGCCGACATAGCTGGCGATCATCTTCTTCACCTGCTTGGTGCGGAGCAGCTTGCCGATGCCTTCATTGTCGATGCCGGCATTGTTCGACGCGAAAGTGAGATCCTTCACCCCCGAATCCTGAATGGCGACGAGCAGGCGTTCGGGGAGCCCCGAGAGGCCGAAGCCTCCGGATGCGATGGTCATGCCGTCGAACAGCACGCCCTCCAATGCCGATGCCGCATCCTTGAAGGTCTTGTTCGCCATGCGCCTCTTCCTCGTGCCGCCCAACGCCCGTTTACAGCCGCCCGTTAACAGTCGCGCGCGCCAAGCGGAAGCTGGCATCGCGCGACGGGAAGTCTTAAGCCAGCGCGCATGACAACTGATAATCCCGGTCAGCGCGCCGGCGGCCGCATCCTCGTCGATCAGCTTCTGGCGCAGGGCTGCGACCGCATCTTCTGCGTGCCCGGCGAATCCTATCTGGCGGTGCTCGATGCGCTGCACGATTCGCCCGCCATCGATCTGGTCGTCTGCCGGCAGGAGGGTGGCGCCGCCTATATGGCCGAGGCCGACGGCAAGCTGACCGGCAGGCCCGGCATCTGCTTCGTCACGCGCGGCCCCGGCGCCACCAACGCCGCGATCGGCGTGCATACCGCGATGCAGGATTCGACCCCGATGATCCTGTTCATCGGCGATGTGGCGCGCGAGGCGAAGGACCGGGAAGGCTTTCAGGAGATCGATTTCCCCGCGATGTTCGGGCCGCTCGCCAAATGGGCCGCCAAGATCGATGATGCCCGCCGCATCCCCGAATATGTCGCGCGGGCCTATGCGGTCGCGATGTCCGGCCGCCCCGGCCCGGTGGTGCTGGCGCTGCCGGAGGACATGCTGCTCGACGTGGTCGAGGCGGTCGATCGCCCCAAGGTCGTTCGCCCTGCCCAGCCGCCCTGCATCGGCGCCGCCGGCACGCTGGTCGATATGCTGAAGGACGCCGCCGCGCCGATCGCGATCGTCGGCGGCGCCGACTGGGACGACCGCGCCGCGCATGAATTCGCCGCGTTCGCAGAAGGGATCGGCCTGCCGGTCGCCTGCGCCTTCCGCCGGCAGGATGCGATCCTCTCCTCCTCGCCGGTCTATGCCGGCAATCTTGGCTACGGCCCCAATCCCAGGCTGCTGGAGCGGGTCAAGGCGGCGGACCTGCTGCTCGTCGTCGGCGCGCGGCTCGGCGAGGCGACGACCGATGGCTACACGCTGATCACGCCCGAGCATCCCGACCAGATTCTCGTTCACGTCCACCCCGATCCGGACGAGTTGCAGTCGGTCTATCGCACCGATCTCGCCATCTGCGCCGACATGCCCGAATTTGCCGAGACCATGGCGGCGTGGGAGCATGATATCCTGCCGTTCCAGGACGGTGCCGAGGCCCATGCCGATTGGGCGGCGTGGAATACGCCGCAGCCGCGCGAGGACGCGGTGCTCGATCTGGGCGCCTGCGTGGCGGCGATGCGGGCAGCGATGCCGGCCGACACCGTGATCTGCAACGGCGCGGGGAATTATTCCGGCTGGTGGCATCGCTACTGGCGCTATGGGCGGCGCGGCACCCAGTTGGCACCGACCAACGGATCGATGGGCTATGGCGTCCCCGCGGCCGTCGCGGCCGCGCTGCGCAGGCCCGACAGCCGCGTCGTGGCGCTCGCCGGCGACGGCTGCTTCCTGATGAACGGGCAGGAATTGGCGACGGCGGTGGCGCACGGTGCGCGCCTGCTAGTGGTGGTCGTCGACAACGGCAATTACGGCACGATCCGGATGCACCAGGAGCGCGAATATCCGCATCGCGTATCCGGCACCGCGCTGGCCAATCCGGATTTCGCGGCGCTGGCCCGTGCATATGGCGGCTGGGCAGAAATGGTGACGCGCACCGAGGAGTTCGGCCCGGCGCTGGCCCGTGCGCTGGAACAACCCGGCCTCGCCCTCCTCCATCTCAAAACCGATATTGAACAAATCACGCCGGCTGCCCGTTTGAGTAATCTGAACAGGCGATAAAGAAACCATTCCGTCGCTGTTCAGTACGACTCGCCTAGAAAGGCATTCGTAGCGGTCATACTCCGCTGAACAGGATGGAGATTGAATATGCGCAAGCTGATTTCAGGCCTCGTCGCCGCAGGTCTGCTCGCCGGTACTGCCGTTGTCGGCGCCTCGCCGGCTGAAGCCCGCTGGCATGGCGGTTATGGCGGCGGCTATCATGGCGGCTGGCACGGTGGCTATCATCATGGCATCGGCACCGGCGGTGCCATCGGCCTCGGCCTTCTCGGCGTCGGCGTGGGTGCCGCGATCGCGTCGTCGGACCATGATCGCTATTATGACCGCGGTGGCTACGGCTATTACGCGCCGCCGCCCCCGCCGCCGGCCTATTATGGCAGCTATTATGCCCCGCCGCCCCCGCCGCCGGCTTATTATGGCGGCTATTACGGCTACTGAGCCGAACCTGCCGATCGTGAATGAAGGGCGCCGCCACCGAAAGGGAGCGGCGCCTTTCTCTTATGCACCGCCCATCACGAGCCCCTGCCTCGGCCCGATTGCCATATAAGGAAAAGGCGCCACCCCATGGGGGCGACGCCTGTTCCTGCCTGCGAAGGTCGATGCGGGGATCAGATCTTGTCGATCGTGTCCTTCACCGCACCCTTGGCATTGCCGACCGTGGTCTGGACATGGCCCTTGGCTTCCTGGCCTGCGCCTTCGGCTTCGAGGCTACCGTCGTTGCTCTCGCGGCCGATCGCCTGCTTGGCCTTGCCGACGGTCTCGTTGACGGCGCCTTTGATCTTGTCGGTGAGCTCGCTCATATCATGTCTCCTGCGAAACGCGGTCATCCAACCGCCTCGCAGAACACAACAATCATGGAGGCGGGACGTTCCTTGGCTCGCCGCCAGATCGATCAGATCAGGCCGGCGAGCGGGCTCGACGGATCGGCATAGCGCCGCACGCCCATCCGGCCGGCGCGATAGGACAAGCGCCCGCCCTCGACCGCCGCCTTCATCGCCCGCGCCATCAGGATCGGATCCTTGGCCTCGGCGATCGCGGTGTTCATCAGCACGCCGTCGCAGCCCAATTCCATCGCCACCGCCGCGTCCGACGCCTGGCCGACGCCGGCATCGACCAGCACCGGCACCTTGGCGCCTTCGACGATCAGGCGGATCGTCACCCGGTTCTGGATGCCCAGCCCCGATCCGATCGGCGCGCCGAGCGGCATGATCGCCACCGCGCCGGCATCCTCCAGCCGCTTCGCCGCGATCGGATCGTCGACGCAATAGACCATCGGCCTGAAGCCTTCCTTGGCGAGCACCTCGGTCGCCCGCAGCGTCTCGACCATATCGGGATAGAGGGTGCGCGCCTCGCCGAGCACCTCCAGCTTCACCAGATCCCAGCCCCCCGCCTCTCGCGCGAGGCGGAGCGTGCGGATCGCGGATTCGGCGTCGAAACAGCCGGCGGTGTTGGGCAGGTAGGTGATGCGCTTGGGATCGATATAGTCGGTCAGCATCGGCGCCTTGGGATCGCTGACATTCACCCGCCGCACCGCAACGGTCACGATCTCAGCGCCCGAGGCTTCCACCGCGGCGGCGTTCTCCGCGAAATCCTTATATTTGCCGGTGCCGACGATCAGCCGCGAGCGGAAGGTCTTGCCGGCCACCGTCCAGCTGTCCTCGGTGACGGGCGCGGCATGGTCGCCGCCGCCGACAAAGTGGACGATCTCGAGTTCGTCACCATCCTCGACCTTCACCTCGGCCAGCGTCGAACGGGGCACGACCTCGAGATTGCGCTCCACCGCCACCTTGGCCGGTTCCAGCCCCAGTTCGGCCGCCAGCCCGGCCAGCGTCAGGCCATCGCGAATGCGCCGATGCTCGCCGTTGACATAGATCGAGATGGTGCCGTCAGAATGCATGGAGTCGCTCCCGGATAGGAGCGCTGATCTAGGCGCGCCCGCTCAAACCGGCAACCGCATCGCCATGTCGCCAAGCCATTGCATCATCGGCGTGAAGCCGAGCGGGAACATCAGGATCTGCGAGGCGATCAGCAACGGCCCGCCGATCTTCCACACCCGATGCACCCTGCCGCGCGTGATCCGGTCGAACAGGATGCCGGCGACGATGATCAGGTCCGGGCTGGCGAAGGCCGAAAACGGCATGAACGGGTGCAGCGCCGGAATACGTGCCAAGGCCGGGGTGGTCAGCACCACCAGCGACAGCAGGATCAGCCGCTTGTGCGTCTCGGCCTCGCGTCGCCTGGCGATCGCCAGCCCGATCACGATCGCAAAGGTGATCGCACCGACCAGATTGATCGCGAAGAAGGCATAAGGCGTCGGGAAGACCGGGGGCACGCCCCCGCGCATCGATTCGATCGTGGCGAGCACCATCAGCACCACCATCGCCGCCGCGAGCCCTGCGCCTGCATAGCCCAGCGACCGATGCAGCGCGCGATTGCCCGCCGCGATGAGCAGCGGCTGCACGATGGTCAGCACGATCCATGTGGTGAAGACGATGCCGTGGACGATCAGCAACGGCGACAGCGGCCCGAAATGCGGCGGCGCGCCGAGGAAGGGCCGGAGGAACCAGCTCGGCGAGAAGCCGATCAGGACGACCATCCCCACCACCGCCGGAACGCTTGCATAGAAGATTCGATCGGCCCGCAGCCGAGTCCTCGCCACCGTCGCCATGCCCACCCCCTGGCCAGCTCCGGACGGGAAGACTCCTCCCAAACCCGTCCCCGGTCAAGTGCGGTTTGCCAAATCGTGCGGCCGCCCGCTAAGAAGCGCGCTCCGATTTCCCAAGAGAAAAGGCGCGGCATGGCCGACAAGCCCATCGTCTTCGTTCTGAATGGCCCCAATCTCAACATGCTCGGTTTGCGCGAGCCCGAAATCTATGGCGCCGACACGCTCGACGACATCGCCGACATGCTCGACGATCGCGCCCGGGAGCTGGGATTGGAGCTCGATATCCGGCAATCCAACCATGAAGGCCATCTGGTCGACTGGATTCAGGAGGCCAATGCCAAGGGCGCGCAGGCGGTGCTGCTCAACGGCGGCGGCTTCACCCACACCTCGGTGGCGATCCACGATGCGATCAGGGCCGTCACCGTGCCGGTGATCGAGGTCCATCTGTCCAACCCGCACCAGCGCGAAGAATTCCGCCATCACAGCTATATCGGGATGGCCGCGAAAGGCACGGTGGCGGGATTCGGCGCAATGTCGTATCGGCTCGCGCTGGACGCGGCCGCCAAGCTCTGACAGAGCCGGCCTCAACGAAGAATAGAAAGAGGGTCGAGTAATGACCGATGCCCCCGAAGTGACCAATGGTTCGATGCAGATCGATGCCGGGCTGGTGCGCCAGCTCGCCGAGATGCTGGACGCTACCCGCCTGACCGAGATCGAGGTGCAGGACGGCGATCGCCGCATCCGCGTCGCCCGCACCGTGTCGATGACCGCCGCGCCTGCCGTGGCGATGGCCGCTGCCCCCGTAGCCGCCGCACCGGCGGCGGCCGCCACCGCCGCGCCGGTTCTCGCCGCGCCGACCGACCATCCCGGTCTGGTCAAGTCGCCGATGGTCGGCACCGTCTATCTCGCGGCCGAGCCCGGCGCCGCACCGTTCGCCACTCCCGGCAAGCAGGTCGCGGCGGGCGATACGCTGCTGATCGTCGAGGCGATGAAGGTGATGAACCCGATCATCGCCACCAAGGCCGGCAAGGTGACGCAGATTCTGGTCGAGAACGGCCAGCCGGTCGAATTCGACCAGCCGCTCGTCATCGTCGAGTAAGCCTGTGACGATCCGCAAGATCCTGATCGCCAATCGCGGCGAGATCGCCCTCCGCATCCATCGCGCCTGCCACGAGATGGGCATCGAGACGGTCGCGGTGCATAGCACCGCCGATACCGACGCGATGCATGTCCGCCTCGCCGATCAGGCGGTGTGCATCGGGCCGCCGGCTGCGGCCGAGAGCTATCTCAACATTCCGAACATCATCGCGGCCGCCGAGATCAGCGGCGCGGACGCGATCCACCCGGGCTACGGCTTCCTCTCCGAGAACGCGCAGTTCGCCGAGATCGTGGAAGCCCATGACCTGATCTTCATCGGGCCCAAGCCCGAGCATATCCGCACGATGGGCGACAAGATCGAGGCGAAGCTGACCGCGGCCAAGCTCGGCCTGCCGCTGGTGCCGGGCTCCGATGGCCCGCTGTCCGATCTCGCCGAGGCCAAGGCGGTGGCGGCCGAGATCGGCTATCCGGTGATCATCAAGGCGGCGTCGGGCGGCGGCGGCCGCGGCATGAAGGTCGTGGCCGACGAGAGCCAGCTCGGCACGCTGATGCAGCAGGCCGGCACCGAGGCGAAGGCCGCGTTCGGCGACGCGACGGTCTATATGGAGAAATATCTCTCCGATCCGCGCCACATCGAATTCCAGATCTTCGGCGACGGCAACGGCAACGCGATCCATCTTGGCGAGCGCGACTGCTCGCTCCAGCGCCGCCACCAGAAAGTGCTGGAGGAGGCCCCCTCCCCGGTCATCTCGATGGAGCAGCGCGAGGAGATGGGCGCGATCGTCGCCAAGGCGATGGCCGACATGGGCTATCGCGGCGCCGGCACGATCGAGTTCCTCTACGAGGACGGCCAGTTCTACTTCATCGAGATGAACACCCGGCTCCAGGTCGAGCATCCGGTGACCGAGGCGATCACCGGCCTCGATCTCGTCCGCGAGCAGATCCGCATCGCCGACGGCCATCTGCTGACGCTGCGCCAGGAGGATGTCGAGTTCCGCGGCCATGCGATCGAATGCCGGATCAACGCCGAGCATCCGCGCACCTTCGCGCCCTCGCCGGGGCTGGTGAAGGGCTATCATGCGCCGGGCGGCATGAACGTCCGCGTCGATAGCGGGCTCTACGCCGGCTATCGCGTACCGCCTTATTACGACTCGATGATCGCCAAGCTGATCGTCTGGGGGCACACCCGTGAGGGCGCGCTCCGCCGCCTGCGCCGCGCGCTGGAAGAGTTCGTGATCGACGGCGTGACGACGACGATCCCGCTTCACCAGGCGCTGCTCGACGATCCCGAGTTCCAGGAAGGCGACTACACGATCAAGTGGCTGGAACAGTGGCTGGCCAAGCAGGAGGACTGAGCGATCTCGGCCGGCTCCTGAGGGAGATGCGGCCGGTCCTCCACGACAGTCCCTATGGCTTCGAGGTCATGGACAAGGCGCCGGCCAATGCCTTCGCCACGATCCGCGAGGATGAGGGGCTGACCGTGATCGCGCCCGGCGACGGCTGGGCGCGGATCAGCCTGGCGGTCCATTCCAGCCTTGCCGCGGTAGGATTGTCCGCCGCCATCTCGGGAACGCTGGCTGCGGCCGGCATCTCCTGCAACATCGTCGCCGGCTATCATCACGACCATCTGTTCGTGCCATGGCCCCGCCGGCACGACGCGATGACGGCCCTCGCCACGATTTCAGGGGATCGCCCATGAAGGCCACCATCTATCACAATCCGCGCTGCTCCAAGTCGCGCGAGGCGCTGGCGTTGCTGCAAGCCGCGGGCATGGACGTCACCATCGTCGAATATCTCAAGCAGCCGCCATCCCGTGATACGCTGGTACGCCTCTACGGCCGCGCCGGGATGCGTGCCCGCGACGGGCTCCGCATGGCAGAGGCTGGTGCCAAGGCGCTGAAGGATGCCGGCGAGGACGCCATTCTCGATGCGATGGCGGCCGACCCGAGCCTGATCGAGCGCCCGCTGGTGGAAACCGATCGTGGCGTTCGGCTGGGCCGGCCGCCGGAGAAGGTTAAGGAAATTTTGCCCGATTGACCTTCTCGCACTTGCCCGAGTCGCCGACATCCGGCTTAATCGGCGGGTCATGGCCACAATTGCAGTTTACAGCCTGAAGGGCGGGGTCGGGAAGACGACTTTGGCCGTCAGCCTTGCCTGGTGCGCAGCATCGTCGGCCCGCCGCACCCTGCTCTGGGATCTCGATCCGCAAGCCGCCTCGTCCTGGCTGCTCGGCGCCAGCGCGCCCGGCAAGGAGGAGGCGCAGGCGGTGTTCACCCGCGAGGCCGAGCCGAGCGACCTCGTCCGCCCGACGGGGATCGACAATCTGTCCATCCTGCCCGCCGACCGTTCGCTGCGCGGGCTCGATCGGCTGTTCCACGATCTGGACAAGCGCAAGCGCCTCGCCAAGCTGGCCGAGCGGCTCGGCAAGGGCTGGGATCGCACCGTGCTCGATTGCCCGCCCGGCCTCACCGACACCGCCGACCAAGCGCTGCGCGCCGCCACGCTGATCATCGTGCCGGTCATCCCCTCCCCGCTCGCCCGCCGCGCCTTCGACGATGTCGTGGCCCATCTGCGCGAGACGCATGGCAAGGTCGCGCCGATGCTGCCGGTGTTCAACATGGTCGATCGGCGCCGCCTGCTCCACCGTGCGGCCATTGCCGAGCAGCCGGACTGGCCGATCGTGCCGATGGCGAGCGCCCTCGAGAGCATGACCGCCGCCGCACCGCTTTCCGGCCCTTTTCCCGCCTCGTCGGTCGCCGGCCCGGCCATCTCGCGGTTGTGGCGCGGCATCGAGAAGAGGTTGGCGCCATGACGACGGGGCGCGCCTGATGCTGGGGCGGGGGCGTCGCGCGGCCGCCGAGCCGATCGATCCCGATCTCCTGCTGCGCGCTTATTCGGTCGGCGTCTTCCCGATGGCGGACAGCCGGGACGCCACCGACATCTTCTGGGTGGAGCCCAAGAAACGCGGCGTGATGCCGCTCGATGGTTTCCACCTCTCCCATTCGCTGCGCAAGACGCTGCGGTCGGATCGCTTCGCCGTCACTGCCGATCGCGCCTTCGCCCAGGTCATGGCGCATTGCGCCGAAGCCACCGACGGACGGCCGGAAACCTGGATCAATGGCCAGATCGAGCGGGCCTATACGATCCTGCATCGGAACGGCCACGCCCATTCGATCGAGGTATGGAAGGCGGGCGATATCGGCGGCACGATGATCGGCGGGCTTTACGGCGTGTCGCTGGGCGGCGCCTTCTTCGGGGAGAGCATGTTCTCCCGTGCCACCGATGCCTCCAAGATCGCGCTCGCCCACCTCGTCGCGCGGCTCAGGGCCGGGGGCTTCCGGTTGCTCGACTGCCAGTTCATCACCGATCACCTCGCCTCGCTGGGCGCGATCGAGATCGGGCGATCGGATTATCGGACGCTGTTGGACGATGCGCTGGGCGCCGGCGTCGCGGCGGCGGGCGGCGGCGCCGCACCGGCCTCCGTATCGGGCGACTTCTTCGCGATCGAGCGCGGCGCCTCACCGGCGCCGACCGAAGAGGCCATCACCGTATCCGGCCCGATATCGGGATGCGTCATCGCGCAGCTCTTGGGCCAGACATCGTAGATCGGGTGCTCGACGACGTTGAGCGACGGCGATTCCTTGTAGAGCCAGCCAGAGAAGATTCTCCGCCAGCGTGAATCGCGCCCTTCGGTATCGACCTGCACGAAGGCCCCCGTCAGCGGCTCGGCCTCCCACGGCGCGCTCGTCTCGCAGGCACGCAGGCGCACGACGACATCGCCGACCCGCACGGCCTGGCCGGGCTTGAGCGTCAGATCGCGCTCCTCGCCATTCCGCTTGTTAAGCAGCCCCAGCACCGCGACGCGATCGGCCATCGGCGTCTCCGCCTTGGAGAGCGCCTCGGCATCGGACGAAGATTTGCTTTTGGATTTCGCCGGGGCTTTCGCGGGCGCGGCATCATCCGACGCATCGCTGCCGTCCGTGCCGTTTCCCAGCGGCAGGACCGGCTGCTGGTCGTTCGCCTGGATCGCCTCGACACCCTGCCACGCGGCAACACCGCCGATCAGCAGCACCGCGACGCCAGCGGCGAGCCGCCCGCTCACGGGTGCGCGGGCGCTGCGCCCGGATCAGCCGCCGCCGGTGCGGTCTTGGCGCTATCCCCGCCCGACTTGTTGATGAACTGCCCGACCATGCTCATCAGATCGACCGACCCCTGGGTATCCACGATCACGTCGCCATTCTTGAACGGCGTCGATGAACCGCCCGGGATCATGTTCATGTAGGTGCCGCCGAGAATGCCCTCGGATGCGATCGCCGCGCTGCTGTCGTCCGGCAGCTTGGAATCGGGATTGATCGCCAGCGTCACTTCGGCCTGGAAGGTCTTGGGATCGAGTTTCACCCCCGCGACCTGGCCGATCTTGATACCGGCGACGCGCACGTCGGTGCCGGCGTTGATACCGCTGGCATTGGGGAACAGCGCGCTGACTTGAATGGCATTGGGCACACGGCCGCCGCCGGTGCGCTGGAAGGCGTACCAGCCAAACCAGATCGCGACGAGGACAACGAGAAGACCGATCAGCGCCTCGGCGCCATGCTCCTTGGCAAGACTACGCATAGGTCAGTTCGGGCTCCACGCCTCATAGTCGCCGGTCGCCGCGGCACGCTTGCCGCCTGCTTCCAGCGCGCCCGCCGGGCGATACGCCTCACGGGTGCCGGTCATGTTCGGTTGGGCGGGCGCTTGCCAGGCCCGCCGCGGCGGCAAGGCCTTGTCGGGCGTCTCGGCCTGGGTGCCGTGCAGCCAGCCATGCCATTCCGGCGTGACCCGGCTCGCATCGTTCGCGCCCGCATAGATCACCCAGCGACGTGGGCCGCCATGGACGGCGACGCCGCCCTCGAAATAGACGTTACCGAACTCGTCCGACCCGACCCGACTGCCCTTCCGGGCAGAAAAGATGCGGGTGCCGAGTGTGGCGCCGTTCCACCACGTGAAGATGCTCGTGAGTAAGCCCATATCAAAGCGCTTAGCGCGGCGCCCCCCGCCCGGCAAGCGCGACCGTCACGATCGCAGCGATCGGCGATCGACATGATCGCTGGAACATGGCCCCCATGGCAGGCGCGCTCCTCGCGATCGACCGGGCGCCGCGACGCGCCATCAATCCTCGCGAACGAGGATCATGACGGCCAGCGGCCCTTTGGCGCCCGCTGCGATTCGGGCGACCAGATTCTGTTCGGGAACCAGATCCGCAAGCCCCGCGCGCCGCACCGTTTCCATATGCACGAAGATATCCGCGGAATCGCTCTCGCGCATCAGGAAGCCGTAGCCCTTGAGGCGATTGAACCACTTCACCCGCACCGGCTCGGGCTCGCCCGCATCATCAAGCAGCGGAATCGGGTCGACATGGGTCGCGGCCCGGCGGGCAGCGGTTTCCAGATCGGGGCCGGTCGCGGTAGACAGGTCAAAGCTGACGATCGAGCGCGCCTGCAGGCCGCGATCGCGATGCGCCGCCAGACAAACGGCGCGCGCGCCTTCCGGCAGGCTTCGCCGGCCAAAGGGCCGCAGCACGGAAAAATGGATGAGGACATCCCCCTCGCCATCGTCGCCGACGAGAAATCCGAAGCCGCGCGTAGCATCGAACCATTTGACACTGCCCGATACTTCCACATCGCCAGTGTCACCATCGGCAGCAGCAGCAAAAGGATCAGGATTCCGGATCATGCCGCCCCCAACGTCATGTGTGGACGAGCCATGTGCCAGACCCGATGCCCTATCATGCTCCACGCCGTCCCCGTCGTCGTACGCAAAAGCACCTTCTTGCATGACAAATACTCCCCCGGATCGCCATGCTAGCATGATTATTAACCGAATCGACCTCGAATCTTTCGGATGCTTGCGAGAATCGCCACAGCCAAGGTCTCACGATCCGTCCTGTTCCGGCACATCACCGGGCCGACATGCGAGAATTTTGCGGATATGCTCGGGTGCGTGCCCGGCGCGGACCATCGCCCCGAACGCCCGCCGGCGATCGGCATCGTCCGCCACATCCCTGGCGAACGGCCCGAAACGCCGCCGCTCGGCAAAACGCAGCGCGGTTTGCCAAGCGACATCGGCGGCGTGCTGGCGCGCGTCGCCGGCATCCCCGTCCCCGATGCCCAGCACGCTCAGCGCCTGTCCGAGCCGGCGGGCGCCATAGCCCCGCGCGGCCAGCGCCCGGCCGCGCGCGTCTGCGACCGCGCGATCATCGACATAGCCCAGATCGGCAAACCGGGTGACCAGCGGCTCGATCGGTGCCTCCGACTCCCCGTCCCAGCCACGCTCGGCGAGCTTACGTCGAAGATAATCCCGCAGCTTCGCTCGACTGGTCGCGTAACGGCTGACATAGCCGATCGCGAGGCGCTCCAAGCCGCCTGAATCCAGCGGCGGGCGGGGTCGGGAGGAATCTCTGGGTCTCACCCGCCATGTTTGTGCCACAGTCGAGCCGAATTTTGAACGCTGATGACCGTCACATGACAAAGGATGGATTCATTGCGCCGAGCCGTCTATCAGGCCGGGTTGTTGTAGTTAAGGAGATGCCGTCGGTGCGTCACGAAGTTGAAAGCACTGCCAGCACCGGGGACACGAAGGCGAATGCAGGACCGGGCCTGGTCCTCACGCCGACCGACGACGTACTGCCGCGCCGCATGGCCGACTTCGCCACCATGGCCGAGGCACTGGATTATGCGGCCCGGAGCGCGCGCGGCCTGAACTTTCACGATGCCCGCGGCACGCTGGTACGGCCCTATCCCTATGCCGAGCTGCGCACCGATGCGCTGGCCAACGCCCATCGCCTGATCGCCGCCGGTGTACGCCCCGGCGATCGCATCGCCCTGGTCGCAGAGACGGGGATGCAGTTCGCGGCGATGTTCTTCGGCGCGATCTATGCCGGCGCATGGCCGGTGCCGCTGCCGCTGCCGACCAGCTTCGGCGGGCGCGAATCCTATATCGACCAGCTCGCCGTCCAACTCGCCAGCTCGGATCCGAAGATGCTGATGTACCCGGCCGAACTCGCCTCGATGGCGGGCGCGGCCGCGGAAACCGGCAAGGTCCAGGGCCTTACCTACGAGGATTTCACCGCGCGCGAGGCGCCCGCCGGGCCGCTTCCGCAGGCGTCGGGCGACGACATCGCCTATCTCCAATATTCCAGCGGATCGACGCGCTTCCCGCATGGCGTGGTGATCACGCATCGGCAGTTGCTCGATAATCTGGCGGCCCACGGCCACGGCATGTCGATCGGGGACGGCGATCGCTGCATCTCCTGGCTGCCCTGGTATCACGACATGGGCCTGGTCGGCTGCCTGCTCTCGCCGATCGCCAACCAGGTTTCGACCGATTATCTGAAGACCGAGGACTTTGCGCGCCGCCCGCTCGCCTGGCTCGACCTGATCAGCCGCAACGAAGGCACCACCCTCAGCTATTCGCCGACCTTCGGCTATGACATCTGCGCCCGCCGCATCGGCTCGCAATCGGACGTCGCCGGCCGCTTCGACCTGTCGCGCTGGCGGCTGGCGGGCAATGGCGCCGACATGATTCGTCCGGACGTGATGCAGGCCTTCGTCGATGCGTTCGCGCCGGCCGGCTTCGATGCCAAGGCCTTCACGCCGAGCTACGGCCTGGCCGAAGCCACCCTCGCCGTGTCGCTGATGCCGCCGGGCGAAGGCATCGTCGTCGAGCTGGTCGAAGAGACGCAGCTTTCCGGCGGCGACATCGCCACTCATCGGCCGCAACGCTATCGCGCGATCGTGAACTGCGGCAAGCCGGTGCGCGGCATGACCATCGAAATTCGCGAGGAGGACGGCACGCCGCTTCCCGAAAAGGCGATCGGCAAGGTGTGGTGCTCGGGCGGATCGGTGATGGTCGGCTATTTCCGCGACCAGGATGCGACCGATGCCTGCATGGTCGATGGCTGGCTCGATACCGGTGACATGGGCTATCTGAGCGACGGCTATATCTACATCGTCGGCCGCGCCAAGGACATGATCATCGTCAACGGCCGCAACCATTGGCCGCAGGACATCGAATGGGCGGTCGAGCAGTTGCCCGGCTTCAAGGCCGGCGACATCGCCGCCTTCGCGATCACCACGCCGGGCGGCGAAGAGACGCCCGCCGTCCTCGTCCAGTGCCGCACGTCCGACCAGGAGGAGCGCACCCGCCTGCGCGATCTGATCCGCGAGAAGGTCCGCGCGATCACCGGCATGAACTGCGTGGTCGAACTGGTGCCGCCGCGCACGCTGCCGCGCACATCGTCGGGCAAGCTCAGCCGCGCCAAGGCGCGCACCCTCTATCTGTCGGGCGAGATCCAGCCCTACGATATCGCCGCCTGATCCGGCTTTCCGGGGATCGGCGCGGCACCGCTCCGATCCCTGTCATATGTTTGTCGAAAATACGGACTTATCCACCGCTGATGACGGCCATGCTTACGCCCCGGTAAGATATCGCCGTTAAGTCTCCGGAGGTGTCGAGTTCCTCGCCCTCTTCCTCGGAGCGGATCACACCCTCCTGGTCCTATACGCTCGGCCTCAGCAAGGGCCGGGGCGATGCCTATCCCGCGATCACCGAAGCCCGCAGCGCCGCGATGCGCCAGCGGCGGCCGCTGTGGCTGGGCGCCCATGTCGTCGGTGTCGCCTTCGTAGCCCTGATCCGATTCGAATTGCTCGGCTGGAAGGTGCTGCTGCCCTGGGTTTCGGCGATTACCGCCATCCTTGCGCTGATCCTGATCGGCGGCTTGCGGGACGATCGGGCAGGCACTGGCCGGCGCGATCCCGATCTGCTGGGCGGCATCTTTCTCGGCATCGGCTGGGCCGTCGCAATGGCGCTCTACACCGGCCCGTCGGGAACGATGTACGCCTTCACCCTGCTGGCGATCGGCGGATCCCTCGCCACCCTGGCGACCGCGCTCATGGTCGCCGCCCCGATCGGTGGCCTGGGCTTCATCCTGATCGTCGGCACTGCCGCCTCGACATCCATGGCGCTGGACGGCCGGATCGCGCTTGCGGGCGTGATCGCGATGTTCACCGTCGCCGCAACGCTGACCTTCCTCGCCAATGCGCGACTGCTGCTCAATCGGATGACCGCCGAACAGGCGCTGGCCGGCAAGGAAGAGGTGATCAGCCTGCTGCTCGGCGAGTTCGAGGATAGCAGCGCCGACTGGCTGTGGCGCACCGACGCGGCCAAGAGCCTGATCGACGTCAGCCCGCGCCTCGCCCGCCTGTTCGGCCTGAAGCGCAGCGACGTCGAGGGCAAGCCCCTGCTGGCGATGCTGGCCGGTGACGGCTGGGATCGCGGCGACGTCGCGCCCGGCATCCGGATGCTCGCCGAAAAGCTGCGGCTGCGCGAAAGCTTCCGCGATCTGGTCGTGCCCGTGATGGTCGCCGACGAACGCCGCTGGTGGTCGCTGTCCGCCACCCCGCGACGGGACGAGCGCGGCGCGCTGATCGGCTTCTGGGGGGTCGGGACGGATGCTACGGAACGCCATCGCTCCGCGGAGAAGATCGATCGCATGGCGCGCTTCGATGCGCTGACCGGGCTCGCCAACCGCGCCCATGTCATCGACAAGCTGGGCATAGCGCTCCGCGACGGGCATCATGTCGGCCGCCGCTCGACGCTGATGCTGATCGACCTCGATCGCTTCAAGCAGGTCAACGACACGCTCGGCCATCCGATCGGCGACAAGCTGCTGATCGAGGTCGCCAACCGGATATCGGCGCTGCTGTCCCCCGGCGACCTGTGCGGACGCCTGGGCGGCGACGAATTTGCTGTCGTGATACCCGATTCGACCGACCGCGACCGGGTCGAGGTGCTCGCCGAGCGCATCGTCCATGTCCTCTCCGCGCCGTTCGACATCGAGGATCACCAGCTCCACATCGGCGGATCGGTGGGATCGGCGACGGCGCCGCTCGATGGCCGTGTCGTCGAGACCCTGCTCCGCAATGCCGACCTCGCGCTGTACCGCGCCAAGGATGACGGGCGCGGCGTCCATCGCCGCTACGAACCCTCGCTCCATGCCCATGCCGAGCAGCGACGCCGCATCGAGATCGCCTTGCGCGATGCCCTGGAGCGCGGCGAGCTCAGTCTCGTCTACCAGCCCATTGTGGAGGCCGTGCATGGCAATCTGACGAGCTTCGAGGCATTCCTGCGCTGGACCCACCCCGAACTCGGCGACGTATCGCCCGACATCTTCATCCCCATCGCCGAAGAAGCCCGCCTGATCGGGCGAATCGGGGACTGGGTGATGCATTCGGCGTGTCGCGACGCTGCCAGCTGGCCGGATCATGTCCGCGTTTCGGTCAACATGGCCGCTGCCCAGCTCAAGGACGCGCAATTGCCGGCGACGATCGTCTCCGCCCTCTCCCATTCGGGGCTGGCCGCCGACCGGCTGGAACTGGAAATCGCCGAGGAGGTGTTCGTCCGGGATGGCCGCGTGACCGGCGTGGTCGACAAGATCCTGGCGCTCGGCGTCCGGATCACGCTCGACGATTTCGGCACCGGCCGATCCTCGCTCGCCTATCTGCGCAAGGCCCGTTTCTCCAGCATCAAGATCGATCGCAGCTTCGTGCGGGCAGCCAGTGCCAATGCGGCGGAGAGCATCGCCATCGTCCGCGCCATCGTCGCCATGGCGGATTCGCTCGGCATGACCACGATCGCCGAGGGCGCGGAAACCCGCAGTGAATATGAGCGGATGCGCGCGCTCGGCTGCCGCCAGGTGCAGGGCTGGCTGATCGGCCAGCCGGTCAACCCGAAGGCCGCCGCCGAATTGGCCCATGGCCGCGACAAGGCGCGTGTCGTCCGCGTTCACTGAGGCGCTTGCACGCCCACCGCTCTCCCGCTATGGACCGCTTCCGCTTCCCGACCTGGAGGAGCGTAGCTCAGTTGGTAGAGCATCGGTCTCCAAAACCGAGGGTCGTGGGTTCGAGTCCCTCCGCTCCTGCCATCCCATGATGGTGAGCCAAAAGGTCGGGAAGCGGGAATTGATCGAGGCCAGGGCGCCGCTGCCCCTTTCGGGATGGCGCCTGCGGCCTCTTGTGTCGTTGATGGCCGCCGGCCATGGATGGCCTAGTCGTTGATGGAAGGTGTACCGTGGCGAGGACGAACGAGAAGGATGGGATCGGCGGATTTTTCCGCAACATCCCCGAATTCGTCAATCAGGTGAAGGCCGAGACCGCCAAGGTCGCCTGGCCCACCCGCAGGGAAACGACCATGACCGCCGTGATGGTGGTGATCATGACGACGGTGCTGGCGCTGTTCTTCTTCGGCGTCGACAACGCATTCAACGGGCTCGCGCAGCTCCTGCTCAAGCTCGTCGGCTAAGGAAACTTCATGTCGCGCTGGTACATCATCCACGCCTATTCGGGCTTCGAGAACAAGGTGCGGGAACAGATCCTCGCCGACGCGACCCGCATGGGTCTCGAGCAGCTCGTCGAGGCCGTCGAGGTTCCGACCGAGAAGGTGACCGAGGTCCGTCGCGGCAAGAAGATCACGTCCGACCGCAAATTCTTCCCCGGTTACGTGCTGGCGAAGCTGCACATGAACGACGACGTCTACCATCTCGTGCGCAACACGCCGAAGGTGACGGGCTTCCTCGGCAACAACGGCAAGCCGCAGCCGATCAGCGAGGCCGAAGCCTCGCGCATCCTCAACACCAAGGAGGAGATCGCGACCGCCGCGCCGAAGCAGAAGATCAAGGTCGATTTCGACATCGGCGATCAGGTGAAGGTGCTGGAAGGCCCGTTCGCCTCGTTCAACGGCCTGGTCGAGGAGCTCGATTTCGATCGCAGCCGCGTCAAGGTCTCGGTGTCGATCTTCGGTCGCGCCACCCCGGTCGAGCTCGAGTTCGAGCAGGTCGAGCGCGTCAAGTAATTCAAGGTTTCCGGCCCAGGCCGGAAAAGTCCGCGGGAGGCCGCAAGGCCGTTTGTACCGCTAAGCCATAGGAGATCATCATGGCGAAGAAGATTACCGGTTACATCAAGTTGCAGGTGAAGGCTGGCTCCGCCAACCCGTCGCCGCCGATCGGCCCCGCGCTGGGTCAGCGCGGCGTCAACATCATGGAGTTCTGCAAGGCGTTCAACGCCGCGACGAACGACCTCGAGAAGGGCATGCCCATCCCGACCGTGATCACCGTCTACGCCGATCGCAGCTTCTCGTTCATCACGAAGACGCCGCCGGCCTCGTTCCTGCTCAAGAAGGCCGCCGGCCTGACCTCGGGCTCCAAGGAGCCGGGCAAGGCGATCGCAGGCAAGATCAAGCGCTCGCAGCTCGCCGAAATCGCACAGGCCAAGATGAAGGACCTGAACGCGATGGACATCGACGCGGCAACGAAGACGATCGAAGGCTCCGCGCGCGCGATGGGCCTCGAAGTGGTGGAGGGCTGAGATCATGGCCAAGCTGACCAAGAAGGCGAAGACCCTCGCCACCGCCGTTGACCGTGACAAGCTGTACGCGATCGACGAGGCGATCACCCTCGCCAAGACCAACGCCACCTCCAAGTTCGACGAGACCATCGAGGTCGCGGTGAACCTGGGCGTCGATCCGCGCCACGCCGACCAGATGGTCCGCGGCGTCGTCACCCTGCCCAAGGGCACCGGCAAGACCGTCCGCGTCGGCGTGTTCGCCCGCGGCGCCAAGGCCGAGGAAGCCAAGAATGCCGGCGCCGACGTCGTCGGTGCGGAAGATCTGCTCGAGATCGTCCAGGGCGGCACGATCGATTTCGATCGCTGCATCGCGACCCCGGACATGATGGGCCTGGTCGGCCGTCTCGGCAAGATCCTCGGCCCGAAGGGCATGATGCCCAACCCGAAGCTCGGCACCGTGACGATGAACGTCGCGGCGGCGGTCGAAGCGGCCAAGGGCGGCCAGATCGAATATCGCGTCGAGAAGGCGGGCATCATCCATGCCGGCCTCGGCAAGGCGAGCTTCCCGGCTGCCGACCTGCGCGAGAATTTCGACGCGCTGCTGGACGCGCTGGTCCGGGCCAAGCCGTCGGGCGCCAAGGGCAAATATGTGAAGAAGGTCGCCGTCTCGTCCACCATGGGCGCCGGCATCAAGGTCGACACCGCCGAACTCGGCGGCTGATCTTCGCCTTCTGGCAAAACGGAAAGGGCCGGGAGCGATCCCGGCCCTTTTTGTATGTGCGTCCCTCCCCACGCCCCGGATTAATTCTCGGTCAGAAGCGCCCTGCCCGATTGACCTCGCGGCGAAACCGGTCTGGATTGCGCCCACCGCAATCCTTGCGGGGGAGGTAGACTGATGATCCGCACGCTGACCGCGCTTTCCGTGACCGCGCTTCTCGCCACCAGCCTCGTCGCGGCCCCCTGCAAGGACGCCAAGGGCAAGTTCACCAAATGCCCGCCGGCCGCCACTGCCGCTGCCGCCCCGGCGGCGTTCAACAAGGATGCCAAGGGCCGCTGCCACGTCGCATCCGGCCCCAAGAAGGGCCAGCTGATGAAGTGCCCGAAATAAGCGGCGCGGTAATTTATTGACTCCTGGCGCGGGCTCGCTATGAGCCCGCCCTTCGGTCGGCGTCAGCCGGCCGTGTACCGTCCGAGACTGCAGCTGGGGTTTGCCCCTTAATTCGGCTGCATAGGCGGGGAAGAGTTTTTCCGGGTCCGTCCTCATGATGGTCCCCGGGTCTGCCGGGCAAGGGTCTCCAGACCATCTGCGCGTGCCAGTCGACGATTTCCCACGGACGAACCATGCGGCGGCGTATTTGCCGTGTGGCTCACCCCGGCCTCCCATGTTGGGCGGCCGGTTACGATGTGGAGATTGGCATGGATCGCGATCAGAAGTCCGCGGCTGTCGCCGAGCTGAACCGCACATTTTCCGAGAGCGGCGTGGTGGTTGTCACCCGCAATCTCGGTCTCACCGTCGCGCAGTCCACTGCGCTCCGTGTGAAGATGCGTGACGCCGGCGCCAGCTACAAGGTTGCCAAGAACCGCCTCGCCCGTATCGCTGCCGAAGGCACGGCCTACACCTCGCTCAGCGATCTGCTGACGGGGCCGACCGCACTTTCGACGTCCGTCGATCCGGTGGCGGCCGCCAAGGCCGTCGTCGAATTCGCGAAGACCAACGACAAGTTGGAAATCGTCGGCGGCGCGATGGGGGATACCGTCCTCGACGTGAACGGCGTGAAGGCTCTCGCAGAGCTGCCTTCGCTCGACGAACTGCGCGCCAAGATCGTGGGCCTCGTGCAGGCTCCCGCGACCAAGATCGTCCAGATCGTCCAGGCACCCGCAGGCCAGCTGGCCCGCGTGTTCGCCGCCTATGCGGACAAGGACGCGGCCTGATTCGTCAGGCCCGAGGTTTTTCTACCGACCTATTCTTGAAGACCTATGGGGCCGAAGCTGCCCCGCACATGGAGACTACACATGGCTGACCTGCAGAAGATCGTCGACGACCTGTCGGCTCTCACCGTTCTCGAGGCCGCTGAGCTCTCGAAGCTGCTCGAAGAGAAGTGGGGCGTTTCGGCTGCCGCCGCTGTTGCGGTTGCCGCTCCGGCCGGTGGCGCCGGCGGCGCCGCTGCTGCTGAAGAGAAGACCGAGTTCGACGTGATCCTCACCGGCGACGGTGGCAAGAAGATCAACGTCATCAAGGAAGTCCGCGCGATCACCGGCCTGGGCCTGACCGAAGCCAAGACTCTCGTCGAGTCGGCTCCGAAGGCGATCAAGGAAGGCGTGAGCAAGGACGAGGCCGAGAAGGTCAAGAAGCAGCTCGAAGACGCCGGCGCGACCGTCGAGCTGAAGTAATCCGGCGGGGCTCCGGCACCGGGCTCGCGCCACGCGCGGCCCTTGCCGGGCCACGACGAGACTTCGAGGAAAGGGGCGGCCCGCAAGGGTCGCCCCTTTTCCGTTGGCACCCCGCCCTTCGCGCCGGATGATGCGCCTTCCCCGGATGACGGTTCCGCGCGATGCCAAACCTCTCTAATCGATCCTCATGACCGGACACCCAATCTCGGCATGGCCGGCCCGCCTGGCTCAAGAGGCCCGCAGCTTCCTGCGGCCGGGGCCTCGCATGATCGACGAGATCGAATGCATCTGCTCGGTGCTGCTGGCGATCCTGTTCGCCCATGCGATCGGCGCCGCCAACATCTCCTGGGCCGCCTTTTCCGGCTATATGGTCATGCGCGGCCATTTGACCGACAGCCTGCTGCGCGGCGTGCTGCGGATCGTCGGCACCGCCTGCGGCGCCGCGCTGGGGCTGGCGATCGTGCCGCTGGTGCGGGCGTCGCTGCCCGCCGCCGCGATCTCCGGCGCGCTGATCGGCGGGCTGACCCTCTACGGCGCGATGACCGGCCGCCGGGCCTATGCCTGGCTGTTCGTGGGGCTGACCTTCGAGATGGTGCTGCTCGATACGATGGAGCATCCGGCCCACGGCATCGCCGCCTTCGCCCGCACGCGGGTCCTCGAGGTTCTCGCCGGCACGGTCGCCTGCGTGCTGGTCAGCTGCCTGTCCACCGTTACCGCCCGGCGGCGCTGGCCGGCGGAACGGACCCCTTCCGCCAAATTCGCCGGCTGGCATCCCCACGCCGCGCGCCACGCGATGCAGGCCGCGTCGGCCCTGCTGCTGCTTCCGTTCCTGTGGCGCGCCTTCGCCATTCCCGAGCTCGCCCAGAGCGCGGTGACGATCATGGCGGTGATGCTGGTGCCGCTCACCAGCCTGGGCACGAGCGGCCTCGCCCCGGTCAGCCGGCGGCTGGTGCTGCGGATCGCCGGCTGCCTCGCCGGAAGCGCGCTCGCGGCCCTCTGCCTGTTCGCGGCGCGCGGCGCACCCGCCATGTCGCCCGCGATATTGATCGCCGGGTCCGCGATCGGCGTCGCGATCGGGCGCCATATCGAGAACAGCAAGTCCGGCATCGTCTATGCGGGCACCCAGTTCACGCTGGCGATCCTCGTCACGCTGGTGCCGGACAGCTATGCCGATGCCGCGATCGGGCCGGCGACCGAACGATTGACCGGCATCCTGGTCGGCATGGCCCTGCTCGAACCCGTGCTGCTCGCCTGGTATTGGGTGATACCGCGCCGCCCGACGAACGGCACGCCCGCCGCGCCGGAAAGCACCGATCTGTGAGAAACTGATCGCACCCCCTTCCCTTGCGCGATCCACACGCTATATAGCCCTCTTCCTACATCACAGGTCGCCTGCCCGCTGTTCGCGTGCAACCGGCCGTCCGCCAGAGTCTTCGGGACACGACCCGCCTTGCGCAACGGGCCGCGACGAATGGAAGATCCGGGTGGGAGAATAGTGCAGCAGTGCGGCCCCGACAGCCCGGGACCGCACTTTTTTGCGTGACTTGCCTCAAGTCGCGCGTGGCTGCTGGAGGTGCTGCGAGGCGCTTCCGCGACGAAATTGATTGCGAGGTAAGGACCACATGGCGACCCAGCCCATCCCCCCGGCGATGATCGGCACCGCGAAGAAGCGGATCCGCAAGGTGTTCGGCGACATCCATGAAGTGATTCAGATGCCGAACCTGATCGAGGTTCAGCGCGAGAGCTACGAACAGTTCCTGCGCTCCGATGCCTCGATCGGCTATGTCTCCGGCCTCGAGAAGACGCTGCGCAGCGTGTTCCCGATCCGCGATTTCGCCGGCACCGCCGAGCTGGATTTCGTCAACTACGAGCTCGAAGAGCCGAAGTATGACGTCGAGGAATGCCGCCAGCGTGGCATCACCTTCGCCGCGCCGATGCGCGTGACGCTCCGCCTGATCGTGTTCGAGGTCGATCCCGATACCGAGACCCGCTCGGTCCTCGATATCAAGGAGCAGGACGTCTACATGGGCGACATGCCCCTGATGACGGGCAACGGCACCTTCTTCGTCAACGGCACCGAGCGCGTCATCGTCTCGCAGATGCACCGTTCGCCGGGCGTGCTGTTCGATCATGATCGCGGCAAGACCCACGCGTCGGGCAAGTATCTCTTCGCCGCCCGCGTCATCCCGTATCGCGGCTCGTGGCTCGATTTCGAGTTCGACGCCAAGGACATCGTCAACGTCCGCATCGATCGCAAGCGCAAGCTGCCGGTGACGACCCTGCTCTATGCGCTGGGCCTGTCGGGCGAGGAGATCCTCAACGAATTCTACAAGACCGCCACCTATGTGCGCGGCGAAGGCGGCTGGAAGGTGCCCTTCCTGACCGAGAACTGGCGTGGCCAGAAGCCGATGTACGACGTCGTCAACGGCGACACCGGCGAGGTCGTGTTCCCCGCCGGCCAGAAGATCAGCCCGCGTGCTGCCAACAAGGCCGGCAAGGACGGCCTGACCACGCTGCTGATCCCGACCGAAGAGATCTTCGGCCGCTACAGCGCGTTCGACCTGATCAACGAAGCCACCGGCGAGATCTACATCGAAGCCGGCGACGAAGTGACCGAGGAGAATCTCGCCAAGCTCGACGCCACCGGCATCGAGGAGTTGGTGCTGCTCGACATCGATCATGTCTCGACCGGTGCCTGGATCCGCAACACGCTCAAGGCCGACAAGGTCGAGGAGCGTGACCATGCGCTCTCCGAAATCTATCGCGTCATGCGCCCCGGCGAGCCGCCGACGAAGGAGACGGCGGAAGCGCTGTTCGCCGGCCTGTTCTTCGATCCCGAGCGCTACGACCTTTCGGCCGTCGGCCGCGTCAAGCTCAACATGCGCCTCGACCTCGACGTCGAGGACACGGTGACGACGCTGCGCACCGAGGACATCCTCGAGGTGGTCAAGACCCTCGTCGGCCTCAAGGACGGCAAGGGCGAGATCGACGACATCGACAATCTCGGCAACCGCCGCGTGCGCTCGGTGGGCGAGCTGCTCGAGAACCAGTATCGCGTCGGCCTGCTCCGCATGGAGCGCGCCGTGAAGGAGCGCATGAGCTCCGTGGACGTGTCCACGGTCATGCCCAACGACCTGATCAACGCCAAGCCGGCCGTTGCCGCCGTCCGCGAGTTCTTCGGCTCGTCGCAGCTGTCGCAGTTCATGGATCAGACCAACCCGCTCTCCGAAGTGACGCATAAGCGTCGCGTCTCGGCGCTCGGGCCGGGCGGTCTCACCCGCGAGCGCGCGGGCTTCGAGGTCCGCGACGTCCATCCGACGCATTATGGCCGCATCTGCCCGATCGAGACGCCGGAAGGCCCGAACATCGGCCTGATCAACTCGCTCGCCAGCTTCTCGCGCGTCAACAAGTATGGCTTCATCGAGACGCCGTACCGCAAGGTGATCGACCACAAGGTCACCGACGAGGTCGTGTACCTGTCGGCGATGGAAGAGGCCAAGCACACGATCGCGCAGGCCAACGCCGAAGTGAATGCCGACGGCACCTTCGTCGAGGAGCTGATTTCCGCCCGTGAGGCCGGCGAGTTCCTGATGGCGTTCCGCGATCAGATCACGCTGATGGACGTCAGCCCCAAGCAGCTCGTGTCCGTGGCCGCCTCGCTCATCCCGTTCCTGGAGAACGATGACGCCAACCGCGCGCTGATGGGCTCGAACATGCAGCGTCAGGCCGTGCCGCTCGTCCGCGCCGAGGCCCCGTTCGTGGGCACCGGCATGGAAGAGACCGTCGCGCGTGACTCGGGTGCCGCGATCGGCGCGAAGCGTACCGGCATCATCGATCAGGTCGATGCCGGCCGTATCGTGATCCGCGCCACCGAAGAGGTGGAGCCGGGCAAGTCGGGCGTCGACATCTACACGCTGATGAAGTTCCAGCGCTCCAACCAGTCGACCTGCATCAACCAGCGTCCGCTGGTGAAGGTGGGCGATCTGGTGAAGAAGGGCGACATCATCGCCGACGGCCCGTCGACCGAGTTCGGCGAGCTGGCGCTGGGCCGCAACGTCCTCGTCGCGTTCATGCCGTGGAACGGCTACAACTACGAGGATTCCATCCTCATCTCCGAGCGGATCGTGAAGGACGACGTGTTCACGTCGATCCACATCGAAGAGTTCGAGGTGATGGCCCGCGACACCAAGCTCGGGCCGGAGGACATCACCCGCGACATCCCGAACGTGGGTGAAGAGGCGCTGCGCAACCTCGACGAGGCCGGCATCGTCTACATCGGCGCCGAGATCGAGCCGGGCGACATCCTCGCCGGCAAGATCACGCCGAAGGGCGAGAGCCCGATGACGCCGGAGGAGAAGCTGCTCCGCGCCATCTTCGGCGAGAAGGCGTCGGACGTGCGCGACACCTCGCTGCGCCTGCCGCCGGGCGTGTCCGGCACGGTCGTCGATGTCCGCGTGTTCAACCGTCACGGCGTCGACAAGGACGAGCGCGCCCTGGCGATCGAACGCGAGGAGATCGACCGTCTCGCGAAGGATCGCGAGGACGAGCGCGGCATTCTCAACCGCGCCACCTTCACCCGTCTCCAGCCGATGCTCGTCGGCCAGACGATCGCCGCGGCGCCGAAGGGCATCAAGAAGGGCGTGGAGATCACGTCCGAGATGCTGCTCGACATCGAGAAGCGCGAATGGTGGAAGTTCGCCGTCGCGGACGACGCCATCCAGGCCGATCTCGAGGCGGTGAAGGCGCAATATGATGATGCCGTCGGCGTCATGCAGAAGCGCTATGAGGATCGCGTCGAGAAGCTCCAGCGTGGCGACGAGCTGCCGCCGGGCGTGCTCAAGATGGTCAAGGTGTTCGTCGCGGTGAAGCGCAAGCTGCAGCCGGGCGACAAGATGGCCGGCCGTCACGGCAACAAGGGCGTCATCTCGCGCATCCTGCCGAACGAGGACATGCCGTTCCTCGCCGACGGGACGCATGTGGATATCGTGCTGAACCCGCTGGGCGTGCCGTCGCGCATGAACGTCGGGCAGATCTTCGAGACGCATCTCGGCTGGGCCTCGCGCGGGCTCGGCAAGCAGATCACCGAGGCGCTGGAAGCCTGGCGCGAAGCGAACCCCGATGCGGCTGCCGGCGCCCCGCCGACCGCGGTCGTGGATCGCCTCAAGACCGTCTATGGTGAGCAGTACCATGCCGAGATCGACGCCCGTTCGGCGGACGAGATCATCGAGATGGCCGGTCTGTTGAAGAACGGCGTGCCGATGGCGACGCCGGTGTTCGACGGCGCCCGCGAGGCGGACGTGTCGGCGATGCTCACGCTCGCCGGCCTCGACACGTCGGGCCAGAGCGATCTGTATGACGGCCGCACCGGCGACATGTTCGATCGCAAGGTGACGGTGGGCTACATCTACATGCTGAAGCTCCACCATCTCGTCGACGACAAGATCCACGCGCGTTCGATCGGGCCCTACTCGCTCGTCACCCAGCAGCCGCTGGGTGGTAAGGCGCAGTTCGGTGGTCAGCGCTTCGGTGAGATGGAGGTGTGGGCGCTCCAGGCTTATGGCGCCGCCTACACGCTCCAGGAAATGCTGACGGTGAAGTCCGACGACGTGGTCGGCCGCACCAAGGTCTACGAGGCGATCGTCAAGGGTGACGACACCTTCGAGGCCGGCATTCCCGAGAGCTTCAACGTGCTCGTCAAGGAAATGCGCTCGCTGGGCCTCAACGTCGAACTCCTCAATGAGGAACGCGACGAAGACGGCAACGCGCTGGCGCAGGCGGCGGAGTAAGCAATCCATAGAGCCCTCTCCCGCTCGCGGGAGAGGGTTGGGTGAGGGTCTTCTTGTTCTACGATGTGGGCGCCGGTTGCGGCGCGGAAGAAGAAGACCCTCACCCTCCCGCCTGACGGCGGGCCCCTCCCTCTCCCGCATGCGGGAGAGGGTTCAAGAGTGAGGAAAAACTCATGAACGAGATGACCAATTTCGCCAATCCGCTCGCGAAGCCGGAGACGTTCGATCAGATCAAGATCGGCATCGCCTCCCCCGAGCGCATCCGGTCCTGGTCCTTCGGCGAGATCAAAAAGCCGGAGACCATCAACTACCGCACGTTCAAGCCCGAGCGTGACGGCCTGTTCTGCGCGCGCATCTTCGGTCCGATCAAGGATTACGAGTGCCTGTGCGGCAAGTACAAGCGGATGAAGTACAAGGGCATCGTCTGCGAGAAGTGCGGCGTCGAGGTCACCGTCTCGAAGGTCCGCCGCGAGCGGATGGGCCATATCGAGCTCGCTGCCCCGGTCGCGCACATCTGGTTCCTGAAGTCGCTGCCGTCGCGCATCGGCCTGCTGCTCGACATGCAGCTCAAGCAGCTCGAGCGCATCCTGTACTTCGAGGCCTATGTGGTGATCGAGCCGGGCCTGACCCCGCTCGAAAAGTATCAGCTGCTCACCGAGGACGAACTGCTCTCGGCGCAGGACGAATATGGCGAGGACGCCTTCTCGGCTGGCATCGGCGCGGAAGCCGTCAAGCAGATGCTCATCGACCTCGATCTCGAGGGCGAGCGTGAGCAGCTGCTCGCGGAGCTGGCCGTCACCAAGTCCGAGCTGAAGCCCAAGAAGATCATCAAGCGGCTCAAGGTCGTCGAGAGCTTCATCGATTCGGGCAACCGCCCGGAGTGGATGATCCTCGACGTCGTGCCGGTCATCCCGCCGGAACTGCGCCCGCTGGTGCCGCTCGACGGCGGCCGCTTCGCGACCTCGGATCTCAACGATCTGTATCGCCGCGTGATCAACCGCAACAACCGCTTGAAGCGCCTGATGGAGCTGCGCGCGCCGGACATCATCGTCCGCAACGAAAAGCGCATGCTGCAGGAGGCCGTCGACGCGCTGTTCGACAATGGCCGTCGCGGCCGCACCATCACGGGCGCCAACAAGCGTCCCCTGAAGTCGCTGTCCGACATGCTCAAGGGCAAGCAGGGCCGCTTCCGCCAGAATCTGCTCGGCAAGCGCGTCGACTATTCGGGCCGTTCGGTCATCGTGACCGGGCCGGAACTCAAGCTGCACCAGTGCGGCCTGCCGAAGAAGATGGCGCTCGAGCTGTTCAAGCCGTTCATCTACGCGCGCCTCGACGCCAAGGGTCTCTCGATGACCCTCAAGCAGGCGAAGAAGTGGGTCGAGAAGGAGCGCAAGGAAGTCTGGGACATCCTGGACGAGGTGATCCGCGAGCATCCCGTGATGCTCAACCGCGCACCGACGCTCCACCGTCTCGGCATCCAGGCGTTCGAGCCGGTGCTGATCGAGGGCAAGGCGATCCAGCTTCACCCGCTGGTCTGCTCGGCCTTCAACGCCGACTTCGACGGCGACCAGATGGCCGTCCACGTACCGCTCTCGCTGGAAGCCCAGCTGGAAGCGCGCGTGCTGATGATGTCGACCAACAACATCCTGTCGCCCGCCAACGGCAAGCCGATCATCGTGCCGTCGCAGGACATGGTGCTGGGCCTCTATTACCTCTCCCTCTCCAAGGAGAAGGAGCCGGGTGAAGGCATGCTGATCGCCGACATGACCGAGGTGCATCAGGCGCTCAACGCCAAGGCGGTGACGCTGCACTCCAAGATCATCAGCCGCATCCCGCAGACGGATGAGCAGGGCAACCAGTACCTCAAGCGTTACGAGACGACGCCGGGCCGGATGCTGATCGGCGAGTGCCTGCCGAAGTCGTTCAAGGTGCCCTTCGAGACGGTCAACCGCGTGCTGACCAAGAAGGACATCGGCGACGTCATCGACGAGGTCTATCGTCACACCGGCCAGAAGGACACGGTGCTGTTCGCCGACGCGATCATGTCGCTGGGCTTCCGCCACGCCTTCCAGGCGGGTATTTCGTTCGGCAAGGATGACATGATCATCCCGCAGGCGAAGGATCCGCTGGTCGAAGAGGCTCGCACGCTCGTGAAGGATTACGAGCAGCAGTATCAGGACGGCCTCATCACCCAGCAGGAAAAGTACAACAAGGTGATCGACGCCTGGTCGCGTTGCGGTGACCGCGTTGCTGCCGAGATGATGAAGGAGATCCAGGCGGTCAAGCACGAGGAAAACGGGCGCGAGAAGCCGATGAACGCCATCTACATGATGGCGCATTCGGGTGCCCGTGGTTCCGCCGCCCAGATCAAGCAGCTCGCCGGCATGCGCGGCCTGATGGCCAAGCCGTCGGGCGAGATCATCGAGACGCCGATCATCTCGAACTTCAAGGAGGGCCTGACCGTCCTTGAGTATTTCAACTCCACCCACGGCGCCCGCAAGGGCCTCGCGGATACGGCGTTGAAGACGGCGAACTCGGGCTATCTGACCCGTCGTCTGGTCGATGTGTCGCAGGATTGCGTGATCGTAGAGATCGACTGCAAGACCCAGCGTTCGCTGGAGATGAAGGCGATCGTCCAGGGCGGCGCCACCATCGCCAGCCTCGGCGAACGCGTCCTCGGCCGCACCACGGCCGAAGACATCGTCGATCCCAAGACCGGCCAGATCTTCATCCCGGAGGGCACGCTGCTCGACGAGGCGATGGTCGTGCAGGTCGAGGCGATCGCGCCGCAGTCGATGCAGATCCGCTCGCCGCTGGTCTGCGAGAGCGTCGGCGGCGTCTGCGCCACCTGCTACGGCCGTGACCTTGCTCGCGGTACGCCGGTGAACATCGGCGAAGCGGTCGGCGTCATCGCGGCACAGTCGATCGGCGAGCCGGGCACCCAGCTGACGATGCGGACCTTCCACATCGGCGGCGCCGCCCAGCTCAACGAGCAGTCCAACCTGGAAGCGCCGACCGACGGCAAGATCGAACTGCGCGATCTGCCGACGATCGTCGATCCGCGTGGTCGCCGCGTCGCCATGTCCCGCTCGGCGGAACTGGCGATCGTCGACATGGACGGCCGCGAGCTCTCGACCCACCGCCTGCCCTACGGCGCGCACCTGCTGCACGGCGAAGGCGCGATCATCTCCAAGGGTGATCGTCTGGCCGAGTGGGATCCGTTCATGATGCCCGTGATCACCGAGAAGGCCGGTATCGTGAAGTATCAGGATCTCATCGAGAACTCGACGCTGACCGAGCAGACCGACGAAGCCACCGGCATCGCCCAGAAGGTCGTGATCGAATATCGTGCCACCAGCCGGAAGGAGGATCTCCGTCCGCGCCTGACCCTGCTCGACGACAATTCGGGCGAGGCCGCGCGCTACATGCTGGCACCGGGCGCGATGCTCTCGGTCGAGGACGGCCAGACGGTGCAGGCGGGTGAGGTTCTCGCCCGTGTGTCCCGCGAAGCCGCCAAGACCCGCGACATCACCGGCGGTCTGCCGCGCGTCGCCGAGCTGTTCGAGGCCCGCAAGCCGAAGGAGAACGCGATCATCGCGAAGATCTCCGGCCGCGTGGAATTCGGCAAGGACTACAAGGCCAAGCGCAAGATCATCATCCGTCCGGACGATGGATCGGAAGCAGTCGAGTATCTGGTGCCGAAGTCCAAGGTCATCGACGTGCAGGAAGGCGATCACGTCCGTCGTGGCGACAACCTGATCGGCGGTTCGCCCGATCCGCACGACATCCTCGAGGTGCTCGGCATCGAGCCGCTCGCGGCTTACCTCGTGTCGGAAATCCAGGAGGTCTATCGTCTCCAGGGCGTGAAGATCAACGACAAGCACATCGAGACGATCGTTCGTCAGATGCTGCTCAAGGTCGAGATCACCGATGCGGGCGACACCACCTTCCTGGCCGGCGAGCAGGTCGAGAAGGAAGACATGGAGGCGGTCAACAAGAAGATGATCGCCGACGGTCAGCGTCCGGCCGAAGGCAAGCCGATCCTGCTGGGCATCACCAAGGCGTCGCTGCAGACCCGCAGCTTCATCTCGGCGGCGTCCTTCCAGGAGACCACGCGCGTGCTCACCGAAGCGTCCGTGCAGGGCAAGATCGATCACCTGAACGGTCTGAAGGAAAACGTCATCGTCGGCCGGCTCATCCCGGCCGGCACCGGCGCCGGCCTGTCGCGCCTCCGCGTGGCAGCCTCAAGCCGCGATGCGGCGCTGCGGGCCCAGACCCGTGCGTTCGAGACGGCGATCGCCGCCCCGAACAGCGCCAAGGAAGAGCATGACGCCGAGCTGAAGCGCGGCGCCCGCGCTTCGACCGGGACCGGCGACGATCCCCTGGGCGAAGTCGCTGCCTCGGGCCACGGCACCGATGCGGATGCGGGCGATTACCTGAACAGCTGATCGCTCAGCCTTTCGGGATCATCCGGCCCCTAATGAAAACCCCTCTCGCGAGCCTGTCGCGGGAGGGGTTTTTCATGATTGCGATCGGCAGGCCGGCGGTACGTCGCCGGCGCACGGCAAATCTTATTTGCGCGAGATGGTGAGGCCATCGGCCGCCCAGGCGCTCTCGCTCTGGCACGTCACTTGCGCGATCCGCGATCCGGTGACGGTGCTGCTCAGGCAATAATCGCCGGTCTTGGCGTTGAAGCGCATCGTGCTGCCATCCGCGATGGAGGCCGCCTGGGCATGGGCAAAGGCCGGGGCGGAGACGCACAGTGCCACCGAAGCGATGGCGAAACCGAGAACCGCGCGGCGGGCGTTGGTGTTGATCATGGCATATGTCCCTTGGTCAGAGCGAAAGGTCCAGACCGTCCGGCCTGTACCGATAGCTTTGCATTGGGCGTGCCAAGCTGAGGAAATAGCGATTTTCCGCCGTTTTCAGTCTTTATTTCGTTGGCGAACCGGTCGAATTTACCGACATCAGGGTATCGGCGCCGATCATTGGCAGTTTCGACAACTGTGATCGACAATGCTCGCCGAACCGCCTCTGGCCTGCCGTTCGCGAAGCGGCCATAGCGGTGGCATGGCAACCACACTCGGCCTGACACTCCCGGATCGCGCGACGGCGCCCTTCTGCCCTTCGGAGGTCGAGGGCAGCGTCGCGATACCGGCGGGCACGCCGCTCTCCGCCCGCATCGCGCGCTTCGTCGGCCCCGGCCTGCTGGTCGCGGTCGGCTATATGGACCCCGGCAACTGGGCGACCGACATCGCGGCGGGATCGGGCTATGGCTTCGATCTGCTGTTCGTGGTGGTCGCCGCCAGCCTGGCCGCGATCCTGCTGCAATCGCTGGCGCTGCGGCTCGGCATGGCCTCCGGCCTCGATCTCGCGCAGGCATGCCGGCGCCGCTACGGGCGGGTGCCCAATCTCGCGCTCTGGGCGATGGCCGAGATCGCCATCCTCGCCACCGATGTCGCCGAAGTGCTGGGCGGCGCGCTGGCGATCAAGCTGCTGCTCGGCATCCCGCTCTGGGCCGGCATCCTGCTGACCGCGTTCGACATGCTGCTGGTCGTCGGGCTGAAGGGGCGCGGCTTCCGCCAGGTCGAGGCGATCGTCGCCGGCCTGGTCGCGACCATCGCGCTGTGCTTCCTGATCGAGCTGATCATCGTGCCGCCCGATCCGCACGCCGTCGCGGTCGGGCTGATCCCCGATCTCGGCCGCCTCGGCCAGCCAGGCGCGCTCGCCGTCGCGATCGGCATCATCGGCGCGACGGTGATGCCGCACAATCTCTATCTCCACTCCAGCATCGTCCAGACCCGCGACGTGCCGGACGAGCCGCGCGCCAAGCGGGCCGCGATCCGGCTGGCCAACTGGGATTCGGGGCTCTCGCTGCTGCTCGCCATGCTGGTGAACGCCGCGATCCTGGCGCTCGCGGCCGGCGCCTTCCACGCCACCGGCCACGGCCAGGTCGCCGAGATCGACGACGCCTACCGCCTGCTCTCCCCGATCACCGGCGCCAAGGCGGCCGCCCTGTTCTTCGGCATCGCCCTGTTCGCATCGGGCCAGAGCAGCACCTTCACCGGCACGATCGCCGGCCAGGTGGTGCTGGAGGGCTTCCTCCACCTCAAGATTCCCTGCTGGCAGCGGCGCGTGATCACCCGGACACTCGCGATCATCCCCGCGCTGATCGGTGTCGCGATGTTCGGCGACCATGGCGTCGGCCCGATGCTGGTGCTGAGCCAGATCATCCTGTCGCTGCAACTGCCCTTCGCGATCTGGCCGCTGATCCGCGCGGCGGGCGATGGCGAGATCATGGGCGATTTCGCGGCCGGCCGGCTTGCCCGTTCTACCGCGTGGCTGCTGTTCGCGATCATTTCGGCGGCGAACCTGTGGCTGCTGGTCAGCCTGTTCGCCTGACGCTCTTCATCGGACCCCCTTCACCTGAGCCGCGCGCCAGCCTATGAGCCGCCGATGGACGTGACCGATCTGCGCGTGGCGCTGTTCTCCGGCAATTATAATTATGTGCGCGATGGCGCCAACCAGGCGCTCAACCGCCTTGTCGAATATCTGCTGCGCAAGGGCGCGGCGGTGCGGATCTATTCGCCCAAGGTGAGCCAGCCCGCCTTCGATCATGTCGGCGATCTGATCGGGGTGCCGGCGATCCCGCTGCCCGGCCGCGCCGAATATCGCGCGCCGATATTGCTGACGCCGGGCGTGAAGAAGGACATCCACCGCTTCAAGCCGAACATCATCCACGTCGCCTCGCCCGAGGTGCTCGGCCACGCCGCCGTCCGCCACGCGCGCAAGAACAAGCTGCCGGTGGTCGCCTCGGTCCATACCCGGTTCGAGACCTATCCGCGCTATTATGGCTTCGCCTTCCTGGAAGGGCTGGTCGAGGCCGGGCTACGCCGCTTCTATCGCCGCTGTGACGCGATCTTCGCGCCCTCCGAATCGATGGCGCAGCTGCTGCGCGAGCAGCGCATGAACTTCGATGTCGGCATCTGGTCGCGTGGCGTCGAGCGCGACATCTTCTCGCCCGAGCGCCGCGATCTCGATTGGCGCCGCGGCCTGGGCATCGCCGATGACGAGGTGGCGGTCGGCTATATCGGCCGGCTGGTGATGGAGAAGGGGCTCGACGTCTTCGCCGACACGATCGACCAGCTCGTCCGTCGCGGGGTGAAGCATCGCGTGCTGATCGTCGGTGACGGCCCTGCCCGCGAATGGTTCGAGAAGCGCCTGCCCGACGATGCCGTGTTCGCCGGCTTCCAGGGCGGCAAGGATCTCGGCCGCGCCGCCGCATCGATGGACGTGCTGTTCAACCCGTCCGTCACCGAGACCTTCGGCAACGTCACGCTGGAGGCGATGTCCGCCGGCATCCCGGTGGTCGCTGCCGATGCCACCGGCAGCCAGAGCCTGGTCGAGCCCGGCATCACCGGCGAACTCGTCCGCCCCGGCGCGATCCACTTCTTCGCTGATGCGCTGGGCCGCTATGTGCAGAATGACGAGCTGCGCCATTCGGCCGGCCATGCCGGCCGCATCGCCAGCCGCGCCTATGAGTGGGACAAGGTCAACCAGGCGCTGGTCGATCAGTATCTGCGGATCGAGCGCCAGCGCCAGCGCGGCATCGCCGGCACCCCGCCGATGCAGCGGGTGCCGTGGCCGGGCAGCCGGAGAAGCTGAGCGTGGACGCCCCGCCCCGCCGCCTGCCGATGGCCGCCGATCTCTACGGCGATATCGAGGCCGGCGCGAAGCTCCAGTGGCGGGATTATCCGCCGGGGCTGATGGTGGCGGTGCTGGCGTCGCTCGCCTCGGCCTATCTGTCGGATCATTATGGCGCGCCGCTGACGCTGATGGCGCTGTTGGTCGGGCTCGCGCTCAATTTCCTGAACGGCGATCCGCGCCTCGGCCCCGGCCTTGCCTTCGCCTCGCGGACGTTGCTGCGCGTCGGCATCGTGCTGGTCGGCGCGCGGGTGACGCTGGCCCAGATCGTCGGCCTCGGCCCGGTGGCGCTCCTCGCGATCGTGGTGATCGTCACGCTGACGATGCTGAGCGGGGTGCTCGCCGCCGAGCGGCTGGGCTTCGGCCGGGCGTTCGGTGCGCTGGCGGGCGGCGCGGTCGCGATCTGCGGCGCGTCCGCGGCAATGGCGCTGGCGACGGTGCTGGGCGAGAAGCGGATCAACCAGGCGCAGCTCGCGCTGGTGCTGGTCGGCATCTCGGCGTTCAGCGCCGCCGCGATGGTGCTCTACCCCGCGATTTGCCATCATCTCGGGTTCGGCGATCGCCAGGCCGGCTTCGTGCTCGGCGCCGCGATCCACGACGTCGCGCAGTCGCTCGGCGCTGGCTATGCCTTCAGCCAGACCGCCGGGCAGAATGCCGCGATCGTCAAGCTGACCCGCGTCGCCCTGCTGGCACCGGCGCTCGCCATCACCGGGCGCCTGTTCGCACGCGACGGCGAGGCCGCCGGCCGGCAGCCGCTGCTGCCCTGGTATGTCGTCGGCTTCTTTCTATTCGCGGCGATCAATTCGATCGGCATCGTGCCCGCCCGCGTTGGGCAGGGCGCGACCGATCTCGCGACCGCGCTGCTGGTCTGCGCAGTGACGGCGACCGGCATCCGCTCACCGATGGCGAGCCTGCTCGAAAGCGGGCCACGCCCGCTGCTGATCATCGCGATCGCCAGCGTGGTGGCGCTGCTGCTCGCTTGCGGGGCGGCCGCGCTGCTGATCCACTGATCCGCCGGTCGCGGTCAGCGATCGACCAGCGCCGTCACGCGATGCAGGAAGCTGTGGTTCGGCGCCTGGCCGCGCTGGACGTCGTGGAAGATGCCACCACCGAGCGTCGGCAGCATCATCTCGATCGCCTGAACCTGCTCCAGCTGACGGACGTCGATGCGCACGTGCAGCCGGGTGTCGAACAGGAAGCTGATCGCAGCATCGTGCGGCAACGAATCGCTGAGCAGGGCCATCAGCTTGCGGAGTTCGTCCGAAACGGCGGTGGAAGGCGGCTTGTTCTGGATGCTTTCGACGCCATCCGGCAACGACGGCTTCTCATGCGACGCACTCATCCCCTGTTCTCCCCCGACCAGATGATCGGCCGATCATGCGAGGCGGCAGGGCATCGCGCAACCGCATTCGACACCCTGCTCCGCCGCGCGAGGCGTCAGCGAACGCGTCAGCGCCAGACGAAGGGCAGCGGCGCCTCGCGAAAGGCGAAACGGTCCAGATGGTCGGCGACCACGCCCTTCATCCGCTCCAGCGTCTCGGCATCGGGCGCCACGATCGTCGCGCCGAGAGTGTCGTCGGTGGCAGCCAGCGTCGCCACGACGCCGCTCGGGAAGCGGATCGTGCCGTGGGTGGGCGTGAACTCCACTTCGAGCTTGTGCGACCAATGCTTGCAAAGCTGCTGGAGATAGCGGCTGCCATGGGTGGTGGTGACGGTCGCGGTGGTGCTTTCGGTCATTCGTGAATAATCCTTCCGCCGTTCGCGCCGAGCAGGTCGAAACGCCGCCCCTCTGCCTCCGGTGCAGGGGAAAAGGCCGGTGCTTCGGCAGCTTCGGCCCGAACGCGTTGTTCGGGGTGGAAACCCAGTCGACGGCGCAGCAATTGCAGCCGCGTCACGATCAGAGCCGTTCGATCTTGCCGGCCGCCTCGTCGATGAGCGCCACGGCCTGCTGGATGGTCTCGACGTCGGCGTCGTGCAGCTTGTGCATCAGCACCGCCTTCATATTGTGGACGGCACGGCGAACCGACACGATGTCGGCGCGGTCGCGCGCTTCGCCCAGGGCTTCGAGGCGGGCCATCAACGCCGCGATCTCGTCCGCCTTGTCGTCGAGCAGCGCCTGGCCCTCGGCGGTGACGGCGAAGATCTTGCGGTTGCCCCCGCTGGCCTGTTCCTCGATGTGGCCCATGTCGCCGAGCATGGTGAGGGTCGGGTAGACCACGCCGGGGCTGGGCGCATAGGCGCCGCCGGTGCGCTCTTCGATGCCACGGATCAGGTCATAGCCGTGACGCGGCTGATCGCCGATCAGGCGCAGCAGCACGAGGCGAAGCTCGCCGCCATCGAACAGGCGGCGGCGCCCGCCGCCACGCGATCCCCGCTCGGCCAGGGCCTCGCCAAATGCCTCGAAAGCGCCCCGGCCGCCGAAGCCGCCGCGCATCGCCCGCATACCGCTGCGGCCGCCATGCTCGTCGGGGTGGTGGTGACCATGACGGCCACGATGATGAAATCCAAAACGCATAATCACTCTATCTCCTATCTGAGTCGTTCTTAGATATATCTTAGATAGGATTAGATGCAATCCCTCTCCGCTGTTTTCCTCTCGACCGGGCGCAGGACCGCACATTTGCGTGAGTGGAGGGACGGGAGAGACGCTGACGCGCCGCCGCCGATCGCCTATATCCGCGTCATGGCCGATCTCTTCGCCTCCGACGCCCCGGACGCCGCCCTCCCCGCCAAAGCCGCGCCGCTCGCCGACCGCTTGCGTCCGCGCACGCTCGCCGAAGTGGTGGGGCAGGAGCATCTCACCGGCCCCGAGGGCGCGATCGGGCGGATGGTGACCGCCAGCCGCCTGTCGTCGATGATCCTGTGGGGGCCGCCCGGCACCGGCAAGACCACGATCGCGCGGCTGCTCGCCGATGCGGTCGAGCTGCGCTTCGTGGCGATCTCGGCGGTGTTCTCGGGCGTCGCCGAACTGAAGAAGGTCTTCGCCGAGGCGCGCGACCATGCCCGCACCGGCACGCGCACATTGCTGTTCGTGGACGAGATCCACCGCTTCAATCGCGCCCAGCAGGATGGCTTCCTGCCCTATGTCGAGGACGGCACCGTCATCCTCGTGGGCGCCACCACCGAGAATCCGAGCTTCGAGCTCAACGCCGCGCTGCTCAGCCGCTCGCAGGTGCTGATCCTCAACCGGCTGACGCCCGGCGCGCTCGGCGAACTGCTCAACCGGGCCGAACAGGTCGAGGATCGCCCCCTCCCCATCACCGCCGACGCGCGCAACGCGCTGATCGCCTCGGCGGACGGCGACGGCCGCTTCCTGCTCAACCAGGCCGAGACGCTGTTCGCCATCGACATCGAGGAAGCCCTCGATCCCGCCGCCCTCGCCGCGCTGCTCCATCGCCGGATGCCGGTCTATGACAAGGATCGCGAGGGGCATTATAATCTGATCTCGGCGCTGCATAAATCGGTGCGCGGCTCCGATCCGCAGGCGGCGCTCTATTATCTGGCGCGGATGCTGGAGGGCGGCGAACAGCCCCTGTTCCTCGCGCGGCGGCTGGTGCGGATGGCGGTGGAAGATATCGGGCTGGCCGACCCGCAGGCGCTGGTGCAGTGCATCGCCGCCAAGGATTGCTACGATTTCCTCGGCTCGCCGGAGGGCGAACTGGCGCTGGCACAGGCCTGCCTCTATCTCGCCACCGCGCCCAAATCCAATGCCGGCTACAAGGCGTTCAAGGCCTCGAAGCGCGCCGCGCAGGAGACCGGATCGCTGATGCCGCCGAGGAACATCCTCAACGCGCCGACCAAGCTGATGAAGCAGGTCGGCTACGGCAAGGGCTATACCTACGATCCCGATGCCGAGGATGGTTTTTCGGGCGACAATTACTGGCCCGAGGAGATGGCGCCGCAGACCTTCTACGAACCGGTCGCCCGAGGCTTCGAGGCCAAGATCCAGGAACGGCTGGCCTATTGGGAGGGCCTGCGGAAAGAGCGGCAGCGATGACAGGCGCGTGATCCGCCGCTTCGACCGTTTCTGCTGCATCGACTGGTCGGGCGCGACCGGCGCGTTCCAGCCGGGCATCGCCGTCGCCATCTGCGAGAAGGATGGCCCACCGGCGCTGATTGCCCCCTCTGCCCGGCATTGGTCGCGCGAAGAAGTGTCGCGGTGGCTGCTCGCCCAGGACGGGATGCTCGTCGGCTTCGATTTCTCCGCCTCGCTGCCCTTCGCCGATCACGGCGCCTTCTTTCCCGGATGGCCCGAAAGCCCGGCCGATGCCCGCGCGCTGTGGGCATCGATCGACCGGATGGCAGCGCACGAACCCCATCTCGGCGTCTCCGCCATCGTCGACCATGCGGAGATCGCCCGCCACTTCCGCCGCCATGGCGGGCGCACCGGCGATCGCTTCGGCCGCGGCATCGGCCGCCTGCGCGTCACCGAACGGGCGGCACAGGCGATGGGGCTGGCGCCGTCCTCAAGCTTCAACCTCGTCGGTGCGGCCCAGGTCGGCAAGGCCAGCCTCGCCGGCATGCGGCTGCTCCACCGGCTCGACGGCCGCATCCCGGTCTGGCCGTTCGATCCGGTGCCGGCGTCCGGCCCGCTGATCGTGGAGATCTACACCAGCCTCGCCGCCCGTGCCGCCGGCGTGGCACGGGGCCGCAGCAAGCTGCGCGACGGCGAGACGCTCGACACCGCACTGGCCGCGCTGCGCAGCCCGCCCCACGCGGCACTCATCGATTACGACGACCATCGCACCGATGCGCTGCTCGGCGCGGCCTGGCTGCGGCGCGCGGCCAGCGATCCCCTTCTCTGGCATCCATCCGCCTTGACCCCGTCGCTCGCCCGCACCGAGGGCTGGACGTTCGGCATCGGCTGACGCTAAGAGCGCGCACGGCGCCGGATTAGCACAGCGGTAGTGCAGCGGTTTTGTAAACCGAAGGTCGGGGGTTCGATCCCCTCATCCGGCACCGTTAACGGCATCACAAGACCTTGGGTCTAGAGCGGAGACTTCCCATCTCCATTCGGGCCGCGCCATGTATCGACGCTCATCGCTGGGACTCACGGTATTGATGGCCGTGGCGTCATGCGTGCCGCCGCAATCGCTGGGCAACGCCCCGAAGACGGCCGCCGCGCAGCCGCAACCCGCAGCACCGTCCGCGCCGCGCTTCGGCATCGCCCCCGGCACGATCCTCGCGCAGATGCCCGCCATGCCGGTGGCGCCGCCGCCGGTCGCCGGCGCGCCCGAAATCCTGCAAGCGGCGCCCGCCTTCTCCGCTACCGCCCAGAGCGCGGACGATGCCGGCCGGGCGCTCGATTGCCTGACCGCCGCGGTTTATTACGAGGCACGCTCCGAATCGCCCGATGGCCAGCGCGCCGTCGCGCAGGTCGTGCTCAACCGCGTGCGCAATCCGGCCTTCCCTGGCAGCGTCTGCGGCGTCGTCTATCAGGGCTCCTATCGCGCGACCGGCTGCCAGTTCAGCTTCACCTGCGACGGCTCGCTGCTCCAGCGCCGCGAACCCGGCGCCTGGATCGTCGCCCGCCGGATCGCCCAGGATGCGCTCGCCGGCGAGGTCTACGCGCCGGTCGGCGCGGCGATGTATTACCACACCACGGCCGTCCATCCCTGGTGGGCGCCGAGCCTCACGCCGGTCACCACCATCGGCGCGCACATCTTCTATCGCTGGGGCAACAGCCTCGATAACAGCTTCGAGTTCCGCCAGAATTATGCCGGGATCGAGCCCAATGGCGCCGGCGCCGCCGGCTGGGATCAGGCGCAGCAGGTTCTCGTCCGCTACGGCACCAGCGAATCGGCCGGCGTGATGGTCCATCGCGGCAGCGGCGAGCAGCAGGTCGCGACCGCATCCGACGGCGACGGCGATCAGCCCGGCGGCGCCCCGTCCGTGCCCGACACGGCCGCCGCCAGCGTGACGAGCCATGGCGTGACGATCCGCACCGGCAGCGCCGCCTTCCCCGGCATCCGCATCCATCGTGGCACCGGCGCGCCTGTCGCAGACGCGCCGGCCGCCACGGTGGCCACCGAAACGGCGAGCGCCGAAGCGCCCGCCGCCGCGGACATCACTTCTTCGCCGGGGTCTTCGGCAGCTCGAGATTGAGGTAGGTCGTCACCAGGGCGGCGCGCAGCGCATCCTCCTTGGGCTCGACGCCGGCGGCATGACCGCCCTCGATCGCCTCATAATAGAAAAACGGATCATGGTCGTCCTCCAGCCGCGCCGCGAACTTGCGGGCGTGGCCCGGATGGACGCGATCGTCGCGGGTCGAGGTGTAGATGAACGGCGTCGGGTAATGCACGCCGGGCTTGATGTTCTGATAGGGTGAATATTTCGAGATGAACGCCCAGTCGGCGGGCACGTCCGGATTGCCATATTCGCCCATCCACGAGGCGCCGGCGAGCAGGTGCGAGAAGCGCTTCATATCGGTGAGCGGCGATCCGATGATCGCGGCGCCGAACAGGTCCGGCCGCTGGGTGAGTGCCACCGACGCCATCAGCCCGCCATTGGAGCGCCCCGAAACCGCGATCCGGCCCTTGCTGGTGATCCCGGCCTTCACCAGATCCTCGGCGACCGCATAGAGGTCGTCATAGGCGTTCTGGCGCTTCTCGCGCAGCGCGGCGTCATGCCAGGCCGGGCCATATTCGCCACCGCCGCGGATGTTGGCGAGGACATAGGCATTGCCTTCCTCCACCCAATAGAGCGCCGCCGGGCCGGAACGATAGGGCTCGTTGATCAGGTAGGTCGGCGTCTGGGCCAGCTCGAAGCCGCCATAAGCGTGCATATAGGCCGGCACCGGCCCCTTTAGATCCTTCCGGTGGACGAGGAAGTAGGGCACCTTGGTGCCGTCCTTCGACGTCGCGAAATGCTGCTCGACCACCATGTTCGCGGCATCGAACTTGGCGGGAAGCGCCTGCACCGCCACCGGGGCCGCGCCCGGCGTCACGCTGTAGAGCGTCGGCGGGGTCAGCATCCCCTCGACGGTGACGAAAGCGGTATCGCTGTCCGATGCCGTGGCGTTCAGATGCACGGAGGATTTGTCGGCCAGCGCGACGCTCTGCCCGCTCCACCGGCCATCCGGCGCGCGCCTCAGCACCAGCAGCCGGCCCGACACGTCGTCGAGCAGCTTCACCCACAGCACCGACTTGCTGGCGCCGACATCCTCAATCGCCTGATGCGCGGTGGGCACGAACACCGTCTCGATCACCGGCGTCTTGCCGGCGAGCAGATCGGGGATCGAATAGGCCACCACGCTGCCGATCGGATGCCCCTGCCACGCGCTCTTGAGCGTCGCGATCAGGCGGCCATCGAGGATGTCGTCCACGTCGGCATCGTCGGGCAGCGGCGACGGGATCAACTTGCCGTCGGGCGCGATATGGCTGAGCTTGTGATGGTAGAAATCGACGCCGCGCACCAGCAGCGGCCAGGTCCGGTCGCCATCGACCATCACCCGCGCGCCGACCGACACGTCGCTCTTCTCGCCCTCGCTCACCAGCGTCGCCGAAGCCAGCGGGGTGCCGCGCTTCCACAGCTTCACGATCCGCGCATAACCCGAATCGGTCATGCTGCCCGGCCCGAAATCGGTGCCGACATAGAGCGCGTCCGGCCCGGCCCAGGAGATTTCGGTCTTCGCTTCCGGCAGGGTGAAGCCGCCGTCGATGAAGCTGGCGCTGGTCATGTCGAACTCGCGCTCGACCACCGCGTCGCCGCCGCCGTTGGACAGCGCCACCATGCACGTCACATAAGTGGGCGACAGGCAGGTCGCGCCCTTGAACACCCATTTCTTGCCGTCCTTGGCGCCAAGCGCACCGACGTCGATCAGGGTGCGCCACACCGGCTTGCCGGCGGTGTAATCGGCCAGCGGCGAGGTTCGCCACAGGCCACGCGGGTGCTCGGCGTCCTGCCAGAAATTGAGCACCTGCCCGCCCTGCACGCCGTTCGGCTCGGCGATCTTCTGGGTATCGGACAGGAAGGCGAGCGCGCGGGACTGATAGTCGGCGAAATGCGGCTGCGCCTCCAGCGTGGCGAGCGACCGGCTGTTCCACCCCTTCACCTTGGCCATCGCGGCCGCGCCGTCGACCTGTTCGAGATCGAGATGCGGATCGGCCGGCGCCTGGGCGACCGCTCCGTTGGCGAGCAGCACCGCTCCTGCCAGACACCATCCTGCCGCCAACCGCATCGCTTACACTCCTTGCCCGTTCCCCCGGGGAAGGCCTGTCATAGCCACATCCCCCAGCCGGAAGGAAGCAGGACTGGCCAAGAGCATCGCGACGCGTCACTATCGCCCCATGCCGTTGCCATATCCGGTCGATCCCCCCCGTCGGCCGCGCCACCCCTTGCCGGGCCGCTGGGCTCCCGTCGCCTGCGCGAGGCTGGCCCTCGCCGCCTGCGCGGGCTTGGGTCTCGCCGGATCGGCGGCCGCCCGCCTGCCCGATTCCGCGAGCTTCGCCGATGCGTCCGGCCCGGTCGTCGCGACCCCCGCCGACATTTACGGCCCGCTGTTCCGCGCCGTGCAGCTCAGCCACATCTTTCCCGACAGCAAGACCTTCGCCGATGCCGTGCCGCGTCGCGATCCGGGGCCGATCATGGCGGATTTCGCCACCCACAAGCCACGCGGGCCGACGGCGCTCCGGCGCTTCGTGCTCGATAATTTCGTCGTGCCCGACGAGCGCCCCGCCCCGCGCCCACCCGCCGGCGGCCCGCGCCTGCCGCTGCTCGCCCATATCGATGCGCTGTGGCCGGCGCTGACCCGGCAACCGGCGCAGCTTCCCGCCAATGGTTCGGCCTTGCCCCTGCCCAGCGCCTATGTCGTGCCCGGCGGCCGCTTCCGCGAGGTCTATTACTGGGACAGCTATTTCACGATGCTGGGCCTGGCCCGCGACGGCAGGCAGGATCTCGTCGAGGGCATGATCGACGATTTCACGTCGCTGATCGAGCGCTACGGCCATATCCCCAACGGCACGCGGACCTATTATCTCAGCCGCTCGCAGCCACCGGTCTATTATCTGATGCTGGGGCTTTCCAGCTCCCGCGATCCGGCACTGTTCCGCCGCCGGCTGGCCGCGCTGCGCCGGGAACATGCCTATTGGATGCGCGGCGAGGATGGGCTGGCCCCCGGCCATGCCCAATTCCATGTCGCCCGGCTGCCGGACGGGACGCTGCTCAATCGCTATTGGGACTCGCGCGCCACCCCGCGCGAGGAAAGCTATGCCGAGGATGTCGCCACCGCCGCCGGCAGCGACCGGCCGGCCGCCGACGTCTATCGCGATCTGCGCGCGGGCGCGGAAAGCGGCTGGGATTTCTCGTCGCGCTGGCTGGCCAATCCGGACGATCTCGGATCGATCCGCACCACCCGGATCGCGCCGGTCGACCTGAATAGCCTGATGCTGGGCATGGAGCGGATGATCGCGCTGGCCTGTGCGCGTATCGCGGACAACGCCTGCACCCGTGACTATACGCAACGCGCCGTCGCCCGCGAAGCCGCGCTCCGCACCGATTTCTGGGATGCCCGCGAAGGCCGCTTCGCCGATCTCGACTGGCAGACCGGCCGCCCGACCACCCGGCTTTCGGCCGCCACCCTCTATCCGCTGTTCGTCGGCGCCGCGCGCACCGAGCAGGCGAAGATCGTCGGCCAGACGGTGAAGCTGCGGCTGTTGTCACCGGGCGGGCTGCGCGCGACCGCCGTGAACAGCGGCCAGCAATGGGATGCCCCCAATGGCTGGGCGCCGCTGCAATGGATCGCGGTGGAGGGCCTGCGCCGCAACGGCGATCCGGCGCTCGCCCGCACGATCGCGACCCGCTGGCTGGCGACCGTCTCCACCCGCTATCGCGCTTCGGGCAAACTGGTCGAGAAATATGACGTCGAACGGCAGCGCGGCGGCGGCGGCGGCGAATATCCGCTGCAGGACGGGTTCGGCTGGACCAATGGTGTCACCCGCGCGCTGGCGGCGGACTATCCGCTCCCCGGCGCCCCCCGCGCAACGACGGCCCGGCCGGACGCCCGCTAACGGGGGCGGATCATCTCGAACATCGCATCCGGCTTCAGCTCGGCATAGGCGCCGCGGTAGCCGGCGCGCAGGATCGGCCCCGCCTTCGCGGTATCGTACAGGCCGTCCGCATCGAGGCAGGCCGGATCGATATGAACCCCGATCACCTGACCGATCACCAGCCAGTTGTCCGTCGCCGTGCCACCGATGTCGCGCAGCCGATGGATATCCACCACCTTGCATTCCAGCGCCGCCGGGCTGCCGTCGACGCGCGGCGTCGCGACGAGGCGCGACGGCGCCATCACCAGGCCGGCCACCTCATATTCGCTGACCCCATGCGGCAGCGCGGCGGAACTTCGGTTCATCGCTTCGGCGAGATGCCGCGTCGCCAGATTCCAGGTGAATTCGCCAGTCGCCTCGCAATTGGCGAGACTGTCCTTCCGCCCGGACGAGCAGAACGCGATCATCGGTGGCGTATCGGCGATCGCGTTGAAGAAGCTGTAGGGCGCCAGATTGGGGCGACCTGCGCCATCGACGGTCGAAATCCAGCCGATCGGCCGGGGCGCCACGATCGCCTTGAAGGGATCATGGGGCAACCGATGGCCGGCCGCAGGCTCGTAGAAATGCATGTCGATCATGCGCCTCTCTAGGCATGCATTTCAGGCCGCGCCACCACTGTGTCGCCACCGCAACAGTAACGATATGAATTGACGCACTGCGGCGCAAAACGATCGATGTAGCAAAATTGACATTTTCCATCCCTAGCGGCCGTGCGTAGCGAGGCTCCAGAGCCCGCGAGGGATTCTCAATGTGGGGGTTAGTTTTTACCATGTCTTTCACCAAGGTTTTCGCGCGCGCATCGGTTTCGATGCTTGCCCTGGCCGCGATCACGCCGGCCTTCGCCCAGACCACGGGCTCGCAGGATTTCGATCAGCAGATCGTCGTCACCGGCACCAAGACCAAGGGCGTCGGCGGGGTCATCACGCCTGATACGTCCAAGACCAAGGTGTCGCTCAGCTCGGCGTTCATCCAGCATGAGACGCCCGGCCAGTCGATCGACGACGTGATCAACATGATCCCCGGCGTCAGCTTCCAGAACAACGATCCTTATGGCTCGGCCGGCGGCACGCTGAACATCCGTGGCTTCGATTCCAGCCGTATCGCCCAGACCTGGGATGGCTTCACGCTCAACGACACCGGCAACTACGCGATCTATTCGAACCAGCAGATGGATTCGGAGCTGATCGACCAGGTGACCGTCAGCCTGGGTTCGACCGACGTCGACGCCCCGAGCGCATCGGCCACCGGCTCGACCGTCAACTATACCACCCGCAACCCGTCCGAGGATTTCCACGTCCGCGTGTCCGGCTCGGCTGGTGAGTATCAGTATTTCCGCCTGTTCGGCGTCGTCGACACCGGCACCTTCACGCCGTTCGGCACCCGCGCCTTCCTGTCGGCCAGCAAGGCGACCAACAACAACGTCTTCAACAATCTCGGCAAGATCAACAAGACCCAGATCAACGGCAAGATCTATCAGCCGATCGGCAGCAACGGCGATTTCATCTCGATCGCCGGCCATTATAACCGCAACATCAACAACTTCTTCGGCTCGGTCCCGCTCCAGCATCTCGGCACGGCGACCGGCACCGGCTCGGGCAACAGCTTCCCGACCACCAAGGACGGCCGCTTCTATGACGTCGCGGACTGCCTGAGCGGCAAGACCGCCTGCGCCTTCGGCACTGCCTATGATTATCGCTACAACCCGTCGAAGACCGCCAACGTCCGCGTCAACTCGCGCTTCTCGCTGACCGACAAGCTGACGCTGACCGCCGACGCCGCCTATCAGTACACGCTGGCCAATGGCGGCGGCACCGCGACCGCCAACGAGGGCTATAACCCAGTCACCGGCACCGCCGGCTATTTCGGCTCCACCCCCTATCTGGGCGGCGTCGACCTGAACGGCGACGGCGATACCAAGGACAGCGTGCTGGTCAGCGCGCCGAGCAACACCAACACCAACCGCGCGATCGCCAATATCGGCCTGCGCTATGACTTCACGCCGGATCAGACCGTGCGCATTGGTTATTCGCTCGATTATGGCCATCACCGCCAGACCGGCGAGATCACCAAGATCAACGCGCTCGGCTTCGCCACCAACCCGTTCTCGAGCGAAGATCCGATCTATGACTCGACCGGCCACGCCCTCCAGAAGCGTGATCGCAACTCCTTCGCGATCCTCAACCAGGCATTCGGCGAATATCGCGGCAAGTTCCTCGATGACCGTCTGACGCTGACCGCCGGCGTGCGCGCACCGTTCTTCACGCGCAAGCTGCAGAACTACTGCTTCGCCACCAACACCAACGGCGGCGTCGTCTGCTCGGGCCAGAATGCAGCGACCGATCAGCAGATCGCCATCGACTACCCGAACTACCAGGCGCCGCAGAAGCGCACGATCCGCTACAACAAGGTGCTGCCAAGCGCCGGCGTGACGTTCAACATCCTCCAGCCGCTCGCGATCTACGCCAATTATTCGAAGGGCCTCCAGGTTCCGGGCACGGACAACCTGTACAACGCCTTCGGCTTCGCGCCCGGCACCGACGGCGCCAATGGTGCCAAGCCGGAAACGACCGACAATTTCGATACCGGCGTGCGCTACACCACCGGCAAGCTGCAGGCGACCGTCGATGGCTGGTACACGATCTTCCACGATCGCCTGGCCTCGTCCTACGATCTCGACACCAACACCACGATCTACCGCAACCTCGGCACCGTGCATAAATATGGCGTCGATGCGGATGTGAGCTACAAGCCGGTGCCGGAGATCACCCTCTACGCCTTCGGTTCGTATCTGAAGTCGAAGATCCTCGACAATGTCCAGGCGACCGCCACCACCTACTATCTGACCGCCGGCAAGCGTGAATCCGGTTCGCCGACCTACAATTTCGGCGGCCGCATCGAAGGCCACAAGGGCCCCGTCACGCTCGGCGTCGAAGCCAAGCGCACCGGCCCGCGCTACATCAACGACCAGAATCTTCCGGTCGTGATCAGCGGCGTGCAGGTGTTCGGTGCCAAGGCCCCGGCCTACACCGTCGTCAACCTCGACGCGCGCGTGTCGATGGAGTGGACCGGCATGGGCAAGGACACCTGGTTGCAGCTCAACGTGACCAACCTGTTCGACAAGCTCTACGTCGGCGGCTTCAGCGGCACCACCGTCACCAACTCGCTGACCTACGCCCAGATCGGTGCCCCGCGCGCCGTTTCGGGGACGATCAACTTCGGCTTCTGATCCTTTCGGAAGTTCATGCGTTCGGGGGGCGGTCGATCTTGTATCGGCCGCCCTTTCCAATTGTTAACCTTTAGCATTTCGGGCCTGACATCCGTCCGCAACACAATCATAAGATCGCGCCGCATGAACATGTCCCCGGTTTTCCGCTGCACGCTCTTCACCGCTCCGTTGCTGGCGCTCGCAGCCTGCGAAGCGAAGCCGGACAAGCCAGCGCCACCGACGCCGACCGTCGGCATCATCGTCGCCCGGCCCGGCATGGCGGCGATGAACACCGAACTGCCCGGCCGCACCGATGCCTATCAGGTCTCGGACGTGCGCCCGCAGGTCAATGGCATCGTCCTCAAGCGGCTCTTCACCGAGGGCGGCATCGTTCATCAGGGCCAGCCGCTCTATGTGATCGATCCCTCGCTATATCGCGCGGCGGTCGGCCAGGCGCAGGGCCAGCTCGCCTCGGCCGAAGCCAATGCGGTCGCCGCTAAGCTCAAGGCCCAGCGCTACACCGAGCTCGAGAAGATCAACGCCGTCGCCCGGCAGGATGCCGCCGACGCGCGCGCGACCGCCGGCCAGGCCGACGCCGCGATCGTCGAGCAGCGCGCCGCGCTCCAGACCGCCCAGATCAACCTGCGCTATACGCGCGTCAACGCGCCGATCACCGGCCGCATCAGCCGGTCCTCGGTGACGGCCGGCGCCCTGGTCAGCGCCAGCCAGACCGACGCGCTCGCCACCATCACCCAGCTCGATCCGATCTATGTCGACATCCAGCAAAGCTCGACCGACCTGCTCGCGCTGCGCAAGGCGATCGCCAATGGCGGCGCGATGCCCGACACCGCGGCGGTGAAACTCAAGCTCGAGGACGGCACCGACTATCCGCAGGCCGGCACCTTGCTCTTCTCCGAAGTGCAGGTCGATCCCTCCACCGGCGCGGTGACGCTGCGCGCGCGCTTCCCCAATCCGCAGGGCCTGCTGCTGCCCGGCATGTATGTCCGCGCGACGGTGAGCCAGGCGGTGCGCCAGAACGCCTTCCTGCTGCCCGAGGCGGCGGTGACGCACGATCCCAAGGGCGCGGCCTCGGTGCTCGTCGTCGGAGCGGACAATAAGGTGGTGAAGAAGCCGGTGCAGGATCGCGGGCTCAGCAACAATCGCTGGGTGGTGATCGCAGGCATCGCCGCCGGCGACCGGATCGTGGTCGAGGGCAGCGGCAAGGCCAAGCCCGGCCAGCAGGTCCGCGCGGTCGCCGCCAGCGACGATCCCGCGACGATCGACGCGGCGCCCGGCGGCGGCGGCGGCGGTGGTGGCAGGTCGGCTTCCGGCGGGGCATCGGGCACCGGCCAGTGATCTCGCGCTATTTCATCGAGCGGCCCATCTTCGCATGGGTGATCGCGATCGTCATCATGCTCGCCGGTCTCGGCGCGGTGACGCACCTGCCGATCGAGCAATATCCGGATATCTCGCCGCCGCAGGTCGGCATCAACGCCACCTATCCGGGTGCCTCGGCGCAGGTGCTCCAGGATTCGGTCACGCAGGTGATCGAGCAGCAGCTGACCGGCCTCGACGGGCTGCTTTATTTCCAGTCGACGTCGAGCGACACCGGCACCGTCACCATCACCGCCACCTTCGATAACGGCACCAACCCGGACATCGCCCAGGTGCAGGTGCAGAACAAGGTGCAGCAGGCGCTGCCCCGCCTGCCGAGCCAGGTGCAGCAACAGGGCCTGACCGTCCAGAAGCGCCAGCCCGATTATCTGATGCTCGTCGCCGTCTACGACACCAGCGACCAGACCAATTCCGCCGACGTCGCCGACTTCATGGTCTCCAAGCTGCAGGATCCGCTCAGCCGCGTGAACGGCGTCGGCGAAGTCGATGCGTTCGGCACCCAATATGCGATGCGGGTGTGGCTCGATCCCTACAAGCTCAACGCGCACCAGCTCCAGCCGGGCGACGTGAGCAGCGCGATCCAGGCGCAGAACGTCCAGGTCGGCGCCGGCCTGATCGGCGCGCAGCCTTCGGTGCCGGGGCAGGAACTGAACGCGACCGTCACCGCGCAATCGCGCCTCAACACCCCCGCCCAGTTCCGCGCCATCGTCCTCAAGACCGAGACCGATGGATCGGTGGTCCATCTCGGCGATGTCGCGCGGGTCGAGCTCGGGCAGGAGCAATATACCTCGGTGTCGCGCTTCGATGGCCATGGGGCGGCGGCGCTGGCGGTGTCGCTCGCGCCGGGTGCCGACGCGCTCAAGACGGCGGAGGCGGTGAAGGCCAAGGTCGCGCAGCTCTCCAAGACCTTCCCGGACGGTTACCAGGTCGCCTATCCACGCGACAGCACCGACTTCATCAAGCTCTCGATCTCCGAGGTCGAGAAGACATTGATCGAGGCGATCATCCTCGTCGTGATCGTGATGTTCGTGTTCCTCCAGAATTGGCGGGCGACGCTGATCCCGGCGATCGCGGTGCCGGTGGTGCTGCTCGGCACCTTCGGCGTGCTCGCGCTGTTCGGCTATTCGATCAACACGCTCACCCTATTCGGCATGGTGCTGGCGATCGGCCTGCTCGTCGACGACGCGATCGTCGTGGTCGAGAATGTCGAGCGGATCATGGAGGAGGAGAAACTCGACGCCTATGACGCCACCGTCAAATCCATGGGCGAGATATCGGGCGCGCTGATCGGCATCGCCATGGTGCTGTCCGCGGTGTTCCTGCCGATGGCGTTCTTCGGCGGATCGACCGGGATCATCTACCGCCAATTCTCGATCACGATCGTCTCCTCGATGGTGCTGTCGGTGCTGGTCGCGCTGATCCTCACCCCGGCGCTGACCTCGACGCTGCTCAAGCCCAAGCATGGTCAGGCACCCGGCCGCGACAATGTCTTCACCCGCACCACCGGCCGCTTCTTCGCCTGGTTCAACCGGACCTTCGATCGCGGCGCGGACAAATATCAGCGCGGTGTCGGCCATGTCATCGAACGCACCCGCTGGTTCATGATTGCCTTCGTCTGCGCGGTGGTGCTGCTCGGTTTCCTGTTCACCCGCCTGCCCACCGGCTTCCTGCCGACCGAGGATATCGGCCAGGCGATCGTGCAATATTTCCTGCCCGCCGGCGCCACCCAGGATCGCACCAACCAGGTCAGCAAGGCGGTCGAAACCTATTTCCTGCACAAGGAAACCAACGTTCAGGACATGTTCGCCAACACCGGGCGCAATTTCTCCGGCTCGGGCGACAATGTCGGGCAGGCGTTCCTGATCCTCAAGCCGTGGGATCAGCGCGCGGGCGCGAAGAACGCCGCCGACGCGATCACCGCGCGCGCGCAGAAGGCGCTCGGCGGGATGCGCGACGCGCGCGTGCTGACCGTGTTGCCCCCGGCCATCCGCGGCCTCGGCCAGACCAACGGCTTCACGCTGGAGATCGAGAATCAGGGTAACCTGTCCGATGCCGATTTCGCCGCCGCCAAGGACAGGCTGATCGCCGAGGCCAATGCCGATCCGCTGCTCGCCGCGGTGCGCCTCGGCACGCTCGAGGATACCCCGCACCTCCATATCGATGTCGACAATGCCAAGGTCGGCGCGCTCGGGCTGGCCCAGGCGGACGTCAACTCCACCCTGTCGGCGGCGTTTGGTGGCACCTACATCAACGACTTCGTCGACCGCGGCCGCGTCAAGCGCGTCTACATCCAGGGCGACGCGCCCTATCGCGGCACGCCCGAGGATCTCGCCGCCTGGCATGTCCGCTCGTCAAACGGCACGATGGCGCCCTTCTCGGCCTTCTCCTCCTACAGCTGGACCAAGGCGCCCTCGACGCTGCAGCGCTTCAACGGCGTCTCCTCCTATGAGGTGCAAGGACAGGCCGCGCCCGGCCACAGCTCCGGCGCGGCGATGGACGAGATCGAGAAACTGGCGAACGCCATTCCCGGCCTCGGCACCAGCTGGTCGGGCCTGTCCTACCAGCAGCAGCTTTCCACCGGCCAGGCCCCCTATCTCTACGCTCTGTCGGTGCTGGTGATCTTCCTGTGCCTCGCCGCGCTGTACGAAAGCTGGTCGATCCCGATCTCGGTGCTGCTGGTGATCCCGCTCGGCGTGATCGGCGCGGTGATCGCGGTGATGCTGCGCGGGCTCGACAACGACATTTATTTCCAGGTCGGCCTGCTCACCACCATCGGCCTCTCGGCCAAGAATGCGATCCTGATCGTCGAGTTCGCCGAGTTCGCGGAAGCCCGCGGCAAGTCCCCGATGGAGGCCGCATTGGAGGCCGCGCGCCTGCGCCTGCGCCCGATCCTGATGACCAGCCTCGCTTTCGTGGCGGGCGTCATCCCGCTCGCCATCGCGACCGGCGCCGGCGCCGCCAGCCGCGTCGCGATCGGCACGGCGGTGGTCGGCGGCATGATCACCGCGACCAGTCTCGCCATCTTTTTCGTGCCGATGTTCTTCGTTCTGGTCCGCTGGCTCTTCGCGCACGGCAAGAAGACGCGGCGCCCACATGCAGAAAAAGCAGCGGATTGATTTTTTGACACCGTTGTCGTTTTGACGGGACTAGTTTCGAGCGTTACCAAACGGCCTCGCAGGAGCGGAATCGCCCAGTAGGCGCGGACGAGAGCTGAGCAGGGCAGTTTCCCTCACGGGACGCCCTGCCGATAAGAAGGCGGCGCCAGCCGACCCGCTCCGTCCGCGCCCGCTACACCATCGCCACTCGATCCTCACGACATGCGCGCCACCTTCGACATGCGCGCTACCTTCGAGACGCGCACCGGCGCGTGGTCTACCGCGCCGGGTTTCTCGATCGTGCGATCCGGTAGAGCAGCGCCGATCCCAGGATCACGCCCGCCAACGCCGCGATCTCGCTCGAACGGCCGAGCGCGATGCACGCCGCCATCGATCCGATGCCCAGCACCACCCACAGGCCGAGCACCGGCAAGCGCAGCGGCGTGCCGTCGAGCCTCACATTGCGCGCGCGCAGACGCCATGCCGCCGCGCAGCCGGCGATGTAGAGCGCGCAACCGACCAGCGCAGAGAGGATGGCGAGCGCCTCGAACGTGCCCGTCGCCGCCAGCACGATCGCGATCGCCGCGTGGACGACGATCGCATTGGCCGGCACCTGCCGCGTCGACAGCCGCCCCAGCGCCCGCGGCAGAAAGCCGTCGCGGGCGAAGGCGAACAGCACGCGCGGCGCACCGAGCAGATCGCTGCCGATCCAGCCGCCGAGCGAGATCGCGGTGCCGACCAGCAGCAATAGGCCGAGGCGCGGGTCGATCGTCGCCATCGCCATCGCGAGCGGCGCCTTGGCCCCCGCCAGCGCGCCGCCGAGCAGTCCCTGCGCCACCCATTGGATGGCGACATAGGCGATCGTCACGAACGCCATCGCGCCGATCAACGCGCGCGGCAGAGTGCGCGCGGGATTGTCGACCTCGCCGCTGACGCTCAGCGTCGTCTCCATGCCCTGGAAGGCGAACAGCGAAAGCAGGATCGCCCGCCCGATCCCGCCGACGTCCGGTACCGTGCCGGCGTGGAGCTTGGCCGGATCGATCCAGAACAGCCCGACGAGGACGAAGATCGCCAGCGGGATCAGCTTCACCGCCGTGACGGCGCCGATCAGCCGCGAGGCGGGGCGCACGCCGGCCAGGTTCACGACGGTGAGCACCGCGATGATCGCGACGATCACCGCATCGCGCCCCCATGTCGTCGCCAGCGCCGGTATAAACCCCGCCAGCGCGTCGGCGAACCCTGCCGCGATGCCGCCGCATGCGAGCACGCAGGACAGCCAGAGCAGCACCCCGGAGACGAAGCCCGCCAGCGGCCCGAAGGCGGCCTCGACATAGCCATAGACGCCGCCGCTGCTCGCGACCCGGCTGCCCGCCTCCGCGAAGCACAGCACCACCGCCGCCATCGCCAGCGCGCACAGCAGATAGGCGACCAGGGCGTAAGGCCCCGCGGCGCGCGCCATGCCGGCGGGCAGCGAGAAGATGCCGCCGCCGATGACGATGTTCACGATCGCCGCCGCCAGCGCGAAAGTGCCGATGCCGCGCCGCAGCCCCGCATCGCGCGAGGCGGCATCCGCCACGATGCCGCCCCCGCCCGTCATCAGTGGCGTTCGCCCGCGGTCTTGTCCCGCTCGGCGCGGAATTCGCTATCCTGCGACCAGTTCGGCCATTCCCGCGCATTGGCGAGATCGCGACCGAGATCGTAGAGCAGGCCGACATCCTGCGCCATGCCGGCCAGATTCCAGTCGGCCGACCATTCGTCGGCGGGCTGGTGGTAGCGATTGGCGGTATAGTCCTTGGCGAGCGCATCGCCCTTGGCGCGGCCGCCATCGACCAGATCGCGCCCCGATCCGAAGCTGATCGCCGGCACCCCGCGCTTGGCCATCGAGAAATGGTCCGAACGGTAGAAGCCGCCGGCCGACAGGCGCGGATCGGGCGTGTAGGCACGGCCCTTGGCCTTGCCCTCCTGGATCAGATCGTCGAGCAGCCCGAGCTTCGCCGTGCCCGAGATGGTGAAATCCTTCGCCGGTCCCGCCACCGAAAGCGCATCCATGTTGATCACGCCCGCCGTCGTGCCAAGCGGATAGACCGGGTTGGCGGCATAATATTCGGAGCCGAGCAGCCCCTTCTCCTCCGCCGTCACCGCCATGAAGACAAGGCTGCGATCGGTTGCAGGCTTGGCGGCGAAGGCCTTGCCCAGTTCGAGCAGCGCCGCGATGCCGGTGCCGTTATCGACCGCGCCATTATAGATGCGGTCGCCCTTGGCGTCCGGCGCACCGACGCCGAGATGATCCCAGTGCGCGGTGTACATCACCGTCTCGTTCGGATGGCCGGTGCCGGTGCGGCGGCCGAGCACATTGTGCGAGATGATCGTGCTGACATTGGCGTCATAGCGGGCCGACATCGTCGCCTTCAGCGCGACCGGCTTGAAGGCGCGGGTCTGCGCCTGCTTCTTCAGCGCCTCGAAATCGAGGCCCGAGGCCTGGAACAGCTTCACCGCGAGATCGCGCTGGATCCATGCCTCCACCTGCGTGTGGCTCGCCTTGGGGTCGCTGCGGACGATATCGAACTGGGCGTTGGTGTTGCTGTTCTTGACGGTCGCCCAGCCATAGGAGGCCGGATCGGTTTCGTGGATGACCAGCACGCCGGCCGCGCCGCGCCGCGCGCCTTCCTCATATTTATAGGTCCAGCGGCCATAATAGGTCATCGCCTTGCCGCCGAAATCGCCCTCGCCGGTTTCGAAATCGGGATCGTTGATCAGCACGACCATGATCTTGCCGTGCAGGTCGACGCCCTTGAAATCATCCCATTGGCGCTCCGGCGCGTTCACCCCATAGCCGACGAAGACCAGCGGCGCGTGGGCGAGATCGACCGCCTTGCTGCCGTCCATCGGCGCGCGGATCGCGATCTCATTGCCCTGGGTCAGCGGCGTCGCCGTGCCGGCGATATCCATCGCGATGGTCGGCGTGCCGGTGATCTCGGATCGCAGCAGCGGCACATTCTGGGTCCAGCCGCGCTGGCCGTTGACCTTGGGACCGCCGGGCTCCAGCCCCGCCGCCTGCATCTGCTGGATGATATAGGCGACCGACTTGACCTCGCCCTGCGTCGCCGGCCCGCGGCCCTCGAACGCATCGGACGACAGGGTGCGGATATGATCCGACAAGCTCTGCGGGGAAAAGACCGGCTCCGGCGCGGTGGCCGCCAGAGCGGCGGCGGGCAGGACGGCAAGCAGGCAAGCAACCAGAGAACGCATCGAATAGGCCCCTTTTATGACAAGGCAGAGCCTATCGAGCATCGCCGAGAAAGGAAGGGGCTTCCTGCATCGGCGGACGGGAGGGTTCATCGGACGTCTTCCCGTGACACCCGGACAGGACGGCGCAGCACGGCGGAACTCACCTCCGAAACATCCCGTGCCGGTTGCCGTCTCCAAGGTCGATTACTGGCGGGCGCCTTGTCATTTACGCCATACCGATTTATCGAAAATGCGCTCGCCCGGCTCGCTTCGACAGGGATGCCATGAAAGACTTCGCCTTCCATTACGGCCCGCGGGTCATCGCCGGCGCCGGTGTCGTCGCCCGGCTCGAGACATTGTTGCCGGAAGGCCCGGTGCTGTTCGTCACCGATCGCCGGTTGATCGACATGGGTTTGGCGACCGCGCCCCTGTCCGCTCTCTCCGAGGCGCGGCGCACGCCGATAGTGTTCGATGCCGTCGAGCCCGATCCTTCGCGCGACACCCTTGAGGCCGCGGTCGCACGCGGCCGCGAGGCCGGCGTTCGCTCGGTGATCGGCTTCGGCGGGGGCAGCCCGATGGATGTCGCGAAGCTCGCCGCCTATCTGCTCGGGTCGGGCGACGCGCTGGACGATATCTGGGGCGTCGGCCAGGCCACCGGATCGGCCATACCGCTGGTGCTGGTGCCGACCACCGCGGGCACCGGATCGGAAGCCACGCCGGTGGCGATCCTCACCCTACCGGGCGACGAGAAGCGCGGCGTCTCATCGCCCGCGCTGATCGCCACCCACGCCGTCCTCGATCCGCTGCTGACCACCGGCCTGCCCCGCGCCATCACCGCCGCCACCGGGATGGACGCGATGGTCCACGCGATCGAGGCCTATACCTCGGCCCATCTCAAGAATCCGGTGTCGGACATGCTGGCGCGGGAGGCGCTGCGCCTGCTGTCCACCCATCTGCTCGCCGCCTGCGAACGCCCCGCCGACAGCGAGGCGCGCGCGGCGATGCTGCTCGGCGCGCATCTCGCCGGCGTCGCCTTCGCCAATGCGCCGGTCGCCGGGGTCCATGCCCTCGCCTATCCGCTCGGCGGCCGTTTCCATGTCCCGCACGGCCTCTCCAACGTGCTGATGCTGCCGCATGTGCTGCGCCACAATATGGCGGCGGCGCTGCCGCTCTATGCCGAGCTCGCGCCGATCGTCGACGCCTCGCTCGCCGGCCTCGGCACCCAGGCGCAAGCAGCCGGATTGATCGAAGCGCTGGCCGCGATGTCGTGCGCGGCGGGGATGCCGCAGCGTCTGCGCGACGTCGGCGTCGACCGCGATCATCTCGACCTGCTGGCCGACGACGCGATGCTCCAGACCCGATTGCTGCGCAACAATCCCTGCCCGATCACCCGCGACGATGCCCGCCGCCTCTACGACGCCGCGCTGTGAGAGCACCGTTCCGCCCGCGCTCCGCCTATCGCCACTGGACGCCGATCGTCACCCGCTGGCACGACAATGACGCTTATGGGCACGTCAACAACGCGGTCTATTATGGCTGGTTCGATACCGCCGTGAACGCATGGCTGATCGACGCCGGGCTGCTCGATGTCGGCACGGGCGATCCGATCGCCCTCGTGGTCGAGACCGGGTGCCGCTACGCCGCCTCGCTCGCCTTTCCGCAGGCGGTGGAGATCGGCCTCGCCATCGCGCGGCTGGGATCGTCCAGCGTCACCTATCATCTCGGCGCCTTCGCCCAGGGGGCGGCCAGCGCGGCCGCCGAAGGCCACTTCACCCATGTCACGGTCGGCCGCGACGATCGCCGCCCCGTCGCCCTGCCCGCGACATGGCGCGATCCTATGGCCGCGCTCGTCTGACCGGCCGGGCCAGGCCGGACTATCCCTAACGGGTCGGATCGATCAGATATTTCTCGCCGGTCGCCTTCTTCTGGTAGGCGGTCACGATCTCGGGACGCAGCGCCTCGGCCAGCCCGATCACCGTGCTATAATGGCTGGCGAAAGTGGTGTGGAGTTCGTCCGCGACGCGCTGGCGCAGCCGCGCCGCATCCGGGCCGATCTTCTGGAGGAAATTGGTCAGCAGCCAGCCGCCCAGCCCCCAGGACAGGCCGAACGCGCGATTCAGCACCGTCGGCCCGGTATCGAGCGCGCCATAGATATAGACCTGCTTGGCCGAATTGTTGCCGTAGATGCTGTAGGAACCGGCCTTCCGCAGGGCGGCCGCCTCCATCGCATTGAGGATGTGGCTGGCGAGTTTGCCGCCACCGATCGCATCGAAGCCGATGGTCGCGCCGGTCTCGGCGATGGCCTCGACCAACCGGGCCTGGAAATCCTCCGCGCCGCTATCGATGACGTACCGCGCGCCGATGCCTTTCAGGATCGCCGCCTGCGCCTCGCTGCGCACGATGTTGACCAGCGCGATGCCGTCCGCCTGGCAGATCCTGTTGAGCATCTGGCCGAGATTGGAGGCAGCAGCGGTGTGGACGATCGCTGTGTGCCCCTCCGCCTTCATCGTCTCGACGAAGCCGAGCGCGGTCAGCGGATTGACGAACATCCCGGCGCCGTCGGCGGCACTGGCCCCCTCCGGCAGCGGGATGCAGGCGCGGGCATGGATCTTCCGATATTGGGCGAACATGCCGCCGCCGACCATGGCGACCTTGCGCCCCAGCAGATCGCGCACATTCTCGCCGGCCTGCACCACCGTGCCGGCGCCCTCGTTGCCGACCGCCAGCGACTGGCCAAGGCGGCCGGCGACGGCACGGAGCAGATGGGGCGGAATATCCGCCACCAGTTCTGGCCGATCGGCCGTGCCCTCGGCGCGGAGCGTCGCCATGTCGGCCGGCCCCAGCAGCAGCCCGAGATCGGACGGGTTGATCGGCGCGGCCTCGAGCCGCACGATCACCTCGTCAGGCCCCGGCTCGCCGAGCGCGACGGGCTCCAGCGTCAGCCGCAGTCGCCCGTCCGCCGTGGCCGTGGAGCGGAGCTCCAGCCCCTCTGTCGATCCGCTCATGCCGTCACTCCTTCGTCGTTCAGTATTTCAGGCGCAGCGTACCACCGAAGGTGCGCGGCGCACCGAGGAAGGCATCCAGCACGCCAGTCGCGTTGGTCGGCACATTCTGGAAGCCCGAGTCGAACGCCACCTGCTTATAATGGGTGTCGAACAGATTTTCCGCCCATGCCTCGATGCTCCAGCGGCCGGTGCGCGGGCCGAAGGCGAGCCGGGCATTGGCGAGCACATAGGCCTTCTGCATCTTGCCGGGATCGAGATCGGAGCCGGTATTGTATTTGGACGAATATTTGGCGCCCATGTTGAAGCGCATCTGGTAATTCTCGCCGAGCGGCTGGGTGTAGGTGCCCGACAGCGAGGCCGACACCAGCGGCGCCAGCGAGAGGCGCGAATGGCGCCCGCCGAGGAAGCCGGTCCTGTGCTCGAGATCGGCCAGTTCGGTCCCGTTGAGGTGATAGCGCGTGTCGGCGATGGTGACGCCGCCCTGGAAGGTGAGCTTCGGCGCCGCGAACCAGACGAAATCGGCGTCGACGCCCTTGCTGATCACCTTGGGGATCGAGTCGACCACGAACACCAGGCCGTTGAACGTGTTGAGCTGGAAGTCCTTGTAGCTCTGGTAGAAGGCCGCGACGTTGAACAGCAGCTTGCGATCGAACAGCGTCGCCTTTTCGCCGATCTCGAAGGCATTGTTGGTCTCGGCCTTGAAGCGGGTATCGCGGATCGGCGTGTTGACCGCCGCGCTGCCCGGCGCGCAGCCCGCATCGCCGACCATGCACTCGACGCGATCGAGGTTGAAGCCGCCCGCCTTGTAGCCGCGTGCATAGGAGCCGTAGAGCAGCAGTTGCGGATTGACCCGATAGACCAGCTTGGCGGTGCCGGTCGGCACATGCTCGCTCTCGGACTGGTGGTTGCTGAAATTATTGTAGCCGGGGCTGAGGAACGGCAGGCACAATGTCCCGTTCACCGCGTCCAGTTGCTGCGCTGCCGCCGGGTTGATCGCGTTCAGGATGCCGAACGCCGCATTCGCCGCCGCGCAACCGGCGCCGCCGCCGATATTGCTGCTGGTCTGGTTCAGATCCTTCTTGTCGATCGAATAGCGACCGCCGAGGTTCAGGCTGAGCGCGTCGGTGAAGTGGAAGGTCTCGTTGGTGAAGATCGCATAGGTGTCGTCGGTCTGGCGGTAGCGATCGACCGAGCCCGAGCCCGAGGCGTAGTTCACCCCGCCCACGAACGGGAAGGTCAGCCCGGTTCGGAGGAAGGTGGGATCGGGATGCCCCTCCACCAGCGACGAGAAGAGCAGGCTCAGATAGGGCGTGAAATCATCGCCGACGAGGATGCTGGTATTCTGCCGCAATTTCTCGTGCGAGTAGAAGCCGCCGATCACATAATCGAGCTTGCCGCTCGATCCGCCATAGCGGAGCTCCTGGCTGAAGGTGCGGAACTGGGTGGAGTTGCTGTCGTCGGGCGGCAGATAATCGAGATCGGCGGTGGAGAAATCGGCATCGAAGCCGGCCTTGGTCTTCCAGTCGCGATAGGAGGTGATCGAGGTCAGCGTGCCCGGCCCGATATCCCAATCGGCCTGCAACGACACGCCGCCGTCGCGGATATGCTGGCCGTCCGGCCGGTTGGCATAGGCGTTGCGGTCATAGGGATGCGCCGGATCGCCGTCATTGCCGCCGAGCGCAGCGACGAGATTGTTGGCGAGGTTGGGTGCCGGCGCCTGGCTGGCGCGGGTGATCACCGCGATGCAGCAATCCTCGTTGCGGCGCGAATAATCGGCGATCGCGCGGAACCTCAGCGTGTCGGTGGGCGTGAACAGCAACTGGCCGCGGATGGTGTAGAAATCGCGGTTGGTGTCGTGCTTGGCGGTGCGCGGGCCATCGCCGGTGTCGACATCGAAGAAGCCGTCGCGCTGGCGATCGGCGAAATAGAGGCTGGCGGCGAGCTTGTCCTTCACGATCGGGCCGGTGATCTCGGCCGATCCGCCGATCGCGCCGTAATTGCCGCCTTCCAGCTCGGCATCGAGACCGAAGCTGTTCTTGGGCGCGGCGGTGATGATGTTGATCACGCCCGCGGTCGCCGACTTGCCGAACAGGGTGCCCTGCGGCCCCTTCAGCACCTCGATCCGATCGACATTGCCGAGATCGCCGAAGCCGACGCCGTTGCGGGGCCGATAGACGCCGTCGATCACGATGCCGACCGAGGATTCGAGGCCGGCATTGTCGCCCACCGTGCCGATGCCGCGGATGCGCGCGGTGGTGGAGGCCTCGCTGCTGGTCGAGGTGACGAGCAGGCCGGGCGCCAGCAGCGCCAGATCCTTGATGTCCTTCACGCCGCTGTCCTGGAGCAGCTGATGGCTGACCGTGGTCACCACGATCGGTACGTTCTGGAGATTTTCGGAGCGCTTCTGCGCGGTCACGATGATCTCGTCGACGGTGCGTGGGGCATCGAGCGAGGTGATGGGCAGCGGCGCACGCGCCGCCGGAGCAGGCGGTGTCGTCGACTGGGCGAAGATAGGCGATGCCTGCATCGCGACGGCAAGCGCCGTGCCGGACACGACAAGACGCAATATGCTCCTGGACTGCATGAAAATCCTCCCCATCCTCTGGCTCTTTTAAGCACCGGGACGAGCATCGCCGCTGACGCGACCCACCTGCCCCGCCACGCCCGACATTTGCGGTGCGCGGATTTTATTATGGCCGGACGATGATCGGCGCGCCGGCCTTCGTCAAGTATTATTGAATATTCGGTATGGATCTATAACGCTGTCATCGGGCGATGCGGCATTTTCGGATCATATCGCTTTGCACAATGATATCGGCTGATATTGTCGCTTTTGCAGGGGTGTTTCGTCGACCTTCGAAAACGCCAGGTCGGATAAATTCGAATGAATAGTCAGTTTTATCCGACAACCCTTATCACTTCGGGGCACGCTCGTCCGCCATTGCCGCCGCGTTGAGCAGATGCGCCGCAATCGCGAGCAGCAGCACCGGCAACAAGGCGGCATAGGCCACCAGCAGCGGTTGCGCCGCACCATGGCCGCGTGCGAGATCGCTGATCCAGCCCACATAGAGCGGCCCGCCACCCAGCCCGATCAGGTTGAGCAGGAACAGCAAGGTCGCGCCGGCAAGACTGCGCTGCGCCGGCGGCGCCGCGTTCTGCACCACCGCCAGCGCGGGCGCGAGATACATGGTGCTGACCAGCCCGAGGATGGTGAGGAAGCCCATCGACCAGCGCCAGTCCGGCACCCACAGCAGGCCGAGAAACGCCGGCAGCCCGATCGCGAAAGCAATCGCCGGCACCCAGCCATACCAGCGCGGATCGCGCCGGCCGAGCCGATCGACCAATTGCCCGGCGCCAAAGGTGCCGATGATGCCGGTGACGCCCAGCAGCAATCCGTACCAGCCGGCGATCTCGCCAAGCCCCATGCCCTTCACCCGCGCGAGGAAGGACGGGTTCCAGCTGAGCAGCGCATAGCCGGCGAACGCCGACAGCCCCGATGCGATCGCGGTCAGCACCATGATCCGGTTCCCGAAGAAGGCGCGCAGCCCCGCCGGTAGCGAGACCGGCGCAGCAGCGCCGGCGGCATCCGCCCGCGGCGGGTCGAGCCGGCCACGCTGCGGCTCGCGCACGATGACCAGCATCAGCGCCGCCAGCACCAGCCCCGGCAAGCCGACCGCGACGAACGCGGAGCGCCATCCGTAATGGGCCGCCACCCATCCGCCCAGCGCCACCCCGAAGGCGGAGCCGATCGGCACGCCGAGCGAATAGATGGCAAGGCCGGTGGCGCGCCGCGACGGCGGGAAATAGTCGGAGAGGAGGCTGTAGGACGGCGGCGAGCCGCCCGCCTCTCCCGCGCCCACCATCACCCGCGCAAAGGTCAGTTGCGTGAAGCCGCGCGCCAGCCCGCAGCCGGCGGTGGCGAGGCTCCAGATCGCGCACGCCGCCGCCATGATCGACACCCGGCGATAGCGATCGGACAGCCACGCCACCGGAATGCCGAAGCCCGTATAGAAGAGCGCGAAGGACAGGCCGGTAAGCATCCCGAGCTGCGTGTCGGAAAGCCCCATCTCGCGGCGGATCGATTCCTGGAGCACCGACATGATCTGCCGGTCCATGAAGTTGAAGCTGTAGACGAGCGCCAGGAACGACGCGACGACCAGCGCATAGCGGCGGTCGCGCGGTGCCGGATCAGATGGTCCGGGCTCGGGACGCTTCCGGCCATCCCGCACGACGTCCGCCGGAGGCGCGGTCATGCCCCTCGCCGCCCGTGGAACAGGCATCCCATCATCGCTCTCCTCACCGCCCGTCTCGATGCGCGTTTCGGGAATCCCCGTTCCACGCCGGCAGGCCCCGACCGGATGCTGACCGATCTGCCATTATTATGCAAGATACGGTATGCCGCGATTTTCGCGACCATACTATTACAACACCCTATTTTTGGCGAAAAATATCTCAACGGTGGACGCACATCGCGAAAATGGAATATGAGGTACGCCAACAGGGCAAGCCTGAGTCAGAACCGGGAGAGACGAGCTTGGATTTCACGCTGTCAGACCGCGAAGTGCATTTTCGCGATGCCGTGCGCCACTTCATCGATACGCACATCCGCCCCCGCCAGGCGGATCATGATGCGCAGGAACATGAGGGCGATCGCTGGAAACCGATCCCGGTGATCGAGGAGCTCAAGCCGCTCGCCAAGACGGCGGGGCTCTGGAACCTGTTCATGCCGCCCCAATCCGGCCAGCCACCGGTCGATGACAGCTTCGCGTTCGAGGGCACCCAGCTGTCCAACCTCGAATATGCGCTCTGCGCCGAGGAGATGGGCAAGGTCGGCTGGGCCTCCGAGGTGTTCAACTGCTCGGCGCCCGACACCGGCAACATGGAGGTGCTGCTTCGCTACGGCACGCGCGCGCAGAAGGATCGCTGGCTGAAGCCGCTGATGGATGGCGCAATTCGCTCCGCCTTTTTGATGACCGAGCCCGACGTCGCCTCGTCGGACGCCACCAACATCCAGAGCTCGATCATCCGCGACGGCGAGGATTATGTGATCAACGGCCGCAAATGGTGGTCGTCCGGCACCGGCGATCCGCGCTGCCAGGTGGCGATCGTGATGGGCAAGTCCGATCCCGAAGGCGGCCGCCACGCCAGCCAGAGCATGATCCTGGTGCCGCTCGACACCCCCGGCGTCAAGATCGAGCGGATGCTCAGCGTCTATGGCTATGATCATGCCCCGCACGGCCATGGCGAGGTGTCGCTCACCAATGTCCGCGTGCCGGTGGAGAATATGCTGCTTGGCGAAGGCCGCGGCTTCGAGATCGCGCAGGGCCGGCTCGGGCCGGGCCGCATCCACCATTGCATGCGGACGATCGGCGTCGCCGAAACCGCGATCGAGGCGATGGCGAAGCGACTGACCAGCCGGGCCGCCTTCGGCAAGCGCATCGCCGAGCATAGCGTGTGGGAGGAGCGTGTCGCGCGGGCCCGCATCGACATCGAGATGAGCCGCCTACTCTGCCTCAAGGCCGCCGACATGATGGACCGCGCCGGCAACAAGTCGGCCAAGCTCGAGATCGCGATGATCAAGGTGCAGGCGCCGCAGATGGCGCTCAAGATCTTGGACGATGCGATCCAGGCGCATGGCGGCGGTGGCGTGTCGGGCGATTACGAGCTGGCGCACCAATGGGCGGCGCTGCGCACGCTGCGCTTCGCCGATGGCCCCGACGAGGTCCACGCCCGTGCCATCGCCCGCGAGGAATTCGGCAAGCATGGGGAATGGAGAAAGGCGCGGTAGATGCCATAGAACCGCGCAATTGACGGAATCGCCATGACCAATCGCCTATTGGGCGATACTTGCAGCAGCGCGCTTGCAGGAGTATTGCTATTCAATATTGATTGAGAAATGGGGAATAGGCTTGTTCAAGCAAAAACCCGCGTGGACCACCGTTATGGCTGTCATGATATCCATTACAGCCCAAACGGCAGCATCCGCATTCAACTGGACGGTCTCGTCTGAAATCGATACCATATCAAATCACGAAACTTTTACCGCATCGACAACCACCCCGACAAAATCGGCGAGGCTAGAATATTATTGCGGCGGCCAATCCAATGAGAAACCCATTTTTCTCGTAGAATTTTCGATGCCGATCATAAAAGATCATAAACATTCATCCGTCGTAAAACCTATATCATTTTCATTTGATAACAGAAATTCGGTTATTGATCACTGGTCCTACAATGACAGGATCGCGTTTGCCAGAAATTCAAAACAAATTTCTTGGATTACTAAAAATCTTTCCACGTCGAGCCACCTCGAGATATCGATTTATCGCGCCTTTGGAGACACAACTTCCCTTAATTTCAATGTTGACGGATTCTTGCCCGCAATGGAAAATGTCGATAAAAAATGTCATTATTCATATGAACATTTCCAATCCATTAATTAATCAATAAATCGATGGACAAGTATAGCATAGTGTATTCCTCGCCATTAGACCTTCAGTATCCCGCCAGCCGCGCCAGTCGGTCGGCGTGGAAATCGGCATCGCCGAACAGTTCGGCGAGCACGCGGTGGCGCTTCATGTAGAGGCCGATGTCATAGTCGTCGGTCATGCCGATGCCGCCATGCATCTGCACCCCCTCCTGCACCGCGAGCTGCGCGGCGAGCCCAGCCATCGCCTTGGCGACCATCACCGCACGCTCGGCGCCTTCGTCCTCCGCATCGAGCAATTGCTGCGCCTTCAGCGTTGCAGCACGGGCGACTTCGAGTTCCGCATAGAGATGCGCGGCGCGGTGCTGGAGCACCTGAAAACTGCCGATCGCGACGCCGAACTGCTTGCGCTCCTTGAGATAACCGATGGTCATTGCCATCGCGCCTGCAGCGACGCCGAGCAGCTCGGAGGCCGCCCCTGTCCGCACCATGTCGAGCGTGCGCGCCAGCGTCGCCCAGCCGGTGCCGACCTCGCCGATCACCGCATCGGCATCGACGGTCACGCCCTCGAAGGCGATGCGCGAGGCGAGACTGGCATCGGCCAGCCGCTCGGGCGTGGCGTGCAGCCCCTCTGCCCCGCGCTCGACCGCGAACAGGGTGATCCCCTCCTCCTCGCCGGGTTCGCCGCCGCTCCGCGCCGCGACGATCAGCAGGTCCGCGACATGGCCATGCTGCACGAAGCTCTTGGTGCCGCTGAGCCGGAAGCCATTGCCCGCCCGCTCGGCGCGGAGCGCGGTGCGCGCCGGCCGGTGATGCGGCCCCTCGTCGATCGCCAGCGCGGCGACCGCCTCGCCCGATGCGATACGCGGCAGCCATGTCCCGCGCTGCGTGGCGCTGCCGCCCCGGAGCGCGGTGACGGCGCCGACCGAGGTGGCGAGGAAGGGCGACGGCGTCAGGTTGCGCCCCATCTCCTCCAGCACGATCCCGGCCTCGACCGCGCCGAGGCCGAGGCCGCCCTCCGCCTCATCGACCAGCATCCCGCAAAAGCCCATCTCGGCGAATTGCCGCCACAGGCCTGGCGCGAAGCCGGTGGCATCCTTCGCGTCGCGCAAGCCGCGCAAATGCGCGACCGGCGCCTGTTCGACCATGAACGGCCGCGCGCTATCGAGCAGCATCGCCTGCTCGTCGGTGTGGAACAACGGCATGGATCAGGCCCCCGGAAGCTGAAGGATGCGCTTGGCGACGATGTTGAGCTGGATTTCCGACGTGCCGCCCTCGATCGAATTGGCCTTGGTCCGCAGCCACGCGCGCGCCGTCGCCCCGCCACGCGACCGCTCGCTCTCCCATTCCAGCGCATCCGATCCGCCCGCCGCCATCGCCAGCTCGAAGCGCTGCTTGTTGAGCTCGGTGCCGACATATTTCATCATCGAGGGCTGGGCGGGATGCACGCGCCGCGCCTTGAGTTCATCCATGAACTTCTCGGACATCGCGCGGAACGCCGCCGCCCGCACCTCGAACAGCGCGATCCGGCCGCGCAGCACCGGCGCATCCACGCGCCCGTCCGCCTCCGTCCCGAAGGCTTCGACCGCCACCGCGCCGAGCGACACTTCGCCGCCGCCCAGCCCCATGCCCGAGATCATCTCGCGCTCATGACCGAGCAGATATTTGGCGACGTCCCAGCCTTTGTTCAGTTCGCCGACGAGGTTGCGCTTGGGCACCGACACATCGTCGAAGAAGGTCTCGCAGAAGGGCGAATAGCCCGAGATCAGCAGGATCGGCCGGGTCGAGACGCCGGGCGTTTCCATGTCGAACAGGACGAAGCTGATGCCTCCATGCTTGTCCGACGGATCGGTGCGGACGAGGCAGAATATCCAGTCGGCCTGATCGGCATAGCTGGTCCACACCTTCTGACCGTTGACCAGGAAATGGTCGCCGCGATCCTCGGCACGGGTCGCGAGGCTGGCGAGATCGGAGCCGGCATTGGGCTCCGAATAGCCCTGGCACCAGCGGATCTCGCCACGCGCGATCGGCGGCAGATGTTCCAACTTCTGCGCCTCGCTGCCATATTTCAGCAGCGCCGGCCCGAGCATCGAGATGCCGAACGAGTTCAGCGGCGGCCGGCACCCCAGCCGCGCCATCTCCTCGCGCAACACCTTGGCCTCGGCTGCAGACAGTCCGCCACCGCCATAGGCCCTCGGCCAATCGGGCACCGTCCAGCCCTTCGCCCCCATGCGATCGAGCCACAGCTTCTGCGCCGCGCTGGAGAACTCGAAATGCCGCCCGCCCCAGCAGACATCCGCCTCCGATCGGAAGGGCCTGCGCATCTCGGCCGGGCAATTCGCTTCCAGCCAGTCCCGCGTCTCGGCGCGGAAGGTGTCGAGATCCTCGCTCATGCGGTCAGCTTTCCGCCGCCCGCAGCTTTATCCGCCAACAGCTTGGAAAGGCGGAAGCCCTCCATTTTCGGCGCGTGCTTCTCCAGCCCCGCCACCACCACATCCAGCCCGATCGTGTCGGCCCAGAACATCGGGCCGCCGGTCCAGGCCGGCCAGCCATAGCCGTTGAGCCAGACGATATCGATGTCCGACGCGCGCTGCGCCTTGCCCTCCTCGAGGATCAGCGCGCCCTCGTTGACCATCGGATAGAGCAGCCGTTCGAGGATTTCCTGCCGGTCGATGCGGCGCTGCGCGATGCCCTTCCGCGCGGCAAAATCGCGGATCATCTGTTCGACCTTGGCGGACGGCGTGCGATTTCGCTTCTCGTCATAATCATAGAAGCCATGGCCGTTCTTCTGGCCGCGCAAGCCCGCTTCGCACAGCATGTCCTGCACCTTCTCGGCGGGATGCGAATTGTTCGGATCCCAGCCGATATCGAGCCCGGCGAGATCGGACATCTGGAACGGCCCCATCGGGAAGCCGAAATCGAGCAGCACCTGATCGATATCCTCGACCCTGGCGCCTTCGAGCAGCAGCGCATTGCCCTGCTGCTGGCGCGGTGCCAGCATCCGGTTGCCGATGAAGCCGTGGCAGACGCACGCCACCACCGCGACCTTCCTGATCTTCTTGGAAAGCGCCATCGCCGTCGCCAGCACCGAGGGGCTGGTCTTGGCGCCGCGCACGATCTCCAGCAGCCGCATCACATTGGCCGGCGAGAAGAAGTGCAGGCCGATCACATGATCCGGCCGCTGGGTCACGGCGGCGATTTCATCGATATCGAGATAGGAGGTGTTGGAGGCGAGGATCGCCCCCTGCTTCACCACGCCGTCGAGCCTGGCGAACACCTCCTTCTTGATCGCCATCAGCTCGAACACCGCCTCGATCACCAGATCGCAATCGGCGAGATCGTCGAAGGCGAGCGTCGGCGTCAGCAGCGCCATTGCCGTCTCGACCTGCTCGGCCGTCATCCGGCCCTTCTTCGCGGTCGCCTCGTAATTCTTGCGGATCAGCGCGACGCCGCGATCGAGCGGCGCCTGCTCGCGTTCCAGCAACGTGACCGGGATGCCGGCCGACAGGAAGTTCATCGCGATGCCGCCGCCCATCGTGCCGGCGCCGAGGATGCCGACCTTCGCGATCGGGATCAACGGCGTGTCGGCGGTGACGCCGTCGATCTTGGAGGCGGCGCGCTCGGCGAAGAAGAGATGGCGCAGCGCCTTGGACTGGTCGCCGGTGACGAGCTTCATGAACAGCTCGCGCTCCTTCGCCATGCCCTGATCGAACGGCAGGGTGGTCGCCGCCTCGACCGCCTGGATGCAGGCCTCGGGCGCCTCGAACCCCTTCAGGCGCCGCGCATTCTGCTGGCGGAAATGATCGAACATGCCGGGTTCGGCCTTGGCCTCGCCCCGGCTGGCAACGGGATGCGCGCTCTTGCCGGCGACCTCCCGCGCATAAGCGATCGCATCGGCCTCCAGGCTGGCCTCACCGACGATGCGGTCGATCAGCCCGATCGCCTCGGCCTTCCTGGCGGGGATCGGATCGCCCGACACGATCATCGGCAGCGCCGCCTCGACGCCGACGACGCGCGGCAGCCGCTGGGTGCCGCCGGCGCCGGGCAGGATACCGAGCTTCACCTCGGGCAGGCCGAGCTTCGCCGATGGCACCGCGACGCGATAATGGCAGGCCAGCGCCACCTCCAGCCCACCGCCCAGCGCGGTGCCGTGGATCGCCGCGATCACGGGCTTGGTGGATGCCTCGATGAGATCGACCACCTCGGGCAGCCCCGGCCCCTGCATCGACTTGCCGAATTCGGTGATGTCGGCGCCTGCGAAGAAGGTGCGCCCGGCGCCGATGATGACCACCGCCTTCACCGCCGGATCAGCCGCCGCCTCGGCGATCGCAGCGGCCAGCCCCTGCCGGACGGCCACTCCCAATGCGTTTACGGGCGGATTGTCGGACGTGACGACGAGGACGTCGCCGTCCTTGCGGGTGGTGATCGCGGTCAAAGGGACTCTCCTCGCAACGGGGTTATCGGGGAATTTCGTGAGTCGCTCGACGAGCCGGCGGAGCCCAAGTCGCGGAAGCCCGCGCTTGGCAGGCACTTGGCCATTCCCACTCCATACCTCTCTTTCGATACGCGGTCTCGATGGCGCCGCGTTCGGATCGGTTCTTACCGCTTGTGCCGATCGTTTATCAAGAATATGCCTTCAAAAAAATGAGCGTGCGGACAAACCGCGTTTAGGATTGGAGCAACATGGCGACCGAGCAGACCTCGATCCCGGACCCTCTCACGCATCTGCCCGATGGCTGGCCGAAAGCCTCGCTGGGCGCGATCGAGGCGATGCTGTGCGCGCCCGGCCAGCCCTTCGAGATGCAGGCCGAGACGATCCGCGGCGTGCCGACGCGGACCTGGAAGAACCAGCCGCCGTCGCTGCCCGCGCTCGCTCGCATGGCCCGCGCCGCGCATGGCGACCGGACCTTCATCGTCTATGAGGAGGAGCGGATCAGCTACGAGGCCTGGTTCCGCGCCACTGCCGCGCTCGCTGCCGAGCTGAGCGAACTGGGCGTGCGCCGTGGCGATCGGGTCGCGCTGGCGATGCGCAACCTGCCGGAATGGCCGGTGATCTTCTTCGCCGCCGCGAGCCTCGGCGCGATCGTGGTGCCGCTCAATGCCTGGTGGACCGGGGCGGAGCTGACCTATGGCCTCGCCCACTCCGAAACCAGCCTGCTCGTCTGCGATGCCGAACGCTGGGAGCGGATCCAGCCCCATCTTTCCGAGCTGCCGCTGCTCGGTCCCGTGATCGTGTCGCGAGCGAAGGGCGAACTGGCCTCCCCCGCCATCGCGCTGGAATCGCTGATCGGCGCGCCACCGGGCTATGCGGCGTTGCCCGATGCCGATCTGCCGGAGATCGCCATCGCGCCCGACGACGACGCCACCATCTTCTACACCAGCGGCACCACCGGGCTGCCCAAGGGCGCGATCGGCACCCACCGCAACATCCTGACCTGCGTGATGGCGTCGGCCTATGCGGCGCTCCGGAGCGTGATGCGCCGAGGCGAGGCGCCGGCCCTGCCCGAGCCCAAGACGATCCTCACCGTCATCCCGATGTTCCACGTCACCGCCTGCAACTCGACCCTGATGGGCACGCTCGCCGCCGGCCACACATTGGTCTTCATGCGGCGTTGGGATGCCGGGCAGGCGCTCGGCCTGATCGAGCGCGAGCGGGTGAACATCACCGGCGGGGTGCCGACGATCGCCTGGCAGCTGCTCGAGCATCCCGATCGCGCACGGCATGATCTGAGCTCGCTGGAGACGATCGCTTATGGAGGGGCGCCGTCCGCGCCCGATCTGGTGCGTCGCATCCAGCGCGATCTCGGCGCCGCGCCCAGCAATGGCTGGGGGATGACCGAAACCTCGGCCACCGTCACCCTGCATGTCGCCGAGGATTATCTGCACCGCCCGGAAAGCTGCGGCCCGGCGCTGCCCGTCTCCACCCTCAAGATCATGAACGAGGACGGCACCCGCGAACTGCCGATCGGCGAAGTCGGCGAATTATGGGCGGCAGGCCCGCAGATCGTAAAGGGCTATTGGCGCGACCCGGAGGCCACCGCGCGCACCTTCATCGATGGCTGGGTCCGCACCGGCGACATGGCGCGGCTCGACGCGGAGGGCTTCTGCTTCATCGTCGATCGCGCCAAGGACGTGGTGATCCGCGGCGGCGAGAATATCTACTCCACCGAGGTGGAGAATGCGCTCTACGCGCACCCCGCCGTCACCGATGCGGCGGTAATCGGCCTGCCCCATCGCACGCTGGGCGAGGAGCTGGCCGCGGTGGTGCATCTCGCGCGCGGCACCTCGGCCACCGAGGCCGAGCTTCAGGACTGGGTCCGCGCGCGCCTCGCCGGGTTCAAGGTGCCCGCCTACATCCGGTTCCATCCCGAAACGCTGCCGCGCAACGCCAATGGCAAGATCATGAAGAAGGAACTGGCGCCGCTGTTCGAGCGCGAACGCGAAGCGGCCGGATAGGGGGCGGGCGGTGGATCATTTCGATCTGGTGCGGATAAAGCTCTCCACCGGGGTGGAGCTGGACGTCGCGACGATGGGCGATCCCACCCATCCCGCGATGATCTTCCTGCATGGCTTTCCCGAATCCCATCGCACGTGGCGCCACCAGCTTCCCGCATTCGCCCGCGATCATTTCGTGATCGCCCCCGATCAGCGCGGCTTCGCTCGATCCTCGAAGCCCGGATCGGTCGGCGATTATGCGCCGCAGCACATCGTCGCCGACCTGATCGCGCTGGCCGATCATTTCGGGATCGCGCGCTTCACGCTGGTCGGCCATGATTGGGGCGGCGCGGTCGCGTGGCTGGCGGCGCTGCGCGAGGCGGATCGGATCGAGCGCCTCGTCATCATCAACGCGCCGCATCCGCTGCTCTTCCAGCGCTCGCTGTTCGACGACGGGGCGCAGCGCGCCGCCAGCCAATATATCACCGCCTTCCGCAATCCGCAGTTCGAGGATCATGTCGAGCGGATCGGACTCGGTGCCTTCTTCGACGCCAGCTTCCGTCCCCATGCCGATCTCGATGCGATGGCAGCGGAGAAATCGGTCTATCTCGATCAATGGTCCCGGCCGGGGGCGCTGACCGCGATGCTCAACTGGTATCGGGCGAGCGCGGTGATCGTCCCGGCGATGGACGAGGTGCCGCCTCGGCCCGCCTTTCTGGATGCGCCCTTCCCCCCGCTCACCATGCCCACGCTGGTGATCTGGGCGATGCAGGACGGCGCGCTGCTGCCCGTCCAGATCGACGGGCTGGACGCCTATGTCCCCCACCTCACCCTCACCAGGATCGAGGCCGGCCATTTCGCGCCGTGGCAGGCGCCGGCCGCCGTCAACGCCGCGATCCGCGCCTGGCTGGCTGACGGGATGGCCGACGGGATGGCCGGCTAGGGTGATCGACATTCATCGGATCAGGCTATGATCCATTCCTGAAGCTATCGTCATCCTGAACTTGTTTCAGGATCCCAGCGAAGCTTTGGCGCTGAGCGCCCGGAGGAAGCGGGATGCTGAAACAAGTTCAGCATGACGGTTTGAACGAAACGATCGCCTGATATTCAACCCATCCGAATGTCGATCGGCTTTAGAAGATCGCGACGCTCTGCATGCCCTGCGCGACGCAGACGCCAGCGCGGTTCCACATCGTCATATGCTGGCTGGAGAAGCCGCCCGCGAGATGATGCGCGGTCGAGCGGAGCAGCCACCAGCCATCGGTGGTGACCGGCAACGGGCTGAGCAGGTTGACCAGCCATGTGATGCTGCTGATCGGCCGGCGCTCGGTCATCAGCGGCATCGCACCGGGCGGCAGCACATCGGCCATCGCGATCAGCTCGGTAGCAGGCGCCAGCCCCTCCCGCTCGCGCAGCCGCACCCAGAGCAGCAATTCGGGCACGCCGCGTCGCTGCTCGGCGGAGGCATGGCGCCATTCGAAATTGGGCGCGAAGCCGGGGCCGCCGCTGCGGAAGGCATCCGCCGCCGTGTCGGGATCGACCACCGCCGGCATCGGATTGTCGTCATGATGGAGATCGGACTCGCGATCCGCCACGAACACGAAGCCGGCCTTCAGCCCGACGCCCTCCTCGCCCGACACCTCGGCATCGACGAAGCTGGCCGAGCGCCCGCGCCGGACCAGAGTCGCGCGGGCCGTCACGGCTCCGCCCAGCGGGCGCAGGAAGGTGACGGTGGCGGAGCGCAGCGGCGGCAGATCGTCGGCCAGCCCCTTCGCCGCCTCCAGCGCCAGCATCGTGCTCAGGCCGCCATAGGTCGTGCGCCCTTGAAGCCATTGCGCGGGAATGGTCGCCGAGAGCGTGCCGCCGTCACGCGTCGCGCCGGCCAGCAATGCCCCCAGGCTTACCTCGCCCACACTCACCATGTCGGCGCTCCCGGCTTGCGGTCCCCCGGCGCCTTGTTGGTGGGGTGCGAGGTCGAGAGGCCGCCATCCACCACCAGTGCATGACCGTTGACGTAGCTGGCCGCGGGCGACGCCAGGAACAGCGCGGCGGACGCGATCTCGTCCGGCTCGCCGCCGCGCAGCATCGGGTTCATCCGGCCGATGCGATCCGCCTTGCCGACGGCCCGCGCGCCGTCATAGGCGAAGCGGGTCATGCCGGTTTCGATCAGACCGGGGCAGATCGCGTTGACCCGCACGCCGGTGCCGGCCAGTTCCTGCGATGCGGTCTGCACGAGGTTGATGACGCCCGCCTTGGAGGCCGAATATTGCGCCGGCCCCGCGCCGGCCCGCAGGCCCGCGACCGAGGCGGTGCAGATGATCGCGCCGCCGCCGCGTTCTTTGATGGCCGGCGCGCCATGCTTCACCGCGAGGAACGGCCCGATCAGGTTGACCCGCAGCGTCTCCATCCAGACCGCCGGCGTCGCGTCGAAATAGCCGCCGACCATGCCGCCGGTGACGCCGGCATTGGCGAAGAAGATGTCGAGCCCGCCATATTCGGCGACGGCGCGCCCCACCAGCGCCACGACATCGGCCTCCTCGCCGGCGTCCGCGCGCACGGCCAGCGCGCGGCCGCCCTCTGCAATGATGGCGGCGACCGTCTCGTCCAGCGCATCGGCGAGATCGGCGGCGACCACGGCCGCCCCCTCCCGCGCGAACAGCAGCGCCGAGGCCCGGCCGATGCCCGATGCCGCGCCGGTGACGATCGCGACCTTGCCTTCGAGGACGTCGCTCATATCGTCGTCCCTCCGATCGTCACGCCGCCATCGACGACGATCGCCTGCCCGGTGACATAGGCCCCGGCATCGGATGCCAGGAACACGGCGGCGCCCGCGATGTCGCGCGGCTCGCCCAGCCGGCGCAGCGGCGTCGCCTGCTTCACCCGCGCCTCGGCCACCGGATTCTCCCACAGCGCGCGGGCGAAATCGGTGCGGATCAACCCCGGCGCGATCGCATTGATGCGGATACCATGCTCGCCGATCTCGGTCGCATAGTTGCGGACCAGCTGGAAATCGGCGGCCTTGGAGACATTATAGGCGCCGATCACCTGCGACCCCTGCAAGCCGCCGATCGAGGAGACGACGACGATCGCGCCCGCCCGCCGCTCGACCATCTCGGGCAGCACCAGCTGGATCAGCCAGTGGTTGGACAGCACATTATTGTCGAGGATCTTCCTGAACTGGTCGTCGGTGATCCCGTTCATCGATCCATAATAAGGATTGCTGGCAGCGTTGCAGACCAGCACGTCGATCCGCCCGAAGGCGGCGCGAGCGCCGGCGATCAGCGCCTCCAGATCGGGCTTGGACGAGATGCTGGCGGCGATCGCGATCGCGGTGCCGTCGCCATGCTGCGCGTTGATCGCGGCGACCACCTCGTCGCAGGCCGCCTGCTTGCGGCTGGAGATCACCACGCGCGCGCCCTGCGCCGCATATTCCTCGGCGATCGCCCGGCCGATGCCGCGCGACGATCCGGTGATGACGGCGACCTTGCCGGTCAGGTCGAATAACGACACGTCTCTCTCCTAGCTTGTTTTTATCAGGTATGATCTCAGCCCGTGGCGCCCGCCCGGCGCGCGAAATCCCAGGCCCGCGCGGCGAGCATCGGCACGCGCGATCCCGCCTCCTCGGCACGGGCGCTGGAGGCCGAACCCTCGATGAAGCGCTTCTTGATGCCCTGGACGATGCCCGCCAGCCGGAACAGGTTATAGGCGAAGTACCAGTTCAGGTCGGGCACCCCGGCCCGCCCCGTCTCGGCGCAATAGAGATCGACCGCCTGCTCGATCGTCGGGATGCCGAGCGCGGCGAGATCGAGCCCGCCGATCGTCGCCGGATGCTCGCCCGCCGGCATCGCCCAGTTCATCGCCAGATAGGCGAAATCGGCGAGCGGATCGCCGAGCGTCGACAATTCCCAATCGAGCACCGCCTTTACCGCGCCGGAATCGGGCGCAAAGATCATATTGTCGATGCGATAATCGCCATGGATGATCGACACCCGCTCCTGCCGGGGCAGCGTCTTCGGCAGCCACGCGATCAGCCTCTCGACGTCGGCGATGTCGTCGGTCTGCGCGGCGCGATACTGCTTGGTCCAGCGGGCGACCTGACGCTCGAAATAATTGCCCGGCGCGCCATAATCGCCGAGCCCGACCGCGGCCGGGTCGATCCGGTGCAACTTCGCCAGGGTGACGATCATCGACCGATAGACGGCATCGCGCTCGGCCGGGCTCTGCTCGGGCAACGGGCCATCCCAGAAGGTGCGGCCGTCGACCATCTCCATGATGTAGAAGGCGGCACCGACGACGTCCGGATCGTCGCACAGCGCATAGGGCCGCGCGACGGGAAACCCGATCGGGTGAAGCGCCGAGATCAGGCGATATTCCCGATCGACCGCGTGGGCGGACGGCAGCGTCGGCCCGAACGGCTTGCGGCGCATCACATAGCGTCCACTCGCCGCATCCAGCCGATAGGTCGGATTGGATTGGCCGCCGGGAAACTTCTCGATTCCGGCCAGATCCCGGAAACCGGGCACATGGCCGGCCAGCCATGCCTCCAGCCATGCCAGCTCGATTCCATCGACGATGCGCCGTGCATCGGGGCCGGTTGCGGTCATCCATTTCTCCCAGAGGCGGCGGGCCATCGCATTTTCTCTGCCCGTCGCTTGATACCGCCTATTTGATAAATCTCGGTGATGATATGTCAACTTGGATGAAATGGAGGATGTGATGCATACCCTGCTTTCAGATACTCGCCACACAAGGATCGGTGGCGCGGAACCGCGCGGCGCGGCATAACCGCACCATGACCACGCAATCCGCCGCGCATTCCACCACCTCCGCACCGAAACAGAGCCGCTTCGAACGCAAGCGCGAGCGCATCCTCGATGCCGCGATGGTTCTGATCAACGAGCGCGGCGTCAAGGGCATGACCTTCGCGGAACTGGCACAGACGGTGGAGCTCAACACCACCAGCATCACCTATTATTTCCGGCTCAAGGAGCATCTCGCCGCGGCCGTGTTCGAGCATACGCTGGAGCGGCTGGAGGCGATGGCGATCGAGGCCGGCGCCGAGCCCGATCCCCATGCGCGGGTCTCCAAATATCTCGAGCTGCATTTCGACATGCGCGCCCGCGTGCTGCGCGGCGAGGAGCGCGGCATCGCCACGCTGTCCGACATCCGCGCACTCGAAGACAGCGTGCGCGAGCCGCTGATGAAGCATTATCAGGCGATCTTCCGGCTGATCCGCGGCTTCTTCGGCGATGTCGGCGACAGCGATCGCAAGGCCCTGCTGACCGCCCGGGCGCACATGCTGATCGAAGTCACCTTCTGGCTGCCGGTGTGGATCAACGATTATTCGATCAGCGATTTCGCGCGGGTGCGGGCACGGCTGTTCGAATTGCTGGCCCATGGCATCGCGCCGGCAGGCTCGGGCTTTGCCCCGATGCCGATCCCGGCGCCGGAAGACGATATCGCCGATCCGCCCGAAACCGGATCGGGCGCCTTCCTGCGCGCGGCGACCCGGCTGATCAACGACCTCGGCTATCGCGGCGCCTCGGTCGATCGCATCGTGGCCGAACTCAACGTCACCAAGGGCAGCTTCTACCACCATCTCGACGCCAAGGACGATCTGGTGCTCGAATGCTTCCGCCATTCCTATCACCGGGTATCGCGCGCGCAGCGTGTCGCCGACGAGGCCGGCGGGACGCATTGGCAGCGCCTCTCCACCGCGATCGCGATGCTGCTCGATGTCCAGTTCGGCGGGACATGGCCGCTGCTGCGGACCACCGCGCTGCTCGCGCTGCCGGCCAATGTCCGCGCCGACGTGGTCGAGCGCTCGAACCGGATGGCAATGCGTTTCGCCGGCACCCTGGTCGACGGCATCAGCGAAGGGTCGATCCGGCCGATCGACCCGATGATCACCAGCCAGATCGTGATGGCCACGCTCAACGCCGCTTATGATCTGCGCCACTGGGCCGAACGCCTGCCGCGCGACCAGGCGGTATCGACATACGCCTCGACGCTCGCCACCGGATTGTTCGACTGACACCGGACCTCGCCATACCGGATTTTTGATTTCTATCTTGCAGCCGGCCCCGTGGCGCTTCTACAAGCGGCCACGGAGAGAGATAAGGCGCGCATGATGTCACATATTCTCGATCGGCTGACGGCCGATATCGGCCAGACCTGGCATTCGGATTGGCTGACCGTCGATCAGCCGATGATCGATGCCTTCGCCGCCGCGACCGGCGATCACCAGTTCATCCACATCGATCCGGTCGCCGCTGCCGCCACCCCGTTCGGCGGCACCGTGGCGCATGGCTTCCTGACGCTGTCGCTGCTCACCCGGCTGCTGGCGAGCGCGCCGCGCCCGCCGGTTCCGGGCATCCGGATGGGCGTCAACTATGGGGTCGACGGGGTCCGCTTCGTGGCGCCGGTCCGTTCCGGCAGCCGGGTGCGCGGCGCCTTCACCCTCACCGCGATCGAGGAAAAGCGGCCCGGCCAGTTCCAGCAGACGCTCGCCTGCGCGATCGAGATCGACGGCGGCGACAAGCCGGCGCTGGTCGCGACATGGCTCGGCCAGTTCTTCGTCTGAATATCCATACCGATCATCGGGAGAGACCCATGCGCGATGCCGTCATCGTTTCCACCGCCCGCACGCCGATCGGCCGTGCCTATCGCGGTGCGTTCAACAGCCTGCCCTCGCCCACACTCGCCGCCCACGCGATCCGCGCCGCCGTCGCGCGTGCGGAGATCGATCCGGCGGAGGTGGACGACTGCATCGTCGGCGCGGCGCTGCCGCAGGGCGTGCAGCATACCATCGGGCGGACGGCGGCGCTGCGCGCGGGGCTGCCGACCAGCGTGGCGGGGATGACCATCGACCGGCAATGCTCGTCCGGCCTGATGGCGATTGCCACCGCCGCCAAGCAGGTGATCGTCGATCGCATGGACGTGGTGGTCGCCGGTGGCGTCGAGTCGATCTCGCTGGTGCAGACGCCGCAGATGCGAGTCGGCCCCGATCCCGAATTGCTGGCGATGGTGCCGGACATCTACATGCCGATGCTCCAGACTGCCGAGATCGTGGCGAAGCGCTACGGCATCAGCCGCGAGCGGCAGGACGCCTATGGGCTGCGCTCGCAGCAACGCACCGCCGAGGCGCAGGCCCATGGCCGCTTCGATGCCGAGATCATCCCCGTCACCGCGACGATGACCGTCACCGACAAGGCGACCGGCGCCACCTCGGCCAGGGAGGTCATGCTGGCCAAGGACGAAGGCAATCGCGCCGACACCACCGCCGAGGGCCTCGCGGGTCTCCGCACGGTGGTCGAAGGCGGCGTGATCACCGCGGGCAATGCCAGCCAGCTCTCGGACGGCGCCTCCGCCTGCGTGGTGATGGAGGCCGAGTTCGCCGCCAGCCGCGGCCTGGCCCCGCTCGGTCGCTACCTCGGCATGGCGGTGGCCGGCACCGATCCGGACGAGATGGGCATCGGCCCGGTCTTCGCGGTGCCCAAGCTGCTCCGGCGCTTCGGCCTCGGCATCGACGATATCGGGCTGTGGGAGTTGAACGAGGCGTTCGCGGTGCAGGTGCTCTATTGCCAGGATCGGCTCGGCATCCCCGACGATCGGCTGAACGTCGATGGCGGCGCGATCGCGATCGGCCATCCCTATGGCATGTCCGGCGCGCGCATGGTTGGCCACGCCCTGATCGAGGGCAAGAGGCGCGGCGTACAGCATGTCGTCGTCACCATGTGCATCGGCGGCGGCATGGGCGCCGCCGGCCTGTTCGAGGTGCTGTGATGAAGGCGCTGCTCTCGCGGGCGCCGGGCGGCCCCGATACGCTCGCAATGGGCGAGTTGCCCGATCGCGAACCGGGTGCCGGCGAACTCCGCGTCCGGGTGCTCGCCTGCGGGATCAACTATCCCGATGTGCTGATCATCGAGGACCGATATCAGGTCAAGCCCCCCCGCCCCTTCGCACCGGGCAGCGAGATCGCCGGCGAGGTCGATGCGATCGGCGACGGCGTCGAGGGCTGGGCGATCGGCGACCGGCTGATCGCGGTGCTCGGCCATGGCGGCCTGGCCGAGCAGGTGATGGTCCCCGTGGCCCGCGCGGTGCGCCTGCCTGCCGGGCGCGATCCGATCGAGGGCGCCGCGCTGCTGATGACCTATGCGACCACCTATCATGCGCTGGTCGATCGCGGCCAGTTGCAGCCCGGCGAGACCTTGCTGGTGCTGGGCGCGGCCGGCGGCGTCGGTCTCGCCGCGATCGAGATCGGCAAGGCGCTGGGCGCGACCGTGGCCGCGGCGGTGTCGAGCGAGGCGAAGGCCGCCGCTGCCCAGGACGCCGGCGCCGACGCCACGCTCGTCTACGGCCACGCGCCGTTCGACAAGGAGGCCTCCAAGCAATTGGCCGACGCCTTCAAGCAGGCAGTCGGCAAAAGCGGCGCCGATGTCGTCTACGATCCGGTCGGCGGCGACTATGCCGAGCCCGCGCTGCGATCGATCGCCTGGGAGGGGCGGTATCTGGTGGTCGGCTTCCCCGCCGGCATCCCCAAATTGCCGCTCAACCTCACCCTGCTCAAATCCTGCGACGTGCGCGGCGTCTTCTGGGGCGCCTTCGCGATGCGCGAGCCGGCGCGGGATCGCGCCAATGTCGAGCGCCTGCTGGCCTGGTGGGCGGAGGGCAGGATCCAGCCCCGCATCGATCGCACCTATCCGCTGGCCGAAGGCGGCGCCGCGATCGCCAGGCTCGCCGCGCGCGAAGCGATCGGCAAGGTGATGGTGGTGATCTGATCGGGCGGGCGCACCGTGCCACCGACAGGACACGAAAAAGCCCCGCATCGGATCGATGCGGGGCTGTTGCGGTCCTGCATTGGTTGCAGGAATGGGTTTTTGTGAGTTACGCGGATGGGGAAGCCTGGCGGCGCCCTACTCTTCCATCGCTTGAGCGATAGTACCATTGGCGCAGTCCGGTTTCACGGCCGAGTTCGGGATGGGATCGGGTGGGTCACAGACGCTATGGCCACCAAGCTACCTGATCCGCGTAACCTATTGGGTAGAAATCGATGTTGGTTTTGTAACGGTTACGATGCTGATGATATCCTGTTCCGTTCAACCTTGAGGTTGGCGGTGTGGAACTCTCAAGCGCGAATAGAGCAATTAGTACCGGTTAGCTCCATGGGTTACCCCACTTCCACATCCGATCTATCAACGTGATGGTCTTTCACGGCTCTATGAAATCTTATCTCGAGGGAGGCTTCCCGCTTAGATGCTTTCAGCGGTTATCCCGTCCGTACATAGCTACCCTGCTGCGCGGCTGGCGCCACGACAGGTCCACCAGAGGTACGTTCAACCCGGTCCTCTCGTACTAGGGTCAACTCCTCTCAAATTTCGACGCCCACGGCAGATAGGGACCAAACTGTCTCGCGACGTTCTGAACCCAGCTCACGTACCACTTTAATTGGCGAACAGCCAAACCCTTGGGACCTGCTCCAGCCCCAGGATGTGATGAGCCGACATCGAGGTGCCAAACAACCCCGTCGATATGAGCTCTTGGGGGTTATCAGCCTGTTATCCCCGGCGTACCTTTTATCCGTTGAGCGATGGCCCTTCCACGAGGGACCACCGGATCACTATGACCGACTTTCGTCTCTGCTCGACTTGTCAGTCTCGCAGTCAGGCTGGCTTATGCCATTGCACTCTAACAGCCGGTTTCCAACCGGCCTGAGCCAACCATCGCGCGCCTCCGTTACTCTTTAGGAGGCGACCGCCCCAGTCA